>CAYHCM010000026.1:0-35602 GCA_964355045.1 uncultured Chitinophaga sp. | reverse complement strand
ATAAGTAATCTGCAACTCTATTAGCACCCTGTAAACTTGAAACTTTTGTGCTTTGAACGATCAGCTTTGGAATTAAGACGGACAACAACCGACACCGCTTTAATCGAACAGGCACCGCATAAAAAATAAATAATTTTTTATGCAACCGCACAAACCCAACCCGAAAAAAAAAATGAAAGAGTGTTTTCTCCAACGCTTTAAGAAAACCACAAGTCAGAATCATATCTTTGACTACTTTTATAAATCATAAATTCAGAGTATAAATACAAATGCTGACAAAAGAAAAACTAAATAATAAAGCCGATGAAATTTGGAAGTCCGCAATCAAATTGCGTGGCAAGTTCAAGGCGTATGAATACCAAGATGTAGTGTTGCCAGTAATCATGCTTCGCAGGATTGAATGTGTGTTGCAGGACATGAGAGAAAAAACAAAGCAGGAATTACTTCCTGCTTACAAACAGTTTCATGTGAAAGACACCGACACCAAAGCCGAGAAGGAGAAAAAGCAAAAAGGTTTGGAGCAAGTGATGAAAGAAGTGGAGTTGGACGAATATCCGTTTTGGAATAAAACTCACTGGACAATCCAAAAAATAATTGACGACAACGCAACACGAATTGAAAAACACTTTCGTGATTACATCAATGGTTTTTCGGAAGTGGAGTTGGCAAAAGGGAAAAAGAAAATAAACCCGATTGAAGAAATTTTTGAAAAGTTTGAGTTTGCTGCAACCATTGGTTCAATGAATCAAAAGGATGCACTGCATCCAATCTTGAAGCAATACGCCAACGAACCGTTGGGACCAAAAGATTTAACCAATTTAGAAATGGGTTACATCTATGAAGAATTGCTTCGCAAATTTTCGGAGCAAAGCGGTGAAGAAGCAGGGGAACATTTTACACCGAGAGAAGTAATTCGTTTGATGGTGGAGTTGCTCAACATTCAACTAAACCCCAAAGACAAAAACAAAGCAATAAGTATTTACGACCCTGCATGTGGCACAGGCGGTATGCTTTCAGTTGCGAAAGAATATTTGTTGGACAAAGCCAACACCGACAAAGAGAAAGACCATTTGCAAACCGTAGTTCAATTATTCGGACAAGAAAGACAGCCGAAGAATTACGCTATCTGCAAAGCCGACATGATTATTAAAGAAGAAAAAGCAGACCGAATTACACACGGCAATTCTTTAGTGCCTGATGAAGAAGGTTTCAAAGAACGAGGCGATATGCACGACAGAAATCAATTTGATTTTATGTTGTGTAATCCACCTTTCGGTGTGAACTGGGGTGACTATGCAACCCGTGTAAAAAAATATCAGCGTAGGTATCATGGCGGTTATCCGACAGTAAAAAATGGTGCATTGCTTTTTTTAATGAGCATGATTGACAAGATGAAACCGAAAGCAGATGGAGGAAGCAAAATTGCTATCCTCTTCAACGGTTCACCTTTGAGTAATGGTGATGCGTTAAGCGGAGAAAGTGAAATCAGAAAATACATTATTGAAAAAGATTTGTTGGATTGCATTGTGATGTTGCCTGACCAATTATTTTACAACACTGGCATTTACACTTACATCTGGCTATTGAACAACAACAAACCGAAAGACAGAAATGAAAAAGTGCTGATGATAAATGCAAGAGAACAATTCAGCGATGAACCAAAAAGTTTAGGTTCAAAAAGGCATAGAATGGAAAACACACATCGCAATTGGGTTGAACAGAAACACGAAGCATGGAAGGAAGATGAACACTGCAAAATTTTTCATTACAGAGATTTTTGTTTTCATAAAGTTCAGGTTGTGTTTCATCAGACAGATGAAAACGAACAACCCATGAACATCACAGAAAAGTTTGTAACGAAAGTGAACAACAAAAATGTAAATGATAAAGTAGCATTCTTTGGAGGCGAAGCTGATTTTGAAATTACAGTTGCCGACAAGAAAATGAAATTCAAACTAACAACGAAAGACAAGTTTGAAACTGTTTTTGCAAAACACTTGAAAACAAATTTTGAAAAAGAAATTACAGCAAGCAAAGCACCCGACATTTTTAAATGGTGGCAACGCACTTACGAAAACCAAACCGAGTGCATCTACACACACAAGCATTACATCACCGATTATGAATACATTCCTTACAACGAAAACATAAAAGAGTTTGTGCATCGTGAAATTGATAAACCGATAATCACAATTGAACTTGCTCCACCAACGGGCTATGAAATTTTGCCGAACAAATATTTTTTCAAGTATGTAGCACCACCAAAAGCCGAAACAGTGTTGGATGATTTTTGGAAGTTGGAAGAAAAAGCAGAAGCAATCATTAACCAATTAGAAAAAAGAAATGCAGAAGTATAGCACCTACAAACCCACAAATGTTGAGTGGCTTGGTGATGTGCCAACTCATTGGAAAGTTACACGACTAATAAACCGAACTGAAAGTGTAGTTGGTGGTGATTGGGGTGAAGACCCTGAATCAGAAAAAGAAGAATTGGTTTTGCTTCCTGTTATTCGTGTAGAGGACATAGAAAACGAATATGAAATCAGTGACCAAAATTTTACTTACAGAAAATTAAAGGAAAGTAAAATTGACCATCGCTTGATTAGCAATAAAACTTTATTGATTGAGAAATCAGGAGGAGGAGAAAAACAATTAGTAGGCAGAGTAGCAATTCCAAAAAAAATTACCATGCCTGCAATCTGTTCAAACTTCATGGAGAAAATTGAAATGGATGAACAAGCAGAGCCAAGATTTTTCAATTACATTTTTCATGCTCTCTACAATCAGAAAATGAATTTCCCTTTTGTTCAGCAGACAACAGGAATTCAAAATTTGAAATCAACTTATTACTTCTATACAAATGTTGCTTACCCAAAAAGAAAAGAGCAATTAGAAATTGCTGCATACTTAGACCAAGCCACAGCGAACATTGATAAAGTAATTGCAAGTAAGCAACAGCAGTTAGAAAAGTTAGAGCAATACAAAAAAAGTAAAATACATGAGTGCGTTACAAGTGGGTTGGATGAAAATGTGAAACTGAAACCAAGCGGCATTGATTGGCTTGGTGATATACCTTCACATTGGAGAACTAAGAGGATAAAAGATATTTCCAACTTGCAAAGTGGTGATAACATTACATCGGAAGAAATTTCTGAAACTGACGGCTATCCTGTTTATGGTGGAAACGGTTTGAGAGGTTACTACACTGAATTTACTCACGAAGGTTTTTATGCTTTAATCGGAAGACAAGGAGCTTTGTGTGGAAATATCAATTATGCAGACGGAAAATTTTGGGCTTCTGAACATGCAGTTGTAGTTACAATATTTGAAGGCAGTGATATGTTTTGGTTAGGAGAATTGATGAGAGAAATGAATCTTAATCAATATTCACAAGGTTCAGCACAACCAGGATTAGCAGTTGAGAAAATTAGAAACTTAAAAATTCCTTATCCCCCAAGACAGGAGCAAAGAGAAATTTCTGACTATCTAAAAAACCTAAACGAAAATATTCTCAAAGTAAAAAATAGCATTGAGCAACAAATTGAAAAACTAAAACTTTACCGCAAGTGCCTTATACATGAGTGCGTAACAGGAAAAAGAAAAGTAACAGATGATTAAGAGAATTTACATTTCAAATTACAAATCAATTTCGGAGTTAGAAATACTTCCGAAAAATCTTTGTGCCTTGATTGCACCGAACAGCACAGGCAAGACAAATATTTTCAAAGCACTCAATATTCTTTTGGGAGAAACCTACCCTACTGAAAAAGCATTCTCAAAAGACGACTTTCATAAAAGAGATACAAGGCATCCGATAATTATTCGTGTTGATTTAACTGAACCATTAGCACCTGTCAGTGCAACAAAAAAATCAGGTGGAAAAGGAAATTGCGAAGCAATTGCTTTGCAACTTGAATATGTTGTTCGTGAACAAGGAGGAAGTTCATACTTCACTTGCATTGACAAAGGTGGTGATGAATATTACGGCAACGGACAAATCCGTGACCTACTTTCATGGGTTTACATTCCATCGGAACGAAGTTTTGAAAAACAACTTTCAATGAGCAAATGGACTTTGTTCGGAAAAATACTTTCAAAGGTTGATGTGAATTTCAGAGCAAACAAAGACCGAGTGAGTGAATTTGAAAAGGCAATGACAACACCAAAAGCAATTCTTGAAAAAGATTTTGACGAAGGAATTAGTTATGCAAAATTCAAAAGTGTTTTCGTTGACAAGGTTGAACAAAACATTGTTGGACACAGCAACGGTTGCGAATTAAATCTTGAGATTTACGACCCGTTGTGGTATTACAAGATGATACAGATTACATCAATGGAAGAAGGCAACAGATTTAATGTTGAGGAAATTGGTTCAGGCACACAAAATTTAATTCTGCTTTCATTGTTTCAAACTTTTGCAGCACTGATGAAAAGCAACGCCATACTTGCAATTGAAGAACCTGAATTGTATTTGTTTCCATTTGCACAACGACAACTTTACAAAGAGTTTAGAACACTTTCTGAACACACACAAATTTTCTACACCACTCACAGCCCAAACTTTGTTGACATTTCAAATTGTGATGAAGCAATTATTTTGAGAAAGCAAGACGGAGAAACTATAAAGTTGAACACTGGTAAGTTGGAAGATTTTATCAATGAAAAAGCAAAACACGAATTGCATTTGCAAACAAAGTTCAACGCATCGGTGAATGAAATTTTCTTTGCTGATAAAATTATTTTGGTTGAAGGCGACACAGAAAAAAATTGTTTGCCTTTCATTTTAGAAAAACTTTCAGATGAAGATGTTGCTGATGTAAATTATTTGGTGCTTGGTTGCAGCAGCAAAGATTTCATTCCGTTCTTCATTCGTGTTTGCAGATTTCTTGGATTGGAAAATTACATAGCAGTTTACGATACTGATTTGCATGATGGGAAAAGCGAAAATGCTCTTGCATCTGCTCAAAAATCAACTGATGGAATTTACGAAGCATTGGAAGGCGACATGAGTAAGTGTGTTGAATTGCATCCCGAATTTGAAAAACTTTGCGGCTACGAATCAGCCGACAGAAATAAAATAAGAGAAGGCATTGCATGGGTTGAAAGAACTGCTGCTGCTGATATGCCAGCAGAGTTTTCAAAAATTTTAGAATTTGTATTGCCACCAAAAGCGGCAGCGGTGGCAGTTGCAGAAACCAAAGCAGAATGATAGAAGAAGATTTCCATAACAACATTTGCACTTACTTGAAAGAAAAATTCAAGTATCGTGTATTGTCAGCAGATGATATTGCAGACAAGGAATTTTATTTTGTGGAAAGTCATCTCACAGAATTTATTCAGGCAACGCAATTAGAAACATGGAACACTTTGCACGATGAATATTTTGGAAGCGACACAGCAAGGCAAATTTTAAAAGCGATTAAAGAGGATTTACAAATCAAACCGCTTTGGTTAATCATTCGTAACGGAGTTGAAGTAAAAGGAAAACAAATTTATCTCTACTCTCCAAGACCGAGAAGCAATCAGCACACAGCACAGCAAGAAGATTTTGAGAAGAACATCTTAGCTTACAAAAAAGAATTTTATTTTGACAAAGACAGCAGCGAAGCAATTGATTTGGTGATTTACCTAAACGGTTTACCAATCATTACAACCGAATTAAAACATCACGGAGAAACAGGCGAAGCAAGCTCATACATAGATGCAATCAATCAGTATGTGGACAGGCGACACAGCGTTTCAAAAATATTTTCATTGCCGTTTGCACACTTTGCAGCCGACACCGATGAAGTAAAAGTTGCAACCAATCCGAGAAATGAAAATAATTTTCAGCCGTTCAATACAGGTTTAGAAAACAAAGTGAATCCCGAAATTCCAACAGGAGAATATCCAGTTTGGCATTTATACGGACAAGCATTTTCACCCGAATACATTTGCGATTTCCTTGAATACTTTTTGATTTATGTTCCTGCAAACGCAGAGAAACAAACGGCATCGTTTTCAATCATGCCAAGGTTTCACCAGTTAAGAAGCACAAGAAAACTCACTGCTGATGTGTTGGACTTTGCAGAAACAAATGATGTGTTGGGTAAAAAATATTTAATCAATCACAGTCCAGGTTCAGGAAAAACTTTAACCATTGGTTGGATGGCAGAACGCTTAGACACATTGAACAAAAGCACGACCAACCAAAAAGTGTTTGACCATATTTTTATTCTAACCGACAGAAAGAGTTTGAATAAAAATGTGAAAGATGATTTGGAAAAATTCTCTCAATTAGAACGCAAAATTATTTTCACTGAAAGCGGCAGCGATATTATTGACGGCTTGAATGACAAAACAAATATCATCGTTACCACCATTCAGAAATTTAATTGGGTGCAAAAAGAGTTGAAAGAAAATCAGAGTTTCAAAAATTTGAAAGTTGCCTTTCTCATTGACGAAGCACACCGCAGCCAAGGCGGTAAGATGGGAAAGAATGTAAGAACAACTTTTGCCGACACAGTGGAAGTTGAAGAAGTTGAAACAACAGTTGAAGATGATGTAGAAGAAGCATTCATAAATTTAGACATCAGCAGACAAGTGTATGTTGCGTTTACAGCAACACCAACTTCTAAAACTTTAAAACTTTTCGGACAGCCGTTTGATGTTTACACCGAAGACGAAGCGATAAAAGAAAAATACATTTTAGATGTTGCCGACAACATTATTTCTTATGAATCCATGTATCACCATTGGGACAAGGACAAAAAGAAACCTGATGAAAAATTGTATCAGAAAGGTTTGTTGAGAAAGATGATGAATGACATGGCTTATGAAGATGAAAGTTTGATACAGTATAAATCAACTGTAATCATTGACCACTTTGAAAAGGCAGTGAAAGAAATGTTGGAAGGAAAAGCAAAAGCATTCGTAGTTGCTTCAACCATTCAAGCAGGTTACACTTATTTTTTATCGCTGAATAAAATTATTGAAAAGAGAAATCTGCAATACAAAATTCTTTTTGCTTTCTCTGGCAGCTTCAAAGACAAAGTGAGTAAAGAAGATTTGAATGAAGCCAAGTTGAATGAGTTGGAGATAAACGAAGAAAATCCGATTGAAAATTATTTTGAGAAAGACGAGTATAGAATTTTGATTGTGGTAAATAAATTTCAACAAGGTTTTGATGAACCGCTTTTGTGTGCTATGTATCTTGACAAAATTGTGAATGGTGTAAATGCAGTGCAAACCATTTCACGATTGAACAGAATTTATCCGAACAAACACACAACGGCAGTAATTGACTTTACGAATAACTCAAAAGAAATTTTCAAAGCGTTCAGCAAGTATCGTAAAGGTGCAAAGGTGAGAGAAGCCGACCCCGACCCAAGTGAGTTGAGAGATTTGTTTAATGAAATAATGGCGTTCAATATTTTCAGTGACGACATGATTGAACAATACATTGAAACGGTTGCAGAGCAGAACGACCAAGTGTTTGCAGCAATGAGTTTAATCTTTCGGACACAGTTTGAAAAAACGATTACGGACATTGAACCGAGAAAAGCATTTGTCAATTTGTTGTTGAAGTATGTAAAGAAGTTCAACTTCTTTGCACAGTTCATTCAACTTCCAGAAGATTTAGAACGCTTCGCTTTGTTTGCTGATTTGATTGCAGGGAAACTTATCAAGTTGGGAACAGAGAAGTCAATGAAGAAATCTTTGGAAAGTGTTACGATTGAAAAAACCGCAATTCAAGATTTGGGGATAAAGAAAAATCCTCATTTAGTAAAAGAACCAAAAGGCGGAAAGAAATCTCCGCCAGTTCCACCGAAAGCCACCATTGCAGAAGTGATAGACGACATCAGAAATAGTTTCAGCATTGAACAAGGTGATGAAATTATTATCAATGAAATTTATGCCGAGACAATGAATGACCACGATCTGATGCAACTCATTTTCTCAAACCGCAACGACAACGATTTTCTTCAAAGAGTTGTTGCATCAAAACTGAAAGCACAAATTATTCAGGCATACAAAGACAAAGGACAAATATTAAAAACAAGAGAACCGCAATACAAAGACGAGGGAGGTATCTTTGATTTGTTTGCAGACAATATTATCAGACATGCAAAATATAAAACTGATGAAGCATAAAGCCAAAGCACAAAAAAATAAATACTATTTCGGGTGACAAAGTGGCACAAAATTTAATTGACAAATATTTTAAAAGCTAAAAAATGGGACATATTAAAGAACCAACCGAATTTGACTTTGTAATTAACAACCGACCATTAACCATGGATGAGGAAATTGCTATTCGTGAATATATATATGTACTTACAGAAACTTTAATGCTCAACAAGAAAGGTTTATTTCAGGGCTTATTTCCATTTACTACGAATTAAAAATTGCCAATGGAAAACTTTGATGAATATTTAATACAAGGCGAGCCCAACAAAGCGGAGAAGGCAAAAGCATGGAAAACGGCTATTGGCTTGCAACAAGTTGACGGCCTAAAGCCGTCTGACTATTTAATCGCCACCGCCAGGCAAAACATTGAGGGTGACATTACCATTGCCGAAGTAAAAACGCAATTAGACGCATATTACCGGCAACATCCCATAATTAATGATGAAAATCGGACCGAAGAAGCAGACAAAGTTTCAGCTCGCATTGCCGAAATGTTGGGTGAAAAAACATTTACGTTTTCTCCGGCAGAATACCTGTCTATTCATGACAGGTTGTTTAAGGATATTTACAACCACGCAGGTAAAATTCGTGATTACAATATTACCAAACAAGAATGGGTGTTGAATGGAGAAACTGTTTTATATGCTGGTGCCGAGAGTTTAAAAGCAACATTGGAATACGATTTTGAACAGGAAAAAAAGTTTAGTTACAAAGGATTAAGCCAACAAGGATGCATAGAACACATCGCACAATTTATTTCCTATTTGTGGCAAATCCATGTTTTTGGAGAAGGCAACACAAGAACCACCGCTGTTTTTTTAATAAAATATCTTCGCACATTTGGCTTTGAAGTAAATAACGAATTGTTTGAGCAACATTCATGGTATTTCCGTAACGCATTGGTTAGGGCTAATTATAGAAGCCACACAATGAACATACACGCTACCAATGAATTTTTATTACGTTTTCTGGAAAACTTATTGTTTGGTCATAAAAATATTTTAAAAAACCGCGAAATGCATGTTCTTTATAGTGACCTTGTAAATACAAAAAATGACCCTGTAAAAGCAGTAAATGACCTTGTAAATGACCCTGTAAAAAGAAACATCTTAAAATTCATAAAAGGAAACTTCAAAGCTAAATACATTGAAATTGCCACCGGAACAGGATATTCCGTTTCAACAATAAAAAGACATATTCAAGAACTAAAAAAACTTGGTTGGGTAGAACGCATAGGCAGTGATAAAACAGGATATTGGAAAATAACAGTTGAACTTTAAATAACATGACAACACGAGACCATACACAAATCGGTAAAACTCCAAAAGAAATTTTAAATTCAAAGTAAGATGGAGGAAAAAAAACATTCGAAGCGGTAAAAATCAGTGAAAAACTCAGTGAGAAGTATCGGAAGCATCTGGAAATTATAAAGGAAGACATGGAAGCTATACGATGCAAATACAATTTGTAGATTCCAAAAAGTGAATTGAATCGGCTGGTTGGGAATTCTTGTTAACGTTGAAGGGTTGTACGGAAAATGATAAATTTCTTAATGCATAAATCGTAGGGATTGAAAATGTAGGTGTTGAAAATTTTCAACCGCTACGACGATTGTTATCGGTGACCTATGTTCCAATCACTTTTCATAATAAAACCTGCATTGAATTATTGAGCACTTTTGGTCAGTCCCTTTTTTACCTGATATTTGATATACCAAACGATGTTCTCCGGTTATTCTTCTTGACCAAAACCCTTTAAGCCCAAACTTAAGAGGTTCCGGTTTTCCTATGCCGGTAAAGGGATTTCGGATTATTTCTTTTAATAAATCTTTAATTCTTATTAGGGTTTGCGGGTCATTTTCAACCCAAAATACAAAATCTTCCCAGCCGTTTTCAGTAAATTCAATTATCATTTTACAATTACCTCATTGTCGAATGAATAAACAATTGTCTTTTTAGCGTTAAGTTGCTCAATAGATTGTTTCAATCGTTCAGCATTGGCTGTATTAGATAGCAAATGTCCGGTTTCGGCCAATGAGTTATATTCTTTTATTGACATTATCACTACCGCATCATCGTCATTATTATTTCTTGGCACTATTAAGATTTCTAATGACTTACTAACAAAGTCTAGATAATACTTCATTCTGGTTCTAAAGGAGGAAACGGTTATGGCTTTCATTTTTCTTTATTTAGTACATTCAAAAGTACGATATATAGTACGAAAATAATGAATTCTAGAATAAATATTTTGAAAAGAAAAAAACTTGGTTTTTAATTCTATTCCATGTGAAAGGAAATTTAGCCGGAAAGTTGACTCGGCATTCTTCAAAAATATTAATGGAATTTATATAATAAAATTAACCAAACTGCCCTATAAACTCAACACCTGTTAATCATTAATTCTTTGTGTTCCGTTAAAATAAATACATTTGAAAGTCTTAAAAAAAATCAAGCAATACGAAATTCAGAATATGCTTATAAAATTTATCTCAACAAAAATTTCCCTTTCTTTGGGAATCATTCTAATACTTATGCTTGCAGTCATTTCCTGTAAAAAAGATATTACTGTAACTCCCGACAATTCACTCAAACCCATTGAAACAGCGCTTGATGGTTTTGTTGCTACCCTGATAAGCACTCCTCCTACTAAGACTGATATTTCCAATCGAATTAAAGGTTATCTTTTATCCCAACCAAAAAATTTTTTTGGTTCTACTGTTTCACTGTTAGACAGCAGTGGGAAAGTTACATACAGCCCTTATTGGTATAGGTTAAATGATACCCTATCCATGAAAAATCTGGCTGACACTAATTATCATATAAACGTGCAAGCATGGCTGCGGGAACCTATTGACGGCGGAAAAGCGGTTTGGACGGCTCCCTATTTTGATGCCGGCGGCGGGGAGATATGGATGAGGACACGCTCGGTACCGGTTTATATTAATGGTAAAATAATAGCTGTGGCTACAACAGATTTAGCTGTAGAAAAACCAAAATAAAAAATTATTTAAAAAAAATCATATGAAAAAATTATTAATCATTCCCGCTTCAATTTTAATTTGTTCAGTCATTTTTAGTGCCTGTAATTCAAAAACTGCAGAACAACAACAGAGTTCAGATTCTACATTATTAATTAAAAATGAACAAGGCATTCGCGAAGCAAATGAAAAGTTGTATTCCGGCCTCAATGCCATGTTTACAGGCAATCTTGAACCCTTAAACAATCTTTGGTCTCACAGTGAAAACATTACAGACATGGGGCCATTTGGCGGACGTCTTACCGGTTGGAAAGCGGTACACGAAGAATTTGAAAAAGAAGCAGCCATGAAATTCGGTGGTAAAATAGTGTGTAAAGACCTCCACGTTTTTGCCGGAACCGACATGGGATATACTGTTTGTATAGAAGAAGGCGAAAATATGAGTACCGATGGAAAGCCTGTAAAAGTGAGCCATAGAGCTACAAATATTTTCCACCTCGAAGCCGGGGAATGGAAATTGGTGCATCACCAAACCGATATTTCACAGCAGCTTGAAAAAGCGTATGAGCTTGAGACCAAATAATACCATTTTTTGTCAAAGGTTAAAGTAAAAAGGTTAAAGGTTAAAAGAACAAATTCCAAATTCAAAATTTAAAGCCCCAAATTTCAAAAGGGCTTGGTAGAGTAAGTCTTGGGATTTGGAATTTGGGATTTGGAATTTGGAATTTGGATGCCTCATGGATTTGGTTGACATAATTTATCTAATTTTGATTAGTTTGCGAATCAATTAACCAAATAATATGCTTTACCGTTTTCTAAAATTTGTATTGGGCTATGCCATCAGGACCTATTTCAGGGAAATACAGCTTCGCAATGAAGACCGGATGCCATTAAAAGGACCAGTAATTTTTTTACCAAACCACCGCAGTGCTTTTATGGATCCAATAGTAGTAGCCGCTTATTTAAAAAGAAGGGTTCATTTTTTGGCACGAGGCGAGTCTTTTAAAAATCCTATTGTAGCAAAAATATTAGGAAAATTAAATGTAATACCTATTTACCGTAAAGACCACTCACCGGATGATATGCATAAGAATGAGGAAATTTTTAAATACTGTTTCCAATTGCTTGAACAAAATGGTGCTCTGGTTATTTTTCCGGAAGGAGCCAGCCAGTCTAAGCCGGTATTGCTTCCTTTAAAAACAGGTGCAGCTCGCATTGCCCTTGGTGCTGAAGCAAAAAATAATTTTAGTCTTGGGGTAAAATTGGTACCGGTTGGAATTAATTACACCAATCCGCATCATTTTCAGGGCAAATTGTTTCTCAATTTTGGTAAACCATTAGATGCAAATGATTATCGTGAAGAATTTCAGACTGACCAATTTAAGGCCGTTCATAATCTTACAACTCATATTGAAGATGAATTGAAACGACGAATAGTGGTGGTGGACGACAGCCGATGGCATGACCTTGCAGGAAAGGTTGAAAAAATTGTGCAAAGCGATTCTGCCCGTTTTGGTGTGGGAAATAATACGGCTAATGTAGGTTGGTTTCTCGCCCGAAAAGATATTACAGGCGCAATTGAATATTTCAGAAATGAAAAATTTGAAATTTTGGAAGGTTTGGAACTCAGGGTTCAACAGTATTTTTCAATTCTGGAACTTTTACATCTCACCGAAGGAACCCTTAATCCCCTCGGAAAAAAACAGGAAGGAAAGGTAAAATTTATTCCATTACTACTTTACTTTTTACTTGGATTACCGGTGTTTTTGATTGGATTTGTTTTGCATATTTTGCCTTTTTATTTAACAAAATTACTGTCAAAAGCGATTGTAAAAAGAACTGACTTTACCGGTTCGGTAACGCTGGTAGCAGGACTTCTTTTGTTTTCAATAAATGGGTTTGTTCTTACATGGATCGTATATCAATTAACTTCAACCATTTTTATCCCACTGATATTCTTTTTTTTGCTGCCGACTCTGGGTATTTTTACTTTCCAGTATTACAGCCGTCTTAAACGATGGACGTATCGTTTAAGAATCCAATCTATTGGCAATCGCAAATCGGGTTTGCTTGAAAATTTAAAAACTGAGCGTGAAGAACTTTTAAAAGTTTTTAAATCGGCGCAAGAGGATTATATGGAATATGAGAATATAAGAGCAAGGAATTAAAAAATATGGCAATTTTTTTATGGTGCCTTTTTAAAAATGTTATTCACTAAAAGTGTTTATTGCCAATTCAAAGTTTCATTAGCCTATTGCTTCATAAACCTTCCAACCACTCTCCTGTTTTCCCGTTCAATCACCACAAAATATTCTCCCGAAAGCCATGGAAGTACACTGATTTGTTCTGAATAATTGGTTGTAGTAATGTCAAGTGTTTTGGTTAAAATTATTTTTCCGGTAATATCTAAAATCTGCAAATTGTATTTTCCTTGTTGCAATCCGGACATGTTTATGGTCACAATATCCATGGCCGGATTGGGATTTAGTTTCATTTGTACCGCCTTATTGTCCCATTTAGTAATTGATACGATGGAATCAACGGAAGCCAAATCCACCTGCCACACCCCGCCACCAAAGGTAGCTGCCAAAAGTTTAGATGATTTGGGATGAATTTCAAGTTCAGATACTATAACATTTGGCAACCCGTCGGAATACAATTCCCATTCACTTTTTATTTTATCTAAACGATATACTCCATGATCGGTTCCCACATATACATTTTTGGTTTTGTCGTCCTGCACTGCCACACAGTTTATAGGAATATTAGGCAAATTATAGGAAATATTTTTCCAGGTATTTCCTGCATCGGCGGTATAATACACTTTTTGACCGGCTTCAAAACCTGAGAAAGTTATCCAAACTTCATTGTCCGATTTATTAAGGGTATATAAATAGGTGGGATAATTTTGCAAGGGTAAATTTCCTGAAATATCAGTCCATGAATTTCCATCATCGGATGAAGTCCATACTTCCCCTTTCACTTTGTCTAACGGATAACTTCTTTTGGCCAAATAAATTTGTTGATTGGTGTTTTTAGCAATCGCCAAGGCTGATATTAGCTTTGGATAGCCAAATTTGGGCATATCGGGAAATGACGAAATACTCTGACCATAATCGTCGAAGGCTTCATACGTATATAGGTTTCCGAACCCAACATATAATTTAGAATCAACAGCAATGAAGGGGGTCGTCCATTCGCCCTGCTCGCCGGATGGCCGTCGTAAATAACCGCTATATATAAACTGCCCGGATGAAGTTTCATATTCAAATCTGTTTATAAATCCATTTTGAGATGAGGTATAAGCCATAAAATTTTCATTGGCAAATGTACATTCCATACCATCACCTCCCGAAAGATTGAACCAGACCTTATCCGACAAAGCACTGGTAGAATTATCCTGGGCACCGGCCATAAGAATGGAAACACTATCGCTGTTTACCCCCAATCTGTAAAATGAAGTAATATTTAAACCCTGTGTGAAATGAGACCATTCGGTAGAAATTTGAATGCCGTCTTCAAGTAAGGCCGGATTATCGCCAATAATGTTGCTGGTAGCCGATAAACCGCCGTCGTGACAGGCAAATATTCTTCCCCCGGGATGCTGCCTTAGGGAATGAATATCGGCATGCAAACTTTTTCTTTGATAATTGAGTGCCCAATAAGTAGCCGGTAAAAAATTTAAACCGCCATCAGAAGTCGTCCACATATTAACCCCTCCAACACTTACTTTATTTTTATTATTTCTGTCAACTATAAGTGCCAAATCGTATTTACCCTGACCACCCGGAGTAGAATCGAAACCCCATCCCAATAAATTATATTTATACTTTTTATTTTGACGCATATTCCAGGTTTTACCGGTATCGGTGCTTTGAAAAAAACCAAAAAAACCGTCATCCAAACCGGCAGATTCGGCATCGCAGGCTATAGCATATAAATAGGCAGGATCTGATTTGGATTGTTCAATTTCAATGCGCTGAACTACGCCGGTTTTACCAAACGGAACTGTGCTTTTTTTCCATGTAAGACCAAAATCATAGGAATAAAGAATAGCAGCCTCACCGATATTATAAGCAGTCAAAAATCCTGTGGTAGCATACAGTTTATTTGGTTTTACAGGGTCAATTTCCAAATCCCAAAACAAACCTGAGTCTGTTTTTTGCCAGTTTTTGCCGGCATTGGCTGAGTAAAAAGCTCCCTTTTGTCCCACGGCTATTAGTTTATTTGGATTAACAGGGTTAATAAGTATCCGTTGAATTAAGGAACCTTCAAAATCGGTTTGGGCAAAACTTAATCCAGTTGGCTTCCATGATTTTCCGGCATCCATTGTTTTATAAATCCCTAAACCATAATGGCTGTTTCGCTTGCTGCCATTGGCATAAATATTATGGCTGATATAGGCAAAATCGCCAAGAGCCACATACATGGTATCCGAATTTTTGGGATGAATAACCAATGACGAAGTTCTTAAAATGGGTAAATCACCTGAAATATTAACCCAGCTTTTTCCTGAATTAACAGATTTCCAAAGCCCGCCCTGACCTACGCAAATGTAGTATGTGCCGGTATCTTTAGGATGAAAAACAACATCGTTTACCCTGCCAATACCGGCCAAATCATCTTTGCCAAAAGGCCCCAAAGGAGTCCAGATATTTGATTTTTTATTTAAACGGGTTATGATTGCTTCTTTTTCAAGATTTGCTTTATAAAAAGCTTCAGCAAAATTAGTTTCCCCATTCTGAGCTACCCTTTTTTCATAGAAATCTTTTTGTCGCAATTCATACATTGGCGTTTCCTTAAAGCTTTCTTCGCCTTTATCTTGGGCATAAAGCGACTGAACGGCAATCATCAAAACAATTAATAGATTCTTTTTCATAAGAAAGAAATTGAGATACGAATTTAATAAGGATTTTTGAGAAAATGAGAAAGGAAAAAAATCGGGTGAAAATTTACACATTTAAGACAACTACAGTAAAATCATAACATAAACGGAAGTAAAACCTTAATACCTCATTTGTTCTCTATTGGTTGGTGGGCTAACAACCGATAAAATAATTTTTACAATTTAAGGGACGGAATAAATTCCATCCCTACAATTTCGGCTGTTCCTAAGGAACTTTGATTTGGCAGTCGGCAAATTCTGTACTACCGAAATTGCAGCAACCGATAATGAAATCCGGGAATCAAAGGTAGTTTAAGTTATATAGACAAGAATACCATAATTATCAAAAAATTGGTCCTGATTTTCAGCTTTATTTCCTTGTTATTAATTCTTACATATTCTCCCCAAACAAAGTAGGATTCAAATAATCGGATATTTCAAAATATTTGAATTGAAGAGTTGTAGCGCCAAACGAAAATGGAGCCACCTGATAAGGCTGGTAATAAATAATCAAACCATCGCTGGTAAGTCCGAAATTATCGGATAATGAAAATTTATTATTTTCAAAAGAGAACCCTTCTTCCTCTGTCAATTTTTTTGAAGCTTCCATTCCGTTTACCTGTTTAAAACGAAGTTCAGCCAATTTGGAAAACTTATCTTTGTCTATTAATAAATCCGACCATTGCAATTTTTTACCTGTATTAATATTAAATGTGGCATAATCTTCTCCATAATTTCCATGAGCACCGCCGGTGTATGAATTATATTTAAAACGAATGGTAAAATAATTGCCCGACTGCATTTCCACATTTCCAATCACATCGCAGTACCACACCTGATCTATATCCGGGTCCTCTTTTTTGGCATCGGCAATATTTGCAACGCACGACCTGATAAAGGCTTTGGAGGCGGTAGTAATGGTTTTAGCCCTGGCGGTATCTTCATCATTCATGTTATCTTTCAACTGGTTTTCGATAAAATTAGTAATATAAATATTTACCGCATCTTCCAATTTTTCTTTGGCGCATCGCAGTTCCGGATATTTTATATGCACTTCGGCAATAATCTTGTGCTTCTTAACGGGGTCGGCTGCTAAAGCTTTTACTGTTTTTATTTCATATTCAATAACACCTTCACGGCACAAGGAAAGATCGACAATGGTGGTGTCCTTTTCAAGCACCTGTTCGGATGGCGTGGTTTTATTGCAGCCACTATTGGTAATTAGTAAAAGAATACCCAGAAATGGTAAAACCTTTTGAATCATTTGATAATTAATTTATTTTTATTTTTTATCTATAGGAATTATCGAATCTTCGATTTTGCAAAATTAACTAATTTTCAAGCTATTAATAAAATTTAAAAGTGAGATTTTTTATCAAACTATCGAATTATAAAAGTTTTGACAGCACCGATTCAGTATTTGATATACTTCTTCAAAACCTTTCTCACCGCCAAACCATGGGTCAGGCACATCGGCATTTTTATTTATTGGGTCAAAATGCCGCATCTTTAACAGCTTTACATTTAATTCGCCATCCGGTTTTATTTTCAAAATATCATTTAAATTGCTGTCATCCATAGCAATGATATAATCAAATTCATAAAAATCTGATGTTTTGAACTGTCTGGCTCTATGGGTTAAATTTAAGCCATTGGCTCTGGAATTTTTCAAAGTTCGGGGGTCTGATAATTTTCCAATATGGTAATTACTTGTACCGGCACTATCGGTTTCAAAATGCTGGGAGCCTTTATTTTTTTCTATCAGGCTGTTGAAAATGCCTTCAGCTAATGGCGACCTGCAAATATTGCCCAAGCAAACGAAAAGTATTTTTGTTTTGATAAATGCAAAATTAAGCTCTTAAAACAAACAATTGGTTTGGATTTTTAGCATTTCACTCCTGTTTTTGATTTGGATTTTTATCATTTCACTCCTATTATTGGTTTAACAATTAGCAAATATTTATTTTTTAAATCAAGGTATTGTTGAATCTTCAATTTGGATTTTTGTTAAAACTATAAAAATAAAGGACATAAATATCATAGTATTTCCAGCATTAAATCAAATAAAAAATTTAACAATTTATGCTGTAAAAAATATTCATAACCTCGCCTGAATTCAAAAGCAAACCTTATAATTTCTGATGATTTTAGCTTTGTAAAAAATTAAAATAATTTTCACTTTTTTAAAGGATTGTATTTTTTGCAAAAGAATAAAGTTAAATTGTACAATTTTAAAACACGAATAAAAACCTTTTATTCGTTTTTGATGTAAAAAACCTACTTTTGATTTCTTATAAATTTTAAAATGATAAAAAAAATTAGCATTTCAGGGTTTGCAGCAGCAGCATTATTTATAATGATAAGTGCTGTAAACAAACCCGTAAGCAGCGGTGCCCCATCGTCCAGTACAGGAGCTCCCGATGAGCAAACCTGCGGAATGACCACGTGCCATGATGATAATAGCATGAACAGCGGCACCGCAAATCTGACGATAGAAGTGGGCAAATTTGGAGATAACCAATATGAAGGATTGCCCATAAAAATTAAAATATCTGACCCGGGCAAAATCCGTTTTGGATTTCAGGTTACCGCACTTAATGAATCGAATAAAAAGGTAGGTCAATTTGTTATTACTGACTCACTAAGAACCCAGATAATTGGTGGCAAAGTAAGCTTGCCCGACAGGGATTATTTAACCTACACCTATTTTGGAACATTGAGCGATAAGGCTGGTGTAACTGAATGGGAATCAAATTGGAAACCGACAGGAACTGATAAAACAGGAAAAGTAACCTTTTATGTGGCAGCCATTGCGGCCAATAATGATGGAGAAGATAAAGGAGATTTTGTATATACAACCAAAGCAAGCACTGCCTGGGAAAATACACTAAATACGAATAAACTAATGCCTGTGTCGAATATTAATGTAATCCTCTCCATAACCGGTTTAACTATCCTGAATCCGCACAACAGCTATATTAAAACAATTTCAATATCAGATAATACGGGTAAACTGATTTTAACCAAAAATCTTAAAAATTCAGATTCCGAAACCCAAATTAGCTTGCCTGAAAAAGCCTCAGGAATCATTATTGTCACTATACAAACTGCCTCAGAAACCATCACTAAAAAACTATTTGCCAGCCATGATTAAAAAAATAATTCATTCACTTTTTGTCTGTATGGCAGGTTTTATTTTTATAAATGCTATTAATAAAACTTCGGGCGGACACCCCTCGAGCACAGGAGCTCCCGATGAAAAATCATGCTCGCGGCCCGATTGCCACAGCGATGCGAGTATTACATACGACAGTCCTGTAAACACCTTTTCATTCAGCGATCCGGCCAGTACCTATAATCTTAATGGCTATTATAATCTTTCGGTAGAGGTAAACCTTAAAGATATTCTGAAATTCGGGTTTGAGATAGTAGCAATAGACAGCGCTACCAAAAAAAATGTTGGTAAATGGATTATATCAGAGTCTAACCGTACACATATAATAAACGGCGAAGCTCCTTTTACTACCCGAAAATACATTACCCATACTACCAATGGAACCGTACCGATAGCTGCAGGTAAAAACAAATGGAATTTTAAATGGCAAGCCCCAAGCACAAATGTTGGAACTATCTTTTTTTATTATGCCACCAATGCTACCAATAAAAATGATGCTGCTACCGGCGATCAATTATTTTTATCCAATCATAAAATTCGATTTTCTACATCAAGTGTTTCGGTAATCAAACCTGAAATTATAAAACCCTCACTAAAAATTAATGGAAATACGCTTATTGTATCTGCCGAAAACCAAACCATCCAATCCCTTACTATTTATAATTTGGAAGGTAAAATGGTTTATCAAAATGTGTCCCTTAAAAATGGGGAAATTATTAATATTGAAGAATTAAACTTGCTTGGAAATTCTATTTTTGTTTATCAATTAGTGACGGATAAGGGAAGTTATAGGGGGAAGGTGAGGGTATAAATAATTATTTTTTATTTATTTTACGGATTTGATTTTTATTATCTGATAATAAGAATTGGTCAAAAATTCAGTGTGATTCATATAAAATCTAAGCTTAAATTTTTCAATTTCAATTTTCTAATTTCCAATTCTTCTAAAATCGTAAATCGGTTTATCTTTGCGGCTAAATTTTAAAATTATGACATTCGATTTAATAGTAATAGGCAGCGGCCCCGGTGGCTATGTTGCAGCCATTCGTGCTTCGCAATTAGGACTGAAAGTGGCGGTAATAGAAAAAGCTGAAATAGGCGGAGTGTGCCTTAACTGGGGTTGTATTCCTACCAAGGCCTTGTTAAAATCGGCACAGGTTTTTGAATATATCAATCATGCCAAAGACTATGGCATTTCAGTTTCCGATGCCAATGTGGATTTTGGAGCTGTGGTTACCCGCAGCCGAAATGTGGCCGGAGGAATGAGCAAAGGAGTTCAGTATTTGATGAAGAAAAATAAAATTACAGTAATTACCGGTTATGGAAAATTGGTGGCCAAAGGAAAAGTAGAAGTGGAAAATGAAGGCATTAAGGAAATCCATGAAGCCAAACACATTATATTAGCTACCGGAGCCAGAAGCCGTGAATTGCCCAATATAAAAATAGACGGAAAAAAAGTAATTGGCTATCGCGAAGCTATGGTATTGCCCGAAATGCCCAAATCCATGATTGTAATTGGTTCGGGAGCCATAGGCAGTGAGTTTGCTTATTTTTATAATGCCATGGGATGTAAAGTTACCATGGTTGAATTTATGCCGAATATACTTCCGGTGGAAGATGAAGACGTGAGCAAAGCCATGGAAAAAATATTAAAATCAAAAGGCATGGAAATTCTTACTGCATCTACTGTAGAATCTGTTGATACTAGCGGCGCAGGCTGTGTAGTAAAAATAAAAACCCCGAAAGGTGAAGAAACCTGTGAATGTGATATTGTACTTTCAGCAGTAGGAATTCAAACGAATATTGAAAATATCGGGTTGGAAACTTTAGGTATAAAAACCGATAAAGGAAAAGTGTTGGTTAATGAATTTTACCAAACCAATGTTGAAGGAATTTATGCCATTGGCGATATGGTTCCGGGGCAAGCTTTGGCGCATGTAGCGAGTGCCGAAGGAATAATTTGTGTTGAAAAAATTGCAGGTCATCATCCCGAGCCATTGGATTATAATAATATTCCCGGATGCACCTATTGCTGGCCTGAAGTGGCCTCAGTTGGTTATACCGAAAAGCAAGCCCGAGAAAAAGGGTATGAATTAAAAATTGGAAAATTTCCTTTTGCAGCCTCCGGCAAAGCCAGTGCATCAGGAGCTAAAGAAGGATTTGTAAAAGTAATTTTTGATGCCAAATATGGAGAATGGTTGGGCTGCCACATGGTAGGAGCCAATGTAACTGAAATGATTGCCGAGGCTGTAGTTGCAAGAAAACTGGAGACCACCAGCATGGAAATAATAAAATCGGTTCATCCTCATCCGACCATGAGTGAAGCCATTATGGAAGCTTCTGCAGCTGCCTATGGAGAGGTGATACATTTGTAAAACTCACCCAAAGCCTCTCTCAAAAAAAAATAAAGGGATATGTTCTTTCGAGTACATAAAAAAATATTCAATAATAAATGCTCAATTTTCAATATTCACCGTTCAATACTCATGCGTCAGCTGTCCCTCCGCCTCAGGCGGGAGGGTAGGGGGATGATTTCCCATATTCAACTACATTCAACTCAAAAACAACAATGCAAATCCATAAATTCACCTTCAATTATTTTTCCGAGAACACATATATATTATATGATGAAACTCTGGAATGTGCTATTATAGATCCGGGCTGTTGTAACAGGGAAGAAGAAACAAACCTTAAAAATTTTATAACCTCCCAAAACTTAAAACCTGTTTTTTTATTAAATACACATTGCCATATTGATCATATTTTGGGGAATGCTTTTGTGGCCGATACCTATAAATTGCAATTACATATCCACAATAAAGATCTTCCTGTTTTAATTGCAGGAAGTTTAATTGCCGACCAATATGGAATTCCTTATCATGCATCCCCGTCACCCAGTGTATTTTTAGAAGAAGGACAAACTATTTCTTTCGGTAATTCAAAATTAGATATCGTTTTTACGCCGGGGCATTCACCCGGAAGTATTTGTTTTATAAATCATAAAGAAAAAATTGTGATAGGAGGTGATGTGCTCTTTCAGGGAAGTATAGGCAGAACTGATTTACCGGGCGGTGATTTTGAAACGCTTGTCAACGCTATTCAAACAAAACTTTATACTTTACCCGATGATTTTACGGTTTATCCGGGTCACGGAGACAAAACAACGATAGGTGTTGAAAAAATAAGTAACCCTTTTGTAAAAGAAGGTTTGTCATATTAATGACAAATCTTTAGGTTTGCCGGTATTAAAATTAATGAAGATATATGAAATATTTTCTTAGTTCAACTGTTGGCCTGTTAACAGGCATAGTTGGCATTTACTTTTTTGAATTATTATTTTTATACCTGCTTCCATCACCTGCTGGTATTGACATGCAGGATAAAAATTCAATTGCTGAAAATATGGATAACATTCCTATTATAAATTTTATAATGCTCATTGTAGGCTATGGCATAGGTTCCTTTATAGCAGGATTTGTAAGCGCTAAAATAAAAACACATAATCCTCTTACCCCGGTTATTATCATTGGTGTAATATTAACCATACTTGGATTTATTTATTTTTTAACTATTCCTCACCCGTTATGGGTAATAGTTGTAGGTTCCATTACCTTTATTCCTGCGGTATGGCTTGGAGGCAAAGTTGGAATTCCTCCTGTAAGATATGATTCCATTTATAAAGTTTAAGTAAAAAAAATCTTAAAATTCATCTTTATGCTCAGGTATAAATAATAATACCTTAAAATTGTTGTTTCCCATTAAACGATGTACGACTTTATAGAAGGCAAACTTGAAAAAATCACTCCGGCTTATGCCGTTATCAATTGCAATGGTTTAGGTTTTCATATCAATATTTCGGTTTATACATTCGAAAAATTGAAATCCCAAAGTATTTGCAGGCTTCAGGTGCATCAGGTAATTTCGGAAGATAGCCATTCATTATTTGGTTTTTATACCGAAAAAGAACGAGAAGTATTTCGGCATTTAATTTCTGTTAGCGGGGTTGGAGCCAATACGGCAAGAGTTCTATTGTCATCTTTAAATGAAGATGCACTTATCAATGCAATAATTAGAAAAGATGCACCGTTATTACAATCAGTTAAGGGTATAGGCCCTAAAGCTGCGCAACGTCTTATTTTAGAATTACATGATAAGATGGGCAAAATTGGGGGAAGCATCGGAACATTGCCCGGTATGGTAAGCAGCGCATTTGATGAGGCATTACAGGCTATGCAGGCTTTAGGTTATGCAAGGGCTATAGCAGAAAAGGCTTTGATGAGGGTGAGTAAAGAACAAGGCGAAAACGCAACAACTGAAAGCCTTGTAAAAGATGCCTTTAAATACCTTTAATAGCATATTTTTGCAGATTAATAAAAAAGACATATAAGGATACTCTACTAAATTTTAAAAAAGAAGTTGAAAGCCCCTTTTACCCGCATGTTATTGGTCGCTACGGCGGCCTTTGGTGTTTCATTTATTTCTTCGGGACTCAATTCTGATGTAGTATTTAGCCCTAAATTATTAATAGATGATGATACTACAAAAAATGACACTTCCAAACTTAAGTATCCTTTAAAAGATAAAAAACCATACGACTATGATTTTAAAAAGAGTCGTTTTGATCTTAAAGACCCTGATTTTTTAAAAAAGAATACTGAATACGACCCTTCAACCAATTCGTATATTGAACGTGAAAAAATAGGAAACCGTGATTTAATTCCTCCTAAGTCCAAATCATTTTCGGATTACATGCGTGAGTTGAATCAAAAAGAACAACACGATTATTTTCGTTCCAAAAGCAAAGCCCTTACGTTTGTTCGCAGTTCGGGCATAGTGCCTAGTACCTTAGATATTCCACCCATTATAGATAGGATGTTCGGAGGGGGATTAATTGATATAAAACCTTCAGGTTCGGCTGAAGCTACTTTTGGTGGCAGCTATAATGTGGTAAGAAATCCTCAAATTCCGGTTAGGCAACAAAAAACGGGAACCCCTGATTTTAAAATAAAAATGCAGGTAAGCGTTACCGGGCAAATAGGGGATAAATTAAAAATAAATACTAATTATGATACCGATGCCACTTTTGAATTTGAAAACCAGATTAAACTGAACTGGGTTGGAGAGGAAGATGATATTATTAAAAAAATAGAATTAGGAAATGTTAGTTTGCCTCTTAATGGTACGCTGATACAGGCAGGCCAAAGTTTATTCGGAGTAAAAACACAAATGCAATTTGGCAAAATGATGGTTACTTCTATTGCTACCCAACAACGAGGACAAACTACTGAGACGGAAGTAAGCGGCGGTGCACAAATTACAAAATTTGATATTCAGGCACATAACTATGAAGCCAACAAACACTTTTTTTTAGGCCAATATTTCAAGGATAATTATGATAATGCCTTAAGTCTTTTCCCAATTATTCAATCAGGTGCCAATATTATTTATATTGAAGTTTGGGTTACCAACCGAAATAAATCTTTTAATGATAATCGAAATCTTGTTCCCTTTGTTGATCTGGGCGAAGCCAATCCGTATAATAAAAACCTTTTAATTCCGGGGCAGCCGGCACCCACACATAATGAAGCCAATAATGTATGGAATGCCATTATTACTGACCCATTGCTTAACAGCACTACTTCGGTAATTGATGAATTTAAAACAAAATATCCCGGGTTGGATATGAAGGTGGGAATTGATTATAATATATTGACCAATGCCCGAAAACTTACTGAACAGGAATTTACAATAAACCGGCAGTTGGGTTATATTTCACTTAATCAGGGATTGAATAATGACGAAATTTTAGGAGTTGCCTATGAATATACCTTTAACGGTAGGGTATTTAAAGTAGGTCAATTATCGCGTGATAATCCTCCCGGGCCAAGCGGAAGCGGGAACGACCTTGTCGTGAAAATGTTGAAGTCAACGGTTACCAATACCCGTTGGCCATTGTGGGATTTGATGATGAAAAATATTTATTCCCTTAATACCTATAATGTACAAGCGCAGGATTTTACCTTAAACGTGGTATATGCCGATGATAAATCGGCCGATTTAAATTATTTACCTGTTAATCCTGTTGAAACTCAAATTTTTGAAAAACAACTGATAAGTGTTTTAAATTTAGATAGAATTAATAAACAACAGGAAGCCAAGCCTGACGGGGTTTTTGATCTTCAGGACGGTATTACCGTAAACATGCTTAACGGCAGAATTATTTTTCCGGTACGTGAACCTTTCGGGCCTTTTTTACGAAGCAAGTTTAAGGACCCAAAAGGAAAAGATGCCAGCTTTTATGCATACGATGCTTTGTATGATTCAACAAAATGGTGGGCCGAACAGGATGTAACACACAATAAATTCTTTTTAAGAGGAAGCTATCGCGGAAGTACTACCAACGAAATATCATTGAACGCCATCAATGTTCCGCAGGGTTCTGTAAAGGTTACAGCCAATGGATCGCAGCTTACCGAAAATGTTGATTTTACGGTTGAATACAATACAGGCAAGGTTAGAATAATAAATGAAGGTATAATAAATTCAGGAGCCGTAATTAAAGTAACTTCTGAGAGTAATTCACTGTTTACTCTTCAGCAAAAAACCCTTATTGGATCGAGGTTTGATTATACTCATTCGAGAAACCTGATGCTTGGGGGAACCATTATGCATATGACCGAAAGGCCGTTAACCCCCAAAGTGGATATTGGACAAGAACCGATTTTGAATACCATTGTTGGATTGGATGGCACTTTTACCAAAGATTCGCGTTTTTTGACCAAGCTTGTTGACCGATTGCCATTTATTGAAACAAAAGAAAAATCTAATTTTGTTATAAGTGGTGAAGTAGCAAAAATATTTCCGCATAATGCTAAAACTATAGGAGAAAGAGGAACTTCATTTTTAGATGATTTTGAAGGAGCCGAAACCCCATTTGATTTAAAATATGTCCAAAACTGGAAATTTGCCCCAACGCCTCAGGGTCAAAAAGATTTATTTCCTGAAACGGTGTCCGACTCGAGCAATGCCTTTAAGCGTGCAAAAATTTCTTTTCACACCTTAGATCAAACTTTTTCGGGAACGGATAAAAAATATCTTCCGGGTCATATTACCGGTGGCGATCAATCGCATCCATTTGTAAGGGCATGGGGTTTAAAGGAAGTATTTCCGCAATTGAATATTCAAATGCAGCAGATAAATCAACTTACCACACTCGATTTGGTTTATTATCCTAAAAAGCGTGGTATTTATAATTATAACGCATCAGCCAACGATTTCAATGCCGACGGAAGTTTTAAAAATCCTAAAGAAAACTGGGGAGGAATAGCACGAAAAATTGAAACCAACGATTTTGAAGCAGCCAATATTGATTATATAGAATTTTGGATGATGGACCCCTATTGTATGAATCCTAATTCTACAAATAAAGGGCAGCTTTATGTTAACATTGGCAGTATTACTGAAGACCTGAATGCCGACAACCGAAGGGCTGTAGAAAACGGATTGCCAAAAGACGGTTCGCAATTAGGAATAGATTCTACCCGCTATGGACGAATTGCACAAACGGCTCCTCAAATTCAGGCTTTTGATAATGAACCATCCTCACGACCCCATCAGGATAAAGGGTTGGATGGGCTAAATGATGATGAAGAAAGATCGTTTTTTGAAAGTGAAAATAAATATCTCAAGGAATTAAGAGACAACTATGGTGTGGGAAGCCAGATTTATTTACAAGCCACGCAAGATCCAAGTTCCGATAATTATCGCCATTATTTGGCTACCGATTATGATGGAATTAAAGAAAGTATTTTAGGCAGATATAATAGTTATAATGGTATGGAAGGGAATTCAACCCTGGCAACTTTATCCACAGGGCAGCCATTATCAGCAACCATTTACCCCGATGATGAAGATTTAAACAAGGATCAAACCATGAATTTTAATGAAGAATATTTTCAATATAAAATTGATATATCGCCCGACGGGCTTAAGGAAGGTTCTAATTTTGTAACCGATTTAATAAAAACAGTACCGAACTATATTGATGGCAGCGGATTGCCGCCTACCGTTACCTGGTTTCATTTTAAAATTCCAATAAGGCAGTTTGATCAAAGAATAGGAGGCATTCAGGATTTTAAATCTATCCGATTTATGAGGGTATTTTTAAAGGGTTTTGAAGACAGCGTGGTTTGCCGGTTTGGGCAAATGCAATTGGTAAGGGCTGATTGGCGACGGTATTTAAAAAACCTCAATTTTCCTCCCGGCGTAGGGCCAAACCTTGACCCCCATGACCAAACGGAATTTACAATCTCAGCAGTAAATATTGAAAGAAACAGTCAGCGGGCTCCCGTGCCTTATGTAGTGCCTCCTGGAATTGTGCGTGAAACCGATCCTACACAGCAAAGCAATGTTCAGATGAACGAACAGTCTTTGTCATTAAGAGCGTGTAAACTTAAAAAAGGCGATTCACGGGCAGCATATAAAACCCTCAATGTTGATATAAGGAATTATAAAACCATGAAAATGTTTATTCATGCCGAAGGGGAAAATCTTGAGGACAATGATGTAAGGGCTTTCATTAGATTAGGAACCGACCTTGAACGGAATTATTATCAATTGGAAATTCCTTTAAAAATAACCCATAGCGGCACCAGCGATCCTGATGCTATATGGCCCGCGGCTAATGAGCTGAATATTGACCTTGAGGAATTTCAAAAAGTAAAACTTGAACGAAGTGGTGATGTTACCGGATATTATGAAAAAAGATTGGATAACGGAAATATCATTTCGGTAATAGGCCAGCCCGACCTGAGCAATGTAAGAACCATAATGCTCGGTATAAAAAATCCTTTGGATGTGATAAATGGTAAAACTGAAATATGCCCCGAAGTATGGTTTAATGAACTGAGGATGCAGGATTTTGTCAATACCGGAGGCTATGCAGCCAATGCCCGCATTGTAGCTAATCTTGCTGATTTTGCCAAAGTAAATCTTACCGGAAGTTACCAGTCTATTGGATTTGGTGGGGTTGACAAGCGATTGAATCAACGAAACCTAAATGAAACCATTACGTATGATATTCAATCGAGTTTTGAATTGGGTAAATTTTTTCCGGTGCGTTCAGGTCTAACCATACCAATGTTTATAGGCTATACCGAAAATATCATCAACCCAAAGTATTATCCCCTAAATCCCGATGTTCTGCTAAAAACTGCTTTGGATGAGGCCAAAACCAAATCGGCAAAATATAAAATAAAAGAAAATGCACAGGACTTCACATCTCGCTACAGCCTCAATTTTACAAACGTAAAAAAGAATAAAGTAGGAGGGGGGAAATCCCATATTTATGATATTGAAAACTTCAACGTAAGCTATAGTTATCAAAAAATATTCCGTCGAAACCAGATAATTCAGGAAAACTTGTCTGAAACTTACCGTGCCAGTATTGGCTACAATTTCAGTCAGGCACCCAAACCATGGGAACCTTTCAAAAAATTAAAACGCAAGGCATTTGCTCCAATAAAAGGATTTGGATTATTTTTTCTTCCTCAAAGCATTTCGATGCGAATGGATGTGGACCGGCGATATTCAGAAACCCAAAACCGAAACAACGATAATTTTAAAGCTATTGTTCCCCGATTGTTTGATAAAACCTTTTTGATAACACGGGTGTATGGGGTAAATTATAATTTAACCAAAAATTTAAAATTTGATTATAATGCTACCTTGAATGCAAGGGTTGAGGAACCAATAGGTGCGCTTGAAACTCAGGCCAAAAAAGATACTGTGTGGAGAAATTTTCAGGGAATGGGCAAGCCCAATGATTTTAATCAAACCATAAATGCAACCTATAATCTTCCGCTTAATAAAATAAAATTGCTCAACTGGATTACCATTTCGGGGCGATATACAGGAAGTTATAATTGGCGAACGGCACCACCCGCAGCACCAAGTTTGGGTAATACCATACAAAATTCGCAAACTATTGGCGGAAACGGACAGCTAAATTTTTCGTCGTTTTACAACAAATTCCCGCTATTAAAAAAAGCTAATATGCCTAAAGCTCCTGCATCAGCTAAAAAGAAAAAATACGACGATGAAGAAACTCCGGAGAAAAAAGAAGATAAAAAGAAAAAAGATAAAGAACTTTCAAAAGCGGCCCGATTCTCGCTTAAGTTTTTAACTATGATAAAACAAGTTCAATTGGAAGTAAGCGCTACCAACGGAACTACCTTGCCGGGCTATAATGAAGGGATAGATTATTTGGGAATGAATCATAAATATCAAACACCGGGATTCGGGTTTTTGGCCGGTTTGCAGGACCCCAAAATCAGATATAAGCTGGCCGAAGAAGGCCATTTATCACAAGATTCAAGGCTAATAAACCGCTATATTCAGTTGGAAGGATTAGACCTTAAAGGAAGCGGAACCCTTGAACCTTTCGACGGGTTCAGAATAAATTTAAATTTTGAACGACGATTTTCGCTTACCACTTCCAGTACATTCAGATATGATGATTTAGAAAAAGGTTATATTGATGAAGGATTTATGGAAGCCGGTATGTTCAGCATTTCTACTATTACCTGGAAAACGGCTTTTGAAAAATATAACAAGGAGTTTAATTCAGATGCCTATAACCAGTTTCAAAAAAACAGAAGGGTGATGGCTGATAAAGTGCAGGCTGAAGTATTAAGTTCTGACGAACTTTTATGGCGTAAACGAAATTATGCCGATTCCATAGGCTTAATTGATCCTATTACCGGATTTCCCGTTGGTGTTGACGGCAATCATCAGGATGTTTTGATGTATTCTTTTTTAGCCGCTTATCAAGGCCGCGATGCCAAAAGTTATAAATTAGATCGCTTTCCTATGATACCCTTGCCTGCCTGGCGAATTACCTATAATGGGCTAAGCAATCTGGAAATTGTTAAGAAATTTTTTACCAATGTTTCAATAAGTCATGCTTATAGTTCAAATACTTCAATCGGCAATTTTAACAGAAGCAGTGAATACGGCCAGGATACTCTTGCAAGAAGAATAGTAACAAACAACCTTGGAACGAATCTGGAATCTAAATACCAATTTACCACCATTACCATTATGGAACGTTTCAGCCCCCTTATTAAAATTGATGTAACTTTTAAAAGCGGACTTACCCTGAATTTTGAATTAAAAACCGACCGTTCATTAAATCTAACCACAAGTTATCAGATTAATGAAATTCATAATAAGGAATATGTGTTTGGTACAGGATTTCGAAAGTCGGGCGTAATTCTTCCTTTTAAAATGAATGGCAGAAGACCTATGTTGAAAAACGACCTTGATTTCCGCTTCGATTTTTCGATTCGCGACGGCTATACCATTACCCGACAGATTAATTCAAACCTTCCGCCTCAGGCTAATGCAGGTATGAGATCAATTTCAATAAGGCCTACCCTAAATTATAATATTACCGATAATTTAAATTTCAGGGCATTTTATAACCGAAACGTAAACAAACCACGTACAACTCAATCATTTCCTACCGCTCTTACAAATTTTGGAATTTCATTGAGATATACGCTTCAATAGGTCATTGAACTAAAAGGCTAATTTTTATTTTGAGTGCTTAAGGATAAAGGATAAAGTGGAAAGGATAAAGGATTGCGAAAAGGATAAAGGATAAAGTGAAAAGGATAAAGTATAAAAAATAGCTGCAATTAGATTAACCTTTATACTTTATACTTTAACCTTTTTAGCTGACCTTGCTGAAATAGGTTAAACTCTTTACAAATCCCAAACCGTCCGTTTTCCTTCTTTTTGATAATTTCGAATATTTAACCAAAAAGCCAATATCAGATATAAAATAACCGATGACCCTAAGGTACCAAAGGTGGCATATAAAAAATACAATCGAACCCGTTCGGTTTTAATACCCATTTTGCCTCCAAGCCAGGTACATACCCCAAAGGCTTTTTGTTCTACAAAAAATTTAAAAGTATCAAGACGTCGCATTTTTTAATAATTTAACCCCAATGGTGCAATCGAGGCAAAGTTTTCTATTACAATATTCGTTTTTTAATTGCAATAATGCTTGCGTTTGAAACGAATTTTTTGAATTAATTCCCAATTTAGACCATTTTTTAATAATTGAATTGTTTTCAGCCACACTTTTCTCCAATAAATCAAAGGCATTTTGTTGCATGGCTTCATCATCCTTGTGTTTGCCATAAGCAAATTTAAATGGCACAATGGTATTGATAATAATATTTTGAATGGTGGTGGAGCCTAATTTTTTAATTCTTTTGGGCGAAATTTCATTCAATAAATAATGCGTATCCCAATAGCCGGAAGGACTTGTTTTTAATAGCTCAGTAATTTTTTGCAAATCATTTTCTTCACTGATTTTTGAAAATAGATTATGGGATTGGTGAATAAGCGCTGCAAACTGAGCCAACCTTACAGTTGGGAAATTGGCCGGCATCAATCTTAAAAATTTCCAATTGCTTTTTTCCACTTCCGCCAATTGGTATTTCTTTTTTAAAAATAAATATTCTTTTTGCAAGCTATTACCATACTCGTCTTTTAAATTTCCGTTTAAAAAACCAGCCACTCCAAATATTAAAGCTTCTATTTGTTTCAGGCTGTTCTTGTGTTTTGAAAGTATTTTTAAAGGGAGAAGGTTGGCTAAATTTTCAAACGGTTGGGTGTTAATTTTTAAACCTAAAGTCCGGGCCATGGATTTATAAAAAACTTCCTGCCACTCATATTTGGTTTGTTCAAGGGCTTTGTAAATGGGCTCTGTTTTTTGTTCCAATCTTTCTATCACCAGCCTTTCCTGCCAAACCAGCCATGTAAAATTATCAATGGAAGGCAGCATTGAACTGCATGGAATATCATTAGCCGATTCCATTAAATAGCGGTATTTGAGGAGTAAATTTTTATCAACCCTGTCTTTTAAAGTAAGGCAGGGAATTTTGGTGCCATCCGTTCGGTAAATAGGCGAATCATACTGCCAGCAAACATGCAAAATGGTATTGTCATAAGCCGCATCGGTTGTATGGCCATGCAGATTCCAGTCGCCCGATTTTATATGAATTTCAATATTTCCAGCCCAAAGGGTTTCCCCGATTTTTATTTTAGCATTGGTAAAATCGGGACCGGCATGGGTATTGATAGTTCCCTTTTGCATTATTTGGATTGATTCACCATCGGCACCCATAAGATTATTGGTGTTGAACAATAGATTTTGCCATATAAAATGAAGCAATTTTTCTTGCATAAGGAATGTCAAATCTTAAAAAAGAAAATTTGAAATGCAAGATATTTTTTTATTCTTTTAAAACATAAGATCAAAATCAAATCATCAATCAGAGTTCAAAAGCGATTAGATTTATTTATAATTCTCCAGATACCCCTTCATTTCCAACTGTATTTTTCTGGCTTCCTGAGCAGCCACTTCTTTAAAATCCAATCCATTGGATGCATAAATTATCCCTCGTGATGAATTTACCAAAAGACCGCAATCCTTAATCAACCCATATTCAGCCACGCTTTTCAAATCGCCGCCCTGTGCCCCAATGCCGGGTACTAATAAAAAATGTTCGGGAAGAATTTTTCGCACTTCGGCAAATTTTTCGGCTTTGGTGGCTCCTATCACAAACATCAAATTATCTGGAGTTCCCCATGTTGTCGTTTTTCTTAGCACGGCTTCATACACTTTGCCTTCCCCGGTTTCCAGCATTTGAAAATCTGAACTTCCGGAATTGCTTGTTAATCCCAAAACGATGGTAAATTTATCCTTGTATTCTAAAAATGGTTTCACTGAGTCGTGACCCATATACGGCGAAACCGTAATGGCATCATAGCTATAATTTTCAAAAAAAGCTTTGGCATACATTTTACTTGTGTTTCCAATATCTCCGCGTTTGGCATCGGCTATTACAAAACAATTTTTTGGAATGGCATGTAATGTTTTTTCCATTATCTCCCAGCCATGCTTGCCATATTGCTCATAAAAAGCCAGATTTATTTTATAGGCTACGGCATAGGGTTCAGTAGCCTCAATAATGGCTTTGTTAAACTCAAATATCGGGTCATCTTCCAAAAGCAAATGAGGTGGAATTTTGCTTAATTCAGTATCAAGCCCTACACACAAAAAAGATTTTTTATGTTTTATTTCTTCAATTAATTGCTGTCGGTTCACCGCGTATTTTTTTTGCAAAGTAGATAAATTTATCGCATAGGTTAAAATATAATTTTCAAGCGGATTATTCACTTTTTGATTGGTTCAAATAATTCTATTTTAAACATATCATTCAATTAAAAATTCCTATAAAAATACCCTTTATTTAAAATCTGTATAAAATGTATTTTTAATGACTTTTATTTTAAAAATTATAATAAAATTACATCTGAAATATTAATTTCGTAACCGTTTTTAAAACACAGTTCTCACATGAGCGAAACCGCTAAAATCAGTATTCAGGGCAAAGAAATTGAATTGCCAGTTTTAATAGGAACCGAAAACGAAGTAGCTATTGATATTTCAGATTTACGTGCCGAAACAGGTGCCATTACCTTAGATATAGGGTATAAAAATACGGGGGCTACCGCCAGTGCCATCACTTATCTCGACGGCGAACTGGGAATATTGCGGCATCGCGGGTATTCCATCGAAGATTTGGCTGAAAATGCAACCTTTCTGGAAGTGGCTTATCTGCTTATAAATGGTGAGCTACCGACTATAGCCGAATATGAGGCTTTTGATATAAATGTTAGAAACCACACGCTGGTAAATGAGGATATGAAAAATATTTTTGAGGCATGGCCTACCGGCAGTCACCCAATGGGGCAGCTTATTGCTATGATTTCATCTCTATCCTCTTTTTACCCTGAAAGTTTGGGAACAGTTCAAAATGACTCACAAAAACTTTTAAACGTCTTCCGTTTGCTTGCCAAAATGCCTACCATTTGCGCAATGATTTATAAAAAGAGTCTTGGTCATCCATTTAATTATCCTCAAAATAAATTGGATTATGTTTCCAATTTTTTGAATATGACGTTTAAGCACGTTACCGAAGATTATGAAATTGACCCGGTATTGGTAAATGCGCTTAATACACTTTTAATACTTCATGCCGACCATGAGCAAAATTGCAGCACTTCCACCGTTCGGCTGGTGGGTTCATCTCACGCCAATTTATATGCAGCCATTGGGGCAGGTGTAGCTGCACTTTGGGGGCCTTTGCACGGCGGAGCCAATCAGGAAGTTATCGAAATGCTTGAATTTATTCAGGCTGATGGGGGTAATGTGGAAAAATGGGTTAATAAAGCCAAAGATAAAAACGATAGTTTCCGCTTGATGGGATTTGGCCACAGGGTTTATAAAAACTTTGATCCACGGGCCAAAATTATTAAAAAAGCCTGTGACGATGTATTAAATAAATTGGGAATTAACGACCCAGGCCTTGAAATAGCTAAAAAATTAGAAGAAACCGCTTTGGCCGATCCTTATTTTATTGAACGCAAATTATTCCCGAATGTTGATTTTTATTCCGGAATTATTTATCGCGCTATGGGTTTCCCTGTTGAAATGTTCACAGTCCTGTTTGCCCTTGGCCGCTTACCCGGATGGATTGCCCAATGCAATGAAATGCGGGTTCAAAAACAACCGATAGGCCGACCGCGGCAAATTTATACGGGTGCTGCTCTCAGACCTTTTGTGGATAGAAAAAATAGGTAGGGAAGGGTTTTTAAGCCTCAAATCCCAAATTCCAAATTCCAAGATTGCTTGCAGAGTAGATTTTGGAATTTGGAATTTGGAATTTTTAACCTTTAACCTTTAACCTTTTCACTTTAACCTTTTTTTCCTTTCCCCTTTTTATCTATAAAAAACCGGTTTTCGTCAAAATCATTAATAAATTAAATAACTAAAAGTAACTTTGAATTTCAAAGTACTTTAATATGATTAAAAAAATTAGTGTCATCACCGCTTTTGCAATTGCCATGGGTTTCTTAGAAACCTCCATCGTTGTTTATCTCCGCGAATTATTTTATCCCGAAGGGTTTGCTTTTCCCTTAAAATCCATGAAAAATTATTTAATACTAACCGAGCTTTTGCGCGAAGCAGCCACTATTATTATGCTTATAACGATTGCATGGCTTGTTGGTAACAGCCGCCACACTCGCTTTGCATGGTTCATTTATATGTTTGCCATTTGGGATATTTTCTATTATGTTTTTTTAAAAATAATTTTAAACTGGCCCGTGAGTTGGTTTACCTGGGATGTGTTATTTTTAATTCCCTGCCTTTGGGTTAGCCCGGTTTTAGCTCCTGTATTACTTTGTTTATTGATGATTATAATTTGGGCAGTAATTATGCATTTTGACAGATTGAAATATTTAACTATTA
>CAYHCM010000025.1:10905-35837 GCA_964355045.1 uncultured Chitinophaga sp. | reverse complement strand
GTAGCCCCGGCGAGAATCGAACTCACATCAAAAGTTTAGGAAACTTCTATTCTATCCATTGAACTACGGGGCCAGTAATTGAGAAGAACTTGGGTGGCAAAGATAATTGAAAATTAAACTAGGGTACATGTTTATTTTTGAAATAGCAGGTTCAGTTTAAAACGGAGTTTTGGTTAATTAAGTTTGAATTGAAAATGATAATAAAGGACAAATAGTTATTTGACTATTTGCTGAACAGATGCTCAATTGTTTTTTATAAAAAGCTGGACCTTATCAATTATTATGGATACCATTTCTTTTTCTTTGCCTTTGATACCGATAAGTTCAAACTGAAAGACTTTTTCTTTTTGCCCCTTAAAGAGGAAAAAAGTTGCTATTATTTTGTTTCCCTCGAGTTTATACCGTCCACGTATCGAATAGGCTTCCTCCGAGGTATTATCGGAGGCAAATGTGAGGGGACTATCTTTTCCCCGAATCGAAAAGTTATTTAATTCCTGATCGATAAGTGCAGATAATTCCAGATCATCGCTTAATAAATCATTATCCTGAATTATTCGTGAACGCCGGAATACTTTCTTTTTACCCGACAATTTTATACTGTTTGAGATATCATTATCCACCAACCCAATATCGAACGAAGCATTTCCCATAATTTGCGGGTCTTGACGTCCCCCTATTTCACTGGCTAATACTTTTACCTGATTTCCGGCATTTGTGAACCATTTATTGACGTCAATAAATTTATTATCTCTTAAACCTGTTCCCAGCTTTATTCCCGAAAGCAAGCAATAAGTCAGCAAGCCCTGTTCATACAAACTGGTCTCATATGCCGATTGTCCGGTAGCGGATGCAGAAAGTATAAAAATACCCGTTTGATCAATCAAACTTTCCAGTGCCCTTTGCTGGTCGGCGGGAACATCGCGTTTTGTAATCATGCTATTAATATTTTGAACCATCTGACCGCTGTTACAGGCATCCAATATCAGAATTTGTTTATTTGCCTTAATCTTTTGCATCCATTGGTTAATTTCTTCAGTACTTATAGCCACTTCAGCTTCTACGCCTTTTAAATCAAAGGCAGAAGCTTCGGCTGTAAGCAGGTAAAGATTTTTCTTTTCACCGCCTTGTAAAACACCATGTCCTCCGAAAAAAATCAAAAGGATATCATCTGCTTTAGCATAGGATATAATTGAATCCATCCTTAACTGAATAGCTTTTTTTGAAGGCCAATTAGTACTTCCCGGTTCTGTATTGAAAACGTAGGAATAAACATGTTGTTTTCCATCAGTATTCAGCAACTTTTGTGCTGATTTATTAACTACAGATTCAAAGTCAATGGCATCTTTCGATGCATATTTAAGTTTTAAACCATCTCCTTTATAGTTACTGATCCCAATCGAAACAATATAAATATTAGGATTATTCTTAGCCTTTTTAGTTTCCTGATTTATGAACTGTGCTCCTCTCGAAGTAATAGTTCCTTCACGGGTTGTAGCTTTTAGGGTAACCATGTTTTCAAAGTCTGAAATAAAATAGGATTCAACATCAGAATGGTTAATATTGATATTACAATACCCTTCAGAACAATTCAGAATTGAAGAATCCATTGACTTAACAATTTTTTCATTTACATAAATATAAACCTTTCCCAGACCTCCATTTCGCGGTTTAATCCGGAATTGATAAATACTGTCTTTTAAGCCCAAATATTCAACCTGAGGACTGTAATTACATATCTTAATTTCGGAAATCTTTTTTGCTGTAATCGGTTCCGGATTTATTCCATTGATTTTGCCAATTAACCCTGGTTCCCAGCTCAAATCTTTAATTTGATCAAGAACTATTTGTTCAATGCCACAGGTATAAAAGAGTTTTTTTCTGGCCTTTTCGGTGCCATCGTATCGGAAGTGTTCATCAACAGCTACATGATCAGACGAATCAAATGCATATAACTTGAATTTTGGTAATCCGGTTAAGGCATCCCATATGGTTATTGAGCAGTCATCGGATGATGTTAAAATTTGTTTTTCATCCGGCGAGAATTGAGCATTTAACAATGCTCCTGAACTTCCGCTAAAATCTCTCAACAAATTACCCGATTCGGTATCAAATAATTTAGCAGTTTTATCCCGGGAGGCGGTAAGAAATAATTTTCCATCCCTGTTAAAAACTATGGATCTCACGTCATCTCTATGATAATAAATAGTTTTAATAAGGGTATCTGTTTTCAAATTCCAGGCAAGAATATTATTGTATCTGTTCATGTACAATCTGTTACCATCATTACTAAATGCGATACTGCTAATCCATGGATAAGGTTTAAAAATATGTTCCTTTTCACCGGTTAATGTATTCCATATTATCACAGAACTATCATTGGAGCCTGTTGCACAATGATTCCCGTCAGGACTGAACTCCACGCAATTAACAAAATCATTGTGGCCTTCTAAACGCAGAATTTCTTTGCCTGTCTTAAGTTCCCAAATATGAGTGATAAGGCCTCCAAAATTTCCCAAAAGATATTTTCCATCCTTACTGAAATTGAAATCTCCGGCTCTATCACCAATTCCGCGAAAAGTATTTAAAAGTTTCCTTCCCGTACTATCCCAAACCTTTATACGATTATCTAAACAGGAGATTACCAAATACTTTCCATCAGGACTAAAGAGTGCTTTGGCAGGATAATAACCTGCATAAAAAGCCCGGATACATTTACCATTCCCCGAATCCCATATTCGAGCCATATAATCCGAATAAACGGCAATTATTTTATCTCCTTCGGGGTTATAGGCAGCATAACGTACTGTTGGTGAAATTCCTTCAAGTACTTTTATACATTTCTTTGATTTTAGATCCCATATCCGGGCTGTTTGATCCCAGGAAGAAGTGATAAAGAATTTGCCATCCCTACTCAAATTAAAGTTGCTTATCTGATGCTGATGACCGGATAAATTATTCAGCAGATTTCCTGTGGCAAGATTATAAATTTCTAAGGAATAATTATGACACACTATAATTAAAGTACCATCCCTGCTAAACTTAATATTTGTAATTCCTGAAGAAAGAGTCGGCAACTCTTTAATAATTTTTCCACTCGCATAATTCCATACCAATATCCTGCTTTTTTCTGCACTAACAACCCAATTAGAATCAGGGTGAATATCTGTTTTTAAAATATAATCTGTATGTTGGGAAAATGAATAAAGAAATTCAGAATTATCAACCTTCCATTTTTTTACCGTTTTATCATCCGAAAAAGTCAATATTTCTTTATCACCGGGTAAAAAACGAGCCCCATTTACAACATCCTGATGACCCTTAAAAAGCATAATTTGTTCTCCTGTTTTTGCATCCCAGAGCCTGGAAGTGCTATCGTCAGATGCGGTGAGTATCCTGTTTTCATCTGAGGAAAATACGGCAGAATTAACGGTAGCCGTGTGCCCTGAAAAAGTTATTAAACTTTCCTCTTCCGAATTGAGCGACCAAATTTTAGCCGTTTTATCTTTTGAACATGATAGCAACAGTGTGCCGTCCTTATTAAAGGCAATTGAAATTATTATATGTCGGTGCAACCATACCCTTATGCATTTTCCTGTTAATACCTCCCAAATTCTTATACGACTGTCCCATCCGGCAGTGGCTATAAGTTTATCGTCGGGCGAAAAAACAGCCTGTATTATTACACTTGTGTGTCCTACCAAAGTGTTAATGCAATTGCCGGTAGCGGTTTCCCATATTGTTGCTGTTCCATCCGTTGCTCCCAAAACCGCATATTTACCATCATTACTAAATTCAGCATCATATAAAAAACCATGCTTAGTTGGAATTCTCAATTCAGGATTCAGGGAATTATCATGCTCTTTTCCCAAATTGATAGAATCATAAAGGTAAGCTTGAAACTTTTTTTTCTCAATATCCCAAAAAATTATGGTGCCTGACTCAGTGCCGGTTATAAGAAATTTTGAATCCGCACTAAAAGTTACAAAAGTTAAATCAGATTCAAATCCATCTATGTCCCCAATATTTTTGTTCCTAATTATGTCTCTTACAGTAACTGAATTTTTGTAATTCTCCATAGTAACCAGATATCTGCTGTCGGCACTAAATTCTGCATAGTTTAATTTCTTTCTATATGAGTTTTTTCTCTTACCGGTTTTGAGGTTTAGAATGCTGATAAAATTATCATTAAGCAAGAAAATATTTTGCTGATTGCGGCTTATCTGCGTACAGGAAGTTTCATCTGAATCCCAATAATACTCAAATGATCTTAAGAGTTTTCCTGTGGCAATGTCCCACATTTGCAAGGTGTCAATATCAGAATCAGAAAAGGTTAAAAGCAAACTATCATTCCAACTAAATTGAGCCCGTGTTATATTCCTGATAGGAATAATGAGCGATGGTAAAATATTGCCTTTTTCCAATTTTAAAAGTTTAGCTGTATCATTTACGGTGGTTATTATGCTGTTACCACTATGACTGAATTGTGCTGAATTAACCAAGGTGCCGGGAGGGGAAAGCCATTCAATACCTCCAGTAGTCAGGTTAAGAATAACCATCTCTTCTGATATTTTTATTAATAGTTTATTCCCGTTATCTCCAAACAAGCCATCTCCAAATTGAGCAGGAATTCCCTCTATCTGAAATAACAGATTTAAAGACTCAAAATCCCATATTTTTATATTACCTGAATAGGTTAATATTTTATTATTGTCGCCCTGACAAAAATCAGCATATTGAACCGGGCTTCCCACATTTATCGTTCTAATAAGCTTTAGGGTATTTGAATCCCATATTTTTACGGTATTATCATCAGAAGCCGTAAGAAATTTTTTGCCATCTGTGCTATAACGCAATGTATTTGGTAAATCGCTATGGGCTTTATTAGCATCATTTCCTGACGAAGTAAGAGCTAAAATAAGAAACAAAAATGCCACTAAACTTTTCATAATATAATTAATAGGCGTTTTCATATTGTCTCAATTATTCATATTGAAATTACCATACCTGAATTTCTTCAACAATATTAAAATTAATATGTGTAAACATTGATCTATCAAAATAGAAATTTAGATTTTTTCTCAAATATACTATTTAAAGCATATTTTTCAGAGAGAAGGAAAACCCTTATGAAATGAGAACTATCTCACTATTGCCCCATTCAATGCCATGGCGGCCGGACTCACGAAAACCAATTTACCCTCCGCATCTTCCGTCATCAATATCATTCCCTGGCTTTCAATCCCTCTTAGTTTTCGGGGTTCAAGATTAGCCAATACACACACCTGTTTTCCAATAATATCTTCCGGTTTAAAATCCAGGGCAATTCCACTAACAACGGTTCTTGTATCCAAACCTGTATACAAGGTTAGTTTTAAAAGCTTATCGGCTTTTTCCACTTTTTCGGCGGCTGTAATGGTGGCAACGCGAATATCAATTTTACTAAAATCATCAAATGTAATGCTGGGTTTTATGGGGTCTAATTCTTTTTTGATTTCCATCGTTAATGGGGTTTGATTGGCGTTTGCCTGAACTTTTAATTTTTCAAGTTGAGCTTCTATTTGGGCATCTTCAATTTTATTAAATAAAAGTTCAGGTTGGTTTAATATAGTTCCTCCTTTTATAGTAGAACCGGCATCTGTATTTAAAAATTTAAATATTTTTTCAGAAGTAAAGGGTAAAAAAGGCCGGGCCGAAATGGCAAATGCATGGGTTAAAACCAAACAGGTATGCAATATTTCACCTACCCGTATTTCATCGGTTTTAATTAAATGCCAGGGTTCCTGATCGGTAATATATTTATTTCCGAGCCGGGCTATGGCCATTAATTCAAACTGGGCTTCCCTGAATTTGAAATCAGAAACTAATGAATCTATGGAATTTTGAAAGTTTTTCACTTCGTTTAAAAGCACAATATCTGCCGGATTACTTAAATCATAGGACTGAATTTTACCTTCAAAATATTTGTGTGAAAGCACTAAAATCCGATTTACAAAATTTCCTAAAATGGAGCATAATTCATTATTTACCCTTGCCTGAAAATCTTTCCAGGTAAAATCTGAATCCTTGGTTTCAGGAGCAATACTGGTTAATACATATCGCAATTCATCCTTTCTATCCGGAAAATCAATTAAATATTCATGAAGCCAAATGGCATGATTTCGGCTCGTACTTATTTTTTCACCTTCCAAATTTAAAAATTCATTGGCTGGCACATGGGTTGGTAAAATATAATTGCCATGAACGTGCAGCATGGCCGGAAAAATGATGCAATGAAAAACAATATTGTCTTTCCCAATAAAATGAACCAAACTTGTTTCCGAGTCTTTCCAATATTTTTCCCAGTCGTTGGGAAACAATTCTTTGGTAGCCGAAATGTAACCGATAGGGGCATCAAACCAAACATAGAGCACTTTATTTTCGGCTCCTTCCACCGGCACTTTTACGCCCCAATCCAAATCGCGGGTCATGGCACGTGGTTGCAATCCATCATTGAGCCAGCTTTTGCATTGCCCTGTTACATTGGTTTTCCAGTTGGTTTTGGAGGCAATAAAATCATTTAAAAATTCCTTTTGAATTTTATCCAAAGGTAAAAACCAGTTTTTAGTTTTTTTAAGAATCGGTACATTTCCACTCAAAGCCGAAACCGGATTTATCAATTCGCTTGGGCTAAGCGTTGACCCACATTTTTCACATTGATCGCCGTAGGCCTTGTCATTTCCACACTTTGGACAGGTTCCGGTGATATATCGGTCGGCCAAAAATTGGTTTTCCTGAGCATCATAATATTGTTCGGTTTCTTCTTCCGTAAATATACCCTTGTTATACAAATTTTTAAAAAAATCAGAAGACGTTTGATGGTGAATGGGTTTTGATGTGCGTGAAAAAATATCGAAACTTATTCCAAAATCTGCAAACGAATTTTTGATAATTTCATAATATCGGTCCACCACTTCCTGTGGGGTAATTCCTTCTTTTCTAGCTTTAATAGTAATAGGAACTCCATGTTCATCCGTTCCGCAAATAAAAGCCACGTCTTTTCCTTTGCTTCGCAACCATCGTGCATATATATCTGCCGGCAAATAGGCTCCGGCCAAATGCCCGATATGGACAGGGCCGTTGGCATAAGGTAAGGCAGCGGTAACGGTAAAACGTTTGGGTTCTGACATAAAAAGTTCGGCAAAATTAAGCTAATTTCGTGCTTTAAAATTAACAGGTTTTATCCATTGCTTCATAAAATATGAATACATCACAAAATTATTTTGCTCACGAAACCGCTATTATTGACGAGGGTTGCGAAATTGGGGAAGGAACAAAAATCTGGCATTTCAGCCATATAATGACCAATTGTAAAATTGGTAAGGCGTGTAATTTTGGACAAAATATAGTTGTATCGCCCGGAGTAGTTTTGGGTAATAATGTAAAAGTTCAAAACAATGTGAGTATTTATACCGGAGTAACCTGTGATGATGATGTTTTTTTAGGCCCAAGTATGGTTTTTACAAATGTTATTAATCCGCGAAGTGCAGTAAATCGTCGAGATCAATATGCCAAAACCCATGTTGGCAAAGGCGTGAGTATTGGTGCCAATGCTACCATTGTTTGCGGGCATGATATTGGAAAATTTGCTTTTATAGGAGCCGGGGCTGTCGTTACCAAAAACGTGCCCGATTATGCTTTATTGGTTGGTAATCCCGCAAGGCAATTGGGATGGATGAGCGAATATGGTCACCGCCTGGAATTTGATAATAATGGAATAGCCATTTGCCCTGAAAGCAAGCAGGAGTATAGGTTGGAAAATGGAATTGTAGAAAGAATTAAATAAAAAAATTAATGCTCAATAATCAAATTTCAAATTTCAAACTCCAAATTTCAAATGTTGGAACGCCGGAATTTTCAAGCTTACAACCTCTTTCTTCGGAGCAGCAGTCCCCCTTTGAAGGGGGTAGGGGGATGTGTTTCCATCTAAATTATACTGTTCATCTCTCCGTTCTTCTCCATGTTCTCAGTGTCTCTATGTTTATTTTTCTCACTTTCGCACCTCTCACCTCTTATATCTTCAAATGTCAAAAACCATATTAGTTACCGGCGGATTAGGATTTATAGGAAGCCACACCGTTGTTGAATTAATCCAATCAGGCTACATACCTGTAATTATTGATAACCTAAGTAATTCCAGTTTGAAGGTATTGGATGGAATTGAACAAATAACAGGAATCCGCCCCAATTGCTATACCAAAAATGTGTTGGATACTTCGGTAGTTGAACGAACTATTCGCGAACATAACATTGATGCAGTTATTCATTTTGCAGCTTATAAAGCCGTTGGAGAATCGGTAGAAAAACCTTTGGATTATTACCATAATAATGTTGGCGGATTAACTTCATTATTAAATGCGATGAAAAAAACTAGCGTTCAGAAACTCGTTTTTTCATCCAGTTGCACCGTGTATGGACAACCGGAAAAATTACCCGTAACCGAAAACAGCCCGATGGTAAAAGCCGAATCACCGTATGGCAATACAAAAAAAATGTGTGAGGAAATACTTTTAGATATTTCAAAAACCGTACAAGGCAAAATCATTTCGTTGCGTTATTTCAATCCTGTTGGGGCCCATACTTCCTCACTTATCGGTGAATTACCTTTGGGAATTCCCAATAATTTAGTTCCGTTTATTACACAAACCGCAGCCGGCTGGAGAGACCAATTAACCGTTTTCGGAAACGACTATAATACCGCCGACGGCACCTGCATTCGCGATTATATACATGTGGTAGATTTGGCTATTGCTCATGTTAAAGCATTGGACCATTTGGATAAAATCAATTTGAATTTTGATGCCTTTAATATAGGCACCGGAAAAGGTTCTACGGTATTGGAGGTAATACAAGCCTTTGAAGAAACTACGGCTCAAAAACTCAATTATAAAATTGGAAATCGCCGGGCAGGGGATATTGAAAAAGTTTGGGCCGATTGTACCAAGGCCAATACCCTATTGGGTTGGCAAGCAAAATTTGATTTAAATAAAATGATGGAGGATGCCTGGAATTGGCAGCTTAGATTGGAGAAAAAATAAAACGAGAATTTTAATGAAATTAGAATCAAAAATCGCAAATTGCAGTCTCATTAAATCTCAAAATCTAAAATCGTAAATCTAAAATAGGCTGGTTGTATATTAAATTTTTTACAACGTACTTTGATTTTTTTTAAACGTCCATCATGATCAAAAAAATACTTATACTTTTTATTGTTGGTTTTTTCTCAAAATCAGGTTTTAGCCAATGTGCCATTGAAAACTGGTCTTTAGAAAAACGTGTATCACTTTCAACTTTGGTAATTGAAGGTAGAGTAATTGACCAATATCCGTTTCGCGAAAACGGAAGAAACGCTATCTATACCGCTTCGGTTATTGAAGTTATTAAGATTTTTAAAGGTCAGGTTTCTAATCCGTATTTTATTGAAATTATAACATTTGGCGGGCAAATAGGCACTGAAAAACACCATGCGAGCCCCGAGTTGGAATTGCAAAAAGAGGATGTGGGGATTTTTTTATTAACCTCCAATCAGGTTGATATTCCTGATTTTGTAAAGAATAATGGTAAAGCCAAATATCAGGGAACCGCGAGCATTCAGTCAATAATCAGCTATGACTTTGAATTGAACCGCGCTTTTGATAATTCAACCATTTTTAAAGGCATTACAACTACGCTTTATGAAACGCTTCAAAATTTAACTAAAAAAACATTTACCCCGATAAAATCATTAGGCTATAATCCTGAGCGATTAAAATATCGGCCGACTGCTACACCCATAATTTCAACCTTTGGATCAGGCAGCGGCAATGCCGGAACCGGTGATATTTTAACAATTAACGGACTATATTTTGGAAGCATCAGAGGCAATGGCAGGGTAGAATTTATAGATGCAAATTATGGCGACGGACGAACTATGAAAACCCCTTATGCTGCCGATTACACTGTGTGGAATGATACCCAGATAAAAGTTAGGATACCTGCAAGGGCAGGCACGGGAAATATTAAAGTTGCAAATAACGACAGCAGTTCCTCTATCAGCATTAATAGTTTTAAAATAAACTTTGCTCATATGAATTTAGGCTTTAAACCAACAGGAGGTGCTGATCAATATTACACCACCGATTTGGTGAATGATAATAATAAAGGAGGTTATACTTTTCAGTTCAATACCCGTTTTAAAGCCAATTCCAATATGGTAAATTCTTTTTTGCGCTCTATGGAAACATGGCGTTGCGGAACTTTGGTAAATTGGGATATTGGCCGGGATACAACCATAAAAGTAACAGCCGGCGATCAGGTAAATCTGGTACGACTTACCAAATTTACTGATAATAAGCTTGCTGTTTGTTACACCTATTGGCAATATTGCTATATAAGCGGTACTAATATGGAATGGTCGGTAAGTGAATTGGACATTGAAGCTGACAGTACCCGTAATTGGTATTATGGTACCGGAAATCCAACAGGTTCGCAGTATGATTTTCAATCGGTACTTTCGCATGAATTGGGTCACGGGCATCAGTTGGGGCATGTAATCAACAATAACGAAATGATGCATTATTCGATAAGTAACGGACAAAAGAAATCCAACTTAAGTACAAACGATAAAGCAGGTGGAAAATATGTCATGGATAAAAGCGTTCAAACGAATGTGTGTGCTGTTGGAGCAATGAAGGCTCTTACCACTACAACCTGCGGATACACTAAGGCTGCTGCTGGTTTCAAAATTGATAAATTAATTTTATGTATTAATTTACCTGTTGTTTATACCGATACTTCAAAAGGAATTGTAAAAATATACAAATGGGATTTTGGCAATAATGCAAGCCCTGCAACTGCTAATACTAAAGGGCCGCATACAGTAACATATACTGCTGCAGGCAAAAAAACGGTAACCCTTATGGCTACAAATGATTTCGGAACAGATACGCTTATAAAAACCAATTATATTGAAGTATATCCTTCAAAACCCTCTCCTCCCAAAAATTTAACATACAGCGATACGGCGTGTTTGGGTATTACTACCATTTCTATTGATACCTTGAAAGAAGCCGGTTCATTGGTTTGGCAATTGCCGGTTCAATCTACAGTTATCAGCACTACCATAAACAGTAAACGAATAAGTTGGACTTCGGCGGGAGGCCCTTATCCTTTTTGGGTAAAGGTAGTAAACCAATGCGGAAGCAGCGATTCGTTGACCGGTCAGGTTATAGTTTTAAATAATCCTACATGTTCATTTACCGCCGTTGAAAACGGAAGAACGGTCACTTTTACCAATACAAGTCAATATGCCACTTCCTATAAATGGTTATTTGGTGATGGCGATAGCAGTGCATTGCCAAACCCTGTGCATATTTACCCGGTGGGTAAAGCTTATACCGCTACTTTAAAAGCTATAAATAAATGTAAATCCGTTATTTTGGCCAAAACGGTTAATCCGTTCCATCCTGCTGGAATTGATAAAACAGAAATTGAAAACACTCTGGTTTACCCCAATCCAACCAATAACATTCTTTTTCTATCGAACAATATTTCAGCTTATACCCTCATGGATGCCACGGGGAAAATATTATCTGAAGGAAAGGAACATCAGATAGATATGGTGAATAAAGCAATGGGAGTTTATATTCTAAATATACATATATATAATAGGGAAACCATTTTTATAAAAGTTATTAAAAATTAAAACTGATGGAAACCAATTCTATTCAACAATCTGTATTATTTAAGGCCACACCAAAAAAGGTTTATGATTTAATAATGAATGCTGAGCTTCATTCGGCATTTACAGGCGGCCCGGTTACCATGTGCAATGAGGTTAAGGGAACCTTTTCCGTTTTCGACGGGTATTGTACCGGGTATAATATTGAGCTGAAGGATGGAGAAAAAATAGTTCAGGGTTGGCACTTTAAGGAAGATGGGTGGCCAGCAGATCACTTTTCAATATGTACTTTTATTTTTAATAAAACTGCCGATGGCTGCCAACTTGATTTTACTCAAACCGATATTCCTGAACATAAGGTAGAAGCCCTAACCCAGGGGTGGATTGATTATTATTGGGAACCGATGAAAAATTATTTGGCAGGTTTGTAGGCTTGATTTTGTTCAAAAAATTATTTTTCAAGAACGAGATTTTTTAATTTCATTCTATCAATTTTGCCATTATTTAATAATGGTATCTTTTCAACCACCACAATCTGTTTTGGTATTTCGTAATCCTTCAGCACCGGTTTCAATAATTCCGAAACTTCCTTAAAATTTATTTCCTTATCACTAATTAAAATTAATTCCTCACCCCAATCGTTATGAGGCCGGCCTGTAAAAGCTATTTGAATATTTATTTTTTTAGAATGCAAAATTTCCTGAATTTTCAATTCCAATATTTCCGGGAATACTTTGAATCCACCGGTATTAATTATAAAATCGGCTCTTCCCATAAAATCGAAACTTCCATCCTCATACATTTCAATAATATCCGTTGTATGTATCCACTCGCTTCCAGTCTGAAAACCACGGATTGATGCTAATCCATTATTATCAGTAATAATATCAATATATGGATTTGGAATAAAATGAGGCCATTTACCGTGGTTTAGTTTTTTTAATGCAATATGGCTGCATGTTTCGGTCATTCCGTAAGTATGGTAAATAGCAGGGCTCAAGTCTTCAATTTTCTTTAACAATTCCACCGAAACCAATGAACCACCTAAAAGAATATTTTTAAACCGGTTTAGCTTTAATGTACTGATTTCATCCTCTAAAATTTTAATTAGTTGATATGGAACCAAAGATATTAGAGTATAAGTGTGGTCTTTTTCAACAGGTGACATCGGATTGGCGCATGGTTCAATTACACGAATGTCAAAGCCTCCTGCCAATGCCCTTACAATCATCATTAGTCCTCCTATTTTGTCGGTTGGCAAACAGCACACTATTTTCTCCTCCCAAAGATTTAATAATCCAATTGTTTGCATGGCACTTGTCTCAAGCCATTTTCGTTTTAAACTGATTTCTTTAGGTTCGCCCGATGAGCCGGAGGTATAAATTTGGAATACCTTGCCACCTGAAATCCATTGCGTTAAAAATGCAGAAGCAAAGCAATTTGATGCTAAATGCTCCGTCAAATCTACCTTAGTAAACAGAAAATCTTTTAAATCAAACTTGAAAGTACCTAATTCTATTGTCATATTATATTCATAATCAAACCACTATAACGTTATTATTTGCTCCGAAAAAAAATTTGTAAAAATTTCTTTTTATTAAAATTAGAACTATTATTGCTATTCAATATAGACATATAAAGAATTATGTATAAAAAAATACTTCTACCTATTTTCACTCTCGGAGTGATGGTATATTCTACCCAGAGTTCGGCGCAAAATTATGCCAAACGATTCGGATTTGAAGCATACGGCGGTATTAATGAATATGGTGGCGATCGTGGAACTCGCTACTTTTTTGCTTCCTCACCAACATATCAGGGCGGTGGCTGTGCTTTTGGTTATTACCTAACCCCTTCGTTCGACGCACTTTTAGGTATAGATGTTGGAAATATAGGCCATATGGATGAGTCGTTTGAAAAAGAAGGGTTCAGGGCTGATATTTGGAGCGTAATGCCGGGTGTGCGCTATAAGCTGGCTAACAATAAACTTATTTCGGAAGAATCTAAAATTCGACCTTATTTGCAAGGAAGCTGGGGTCTGTTTAACTATGTCACAAAAATCAGAAATGCACAAACGCCAGCCCGTCCGCAGGCAAGTTTCAGTCGTTTTGCGGTGCAATGGGCCTTAGGTGGTGGAGTAAAATATGCGCTGTCTGAATCTTTTGATGTAATGGCTCAGGTTATGTATAATTATGCCTATGATGATAACATTGATGGCTTGCCTTACGACCCATGGGTGCACACCCGCAACAAACTGATGGATGCTTATATTACACACCGAATAGGGTTTGCATTTAATTTTGGTGCCAATGATAATATTTATAATTTCGGAAATAAAGATAAAAATGATGATGTGCCTAAGGAGGTTAAATTAAAGTTAGATTTATTTTCAAAACAAATTCAGTTTGAAACCGGAAAAGCAACCATATTACCGGAATCCTATGCAGCTTTAGATTCTGTTGTTATGATTATGTTGGCATATCCTACTGTGAATGCTCTTATAGAAGGACATACGGATAATGTTGGTGAAGAGGAAGATAATTTAAACTTATCGCAACAAAGATCTGAAGCTGTCATGAAATATCTTACAGATAAAAAAGTAGATGCTACACGATTAACCGCGCAGGGTTTTGGTGAAACTCAACCTATAAAAAGCAATAATTCAGAAGAAGGGCGTGCCTTAAATCGCAGATGTGTTGTGAAACCTTACATTAAGAAATAATATATTAATTTTACAAATTAAGGTCTGTCCTGATTATTTGGACAGACCTTTTTTATTTGAACTATTTTTGAAAAAATATTTGAATTTAAACATTATATATTCGGGGTTGTATTTCATTACCTTTTAATGCCTCGAATAGGGGAAAAACATTAAAGAAAAATATTATCCAACAACCTTACTCCAAAATAATTAACAACTACTAAAGCCAACGCGTTGCTATCAGATGGGATGGCATTCAATGGCAATAGTGTAGCGGGGTTAGTAACTTCCAAATATTCCAATTTAGTTTCTTCATTTTCCAAAATTTCCACTTTAGCTTTTTCAATAGCTTCCGGTAAAGGCATATATTTAACATTTGATTTTAATTTTAAAAGCGTTTTATAAATAAATGCTGCCTTACTTCTGTTTTCTTCACTTAATCTTATATTTCTTGAACTCATTGCCAGCCCCGTATCCTCTCTTATTATTTCGCCAATAACTATTTCTATTGGCAGTTCAAATTGTTTTACAATTTGTTTAATAACTAAAGTTTGCTGATAATCCTTCTGACCGAAATATGCTTTGTCAGGTTTTATACAATCAAACAATCGCTTTACCACTATTGCCACTCCTTTAAAGTGACCCGGTCGCGAAGCACCTTCCAATATTGAGGCTATTCTGAGCAAATCAATTTCTGGAACTTGGTAATTTGCCGGATAAATATCTTCTTCACCGGGCAAAAACAATAAATCGCATCCTGCATCAATCAAAATATTTATATCATTTTCTATAGGGCGAGGATAATTCTCAAGGTCCTTTGAATCATTAAACTGTCGCGGATTTACAAAAATGCTGCAAACTGTTGTTTCGTTTTCCCGTTTGCTGCGTTCTATCAGCGAAATATGTCCTTTATGCAATGCGCCCATTGTGGCCACAAAACCAATTTTTTTATTGTCATTTCGATACTTATTTAATAAGTTATCAACGTCAAATGTGGATTTTAGAAGAAACATAATATAAAAAAATAGTTACTAAACAAGTAGTTTTATGAAAAATAATGCCGAAAATATGCTATAATTTTGTAATTCGTTTCTAAAAATAAATTCGATATGGAAAATACCCGTAAAAAAGTTCTGTTTGTGTGTAGTGAGATGAACCCATTTTTAAACACTTCTAATATTTCTGATATTGCCCGCATGGTTCCGCAAGCTATTCAGGAAAATGATAATGAAGTTAGAATTATGGTTCCAAGATTTGGCGTTATCAATGAGCGCAGAAATCGTTTACACGAAGTTGTTAGATTATCAGGCATGAATATTTCTATTGATGATAATGATAATCCCTTAATTATTAAAGTGGCCTCAATTCCCGGTACAAAGATGCAGGTTTACTTTTTGGATAATGAAGATTATTTTCACCGGAAGCATGTTTATACCGATGAAAATGATAATTATTTTGCCGACAATGACGAAAGAACCATTTTCTTTTGCAAAGGCGCCATCGAAACCGTTAAAAAGTTAGGATGGTATCCCGACATTATTCATTGTAAAGGATGGATGACAAGTTTGATTCCTATTTACCTTAAAACAATTTATAAAGACGAACCTGTATTTAGGGGAACCCGTGTTATTTATTCGGTTTTTAATAATGAAGTACATGGCGATTTGGGACAGGATTTTCAACGAAAAGCCAGCCTGAATGCAATTTCTGATGAAGATTTGCAAACTTTTGGTGTTGGTGAATTAACAAATCTTCACATCGGGGCAATGAAACATGCCGATGCTGTTGTAAGATGTGGAGAATCACTTCATCCCAACATTGAAAAACATTTGAAAGAAACCCCTGAAAAACCTGTAATGCAACATCAGGAAGAGGAATTAGCCAGCAAGTATTTAAAGTTTTATGATTCAGTATTGGCGGCAGGTAATTAACCAACTCCTCTATTTTAGGCCATCAGGCTTAACTCATTTTCTGATTTTATTTTTGCTGATTTTTGCCGTGTCTTGCAAAAATTCAGAATCAGATTTAGGTATTAACCTACGACCTGATAAGGGAGAAATTTATTCTGCCGAAACCGATACATTTACTGTAAATGCCTATACCGTAAACGAAGATTCAATTAAAACGGACGCATTAAGTTCAAATATTTTAGGGGCTATGTATGATCCTGAATTTGGTATCAGTACTGCAGGTATAGCAGTAGAGGCCACTATTGTTCAATCCAATATTAGTTTTGGAACCTTACCCAATGTAGATTCAGTATTGCTTTATATTCGCTTGGATAAATCGTATTCATATGGCAATATTAATTCAACACAAAATATTAAAATTTATACATTAAGTGAAAAAATTGACGGAAGCAAAAAATACTACTCAAATTATAGCCCTGTCTTAGGAACCCAAATTGGTACCTGGAGCGGTATTTTTAATACTACCGACAGTATTACTTTACAATATGGGAAAACTATAGTTAAACAAGGACCGGGATTGCTTATTAAATTGGAAAAAACCTTCGGTGAATTGTTAGCAAATGCCAACCCATCTGTGTATAGTGGTATTCCTGAATTTAAAGAATTTTTGAAGGGGATAGTTCTTGTGCCCGAAAAGACCGGCCTTATTGGTGGACAAGGAGCCATTTTAGGTGTAGATTTAGTTACAGGAAATTCTCAATTTATGGTTCACTATAATGATTCTTCATACCATTCTTTTATATTTAATAACACATGTAAATATTTTAATATTTATAGCATACAACATACAAACCCTGATTTATTAAACCAATTAGCCAATCCGGGTAAGCATTATAATAAAACGTATGTTCAATCAATGGGTGGTTGCAAAACAAAAATTGAAATACCTTATTTATTGAACTTGGTTAATAATGCGGTAAATGAACGTATTATTATTAATGAAGCTGCTTTAGTTTTTACACCGCAAAACGGGTCGGTTAGTACAAACTATTCTTTACCAATTCGGTTATCTTTGTTTCAGCCATATAAAGTCAATCAAGATACCACAATTATTGATTTCATTGATTATTTAGACCCAACAATGGGGCCATACTCATTATACGGAGGAGGATATAATTCACTTACGGGCGAATATACCATTCGATTTACAAGGCATCTTCAATATTTGGTAGATCAATTTATTATAAATAAGCAGGACCTTAACCGGGGATTTTATTTAACTATACCGAGCGATAAACCAATTACCCCAACACGATTGATATTAGATAATACCCGATTACCAAATTATAAGGCACTGAAATTCAGAGTTACTTATTCAAAAATTAAAACCTAAAAACCGATTATGGCATTTAGTGATGCTTTTCCATTAGCAAAAAAAACACTCGAAAATCCACAAACCATTGTAGAGGTAAATGGTATAAAAATAGGGGGGGATGATTTGGCCATAATAGCCGGACCATGTGCCGTAGAATCGGAGGAACAACTTTATACCATCGGGGCTTTTTTAGCAGGTAAGGGTATCAAAATAATGCGTGGCGGTGCTTATAAACCGCGAACTTCACCATACTCTTTTCAGGGAATGAAGGTAGATGGCCTTAAACTTTTAAAGGCTGTTTCTCAAAAATATGATATGGCTATAATTACCGAAGTAATTGATTTAAGCCTGTTAGATACCATTTATCCTTATACCGATATTTTGCAAATTGGTGCCAGAAATATGAAAAATTATCATTTTTTGAAGGAGCTTGGAAAAACCGATAAACCCATTTTATTAAAACGAGGCATGGCTGCTACCTTAGAAGAATGGCTATTGGCAGCGGAATATATTTTATTGGGGGGAAATAAAAAATTAATACTGTGCGAAAGAGGTATCCGCACCTTTGACCACACCACCCGTAATACCATGGATATTGCAGCCATTCCATTAGTTAAACAATTAAGTCACTTGCCCATAATCGCTGATCCAAGTCAAGCTACCGGAAACCGGGATATCGTTTCACCTTTATCCTTAGCCGCAGTAGCTGCAGGTGCCGATGGACTGATGATTGAGGTTCATAACAACCCTGAAAAAGCCCTGAGCGACGGGCCGCAATCCTTGCGATTTGACCAGTTTTCTGACTTGTTGGAAAAACTTAAAATACTTGGTAAGGTTTATGGAAAACCGATTCCTGAATTTGAATTAAAAACCCAATTTAATTAATAAAAAATGTTTAAAGTTGCCGTAGTTGGTGCCACCGGATTGGTTGGCAGCACCATGCTTAAAATATTGGAAGAACGCAATTTTCCGGTGTCTGTACTTATTCCTGTCGCCAGCGAAAAATCCGTCGGCAATACTATTAAATTTCAAAACAAAGAATACAAAATTGTAAGTATGGCCAATGCCATTGCTCAAAAACCGCATATCGCCATTTTTTCAGCCGGAGGCAACGTATCCTTGGAATTTGCTCCATTATTTGCGCAAGCAGGAACCACCGTTATTGATAATTCATCGGCCTGGCGAATGGACCCTTCAAAAAAATTAATTGTTCCTGAAGTTAACGCAAACGTTTTAACCAAAGACGATAAAATCATAGCCAACCCTAATTGCAGCACCATACAAATGGTGGTAGCTTTAAAACCCCTGCACGATGTTTTTAAAATTAAACGCGTGGTGGTTTCTACTTACCAATCGGTTACCGGAACCGGAATTAAAGCGGTAAACCAACTGATGAACGAACGCAGCGGCACAGCGGGAGAAATGGCTTATAATTATAAAATAGACCTCAATGTGATTCCTCAAATTGATGTGTTTATGGGAAATGGCTACACCAAGGAAGAAATGAAAATGGTGAAGGAAACCACTAAAATAATGGGGGATGATTCCATTAAAGTAACCGCTACTACCGTCAGAATACCGGTAATGGGCGGACACTCCGAATCGGTGAATATTGAATTTGAAAAGGAATTTGAAATTTCTGAAATTATTAATTTATTAAAAAACTTTCCGGGCATTTCCGTTCAGGATGATATCGCCAATAATATATACCCTATGCCTATGAATGCCGAAGGAAAAGACGATGTGTTTGTGGGCCGTATTCGCAGGGATGAGTCACAACCCAAAACCTTAAATATGTGGATTGTTTCGGATAATTTGCGCAAAGGGGCTGCTACCAATGCGGTTCAGATTGCGGAGTATTTGGTGGGGAATTGTTTGGTTTAAGAATTTTTAGATTTGACAACTTTTAAAAAGTTGTCAAATCTATTCCCAAAAAAATTGAACTATTTTTGCACCGTATGCCTTCCCAATTAAAAGTTTACAATACCCTCAACGGACAGATTGAAAATTTTAATCCTCTGAATCCCCCTTTTGTGGGTTTGTACCTTTGCGGGCCTACGGTTTATGGGTATCCGCATTTGGGCCATGCCCGCGGACCAGTGGTGTTTGATGTTATTCATCGCTATCTTATTTATTTGGGATATAAGGTACGGTTTGTGCGAAACATTACCGATGTGGGGCATTTGGTAAATGATGCCGATGAAGGTGAAGACAAGATAGCCAAACGCGCCAAAACAGAAAATTTGGAGCCTATGGAAATAGCCCAGCATTATACCGATTCGTATCATTTTTGTATTGATAAACTGAATGTAAAAAGGCCATCTATTGAGCCTCGCGCCTCAGGACATATCATTGAACAAATAGAAATGATTAAGCAAATTATTGCAAACGGATTGGCGTATGAAATGAATGGCTCGGTGTATTTTGATGTGCTGAAGTATGCCGAAACCCATGATTACGGAAAATTATCAGGGCGAATATTGGAAGACCTGATAGCCGGAGCCGGTGAAGCCCGCCGCGAGCTTGAAGGACAGGAGGAAAAGAAAAACCCCAATGATTTTGCCCTTTGGAAAAAAGCATCGGAAGAACATATTATGCAATGGCCTTCGCCCTGGGGACAAGGGTTTCCGGGATGGCACATAGAGTGCAGCGCCATGAGTGCCAAATATTTGGGAAAAACCTTTGATATACATGGCGGTGGAATGGATTTGCTATTTCCCCACCACGAAAGTGAAATAGCTCAAAGTACAGCCTGCAATAATGCAAACCCTGCCAAATATTGGATACATCATAATATGATTACCATCAATGGGCAAAAAATGGCCAAGAGTTTGGATAATGGTGTTTTGATAACCGAACTTTTTGAAGGTAAACATCCCTTGCTGGATGAAGCATATAGCCCCATGACCTTAAAGTTTTTTATTCTTCAGGCACATTACAGGGGCACCCTTGATTTTAGCAATGAGGCTTTAAAGGCTGCTCAAAAAGGAGTGCAGCGTTTGATGAATGCGGTAAATTTATTGCAAAATTTAAAACCGGGTGAATCATCCGATTTTGATGTAAATACATTAATTGAAAATATTAAGGATGCCCTGAATGAAGATTTTAATACTCCAATTGCCATATCACATTTATTTGAGGCAGCCAATTGGATTAATAAAATAAACGATGGAAATGCATCACTTAGTTCTGCTGATTTAGAAACTTTACACGATTTCATTAAAACCAGTGTATTTGATGTTTTAGGGTTAGCGGATGAAAAAAAAGAAAATGCAACGGACCTTATTGATCCTTTGGTTCAAATTTTAATAACCATGCGAAACGAAGCCAAGGCTGAAAAAGATTATAAAAAATCGGATGATATTCGCAACAAATTATTGGAAGCCGGACTTGAAATAAAAGATGGGAAAGAAGGGACGACGTATAGTATTTCTAAAAATTAACGAAGTACCAAAAGCCGAAGCAAATTAAAAACTATTTGACGTTTTGTGAAAAACATGTTATCAATGCTCTGGTATTTTGAGATTCTGAAAGATAAAACGAATCTTTCAGAAAACCGTTGAGTAATGTAACTTTAAACTAACAAAAAATGAAATCAGCCACCAAGTACCATCAAACAGAAAACCCCCTGAAAAAACCGCTCATTTTTTTGATGATTGTTTTCTGCATGTTCGGATACACAACCTCTTTATCTGCTCAAAATTGCAGATGTGAACTGAAGCAGGTAAAAAATAATACGGTTACCCCTTGCAATATAACAGTTGGTTCGGTTGTAAAAGTTGCCAATGTTACTGAACTTCAAAATGCCATCAATCAGGCAAATTCGAAAGGAGGCAATATGACTATTTTGATTGCCAATGGCACTTATCAAATTGCCACAACTTCATGGTATCCATATATCACAGCAAGTAATATAGTATTCAGGGGTTTTTCGGGAAACAGGGATTCAGTTATTCTTCGCGGAGGAGGGATGGTGGCAACCGCTTCTACCGAGGATATTTTCAGCATTGTAGGAAATAATGTTACCATTGCCGATATGACCCTACAGGAATGTGGCAATCATGGGATACAAGTGAGTGGAGCCAATCTGTTGGTTCACAATGTTCATTTTAAAAATACGTATCAGCAAATGCTGAAAGGGGCTACTGGTGGATCTACCATTGACTCGGCCACAGTACAGTGCTCACTTTTTGAGTATCCAAATGGCATCGGACCGAATTATTATATTGGCGGTTTAGATATACATAAAGGAACAAACTGGCTCGTGTGTGATAATGTTTTTGTTAATATAAAAAGCCCGTCAGGGTCGGTGGCTGAACATGCCATACATTTTTGGGATAATTCTTCTAATAATATAGTTGAAAGAAATTTAGTGATCAATTGCGATAGAGGCATTGGTTTCGGTTTGGGCAGCAGTCAAAACAATGGAGGGATTATTCGCAACAATATGATTTATAACAATGGCTCAGGCCAGTTTTCGGATGTTGGCATAGGATTGGAAACATCACCCAATACAAAGGTTTACAACAACACTGTGTATGTGGCCGCTCAAAATGCCATAGAGTATCGCTTTACAGCTACCTCCGGTGTTGATATAAAAAATAATATAACCAACAAACCAATTACTTCGCGTGACGGAGCTAAGGCTTCGCTGCAAACGAATGTAAACAATGCACAGGCGAGTTGGTTTGTGAACTTGACTTTGGGTGATTTGCATCTTGCCACAGGTATCGTTTCGGTAGTGGATATGGGAACAAATCTTTCAGGTTACGTTTCTAACGATATAGACAAAACAACGCGACCTCAAGGCATTGGTTTTGATATTGGAGCAGATGAATTTAATTCGGGGGCCTATATTACGGATGGCTCTGCTTTACCTAACAATTTGGTTATTTTTCCAAACCCCGCTTCAAATGGGAAATTCAACATTGAATTAAAGCGTGAAAATTTGAAGCATGAAATTAAAATTTTGATTTATGATTTATTGGGGGAAAAAGTGGAAGCGAATATCAATTACAACCAACCATCATACATTGAAATAGACCTTTCAAATGAACCCACAGGAATCTATTTAGTGAAAATTTATGGCGGTACAATAATTTATACCCTTAAAATTGTTGTTCAGTAACCTATCCTTATACCTTATAGGTAAGTACATATTTCTTAACGGTGGCTGTGTCATTCAGGAACGAAAAAATGATTGGTGTGTAAAAATTAAAAGTCTCGTAACAATCGAGCATTATTGGATAATCTGATGATGCTTTTTTTGTTTTAGATTTGTAGCCTTTTCAAACGCAAATAACAAATGAAATGTCAATGAGAACAAAGTTCACACAAACCAGCATGAAATCCGGGCATTCCCCCGAAAAAACGGGGCAAGCTATATGACCTTTGTTTAAAAATAAATATTGATTACATATGAAATACCTCATAAATATAACCACTCTTTTTTTATTAATATCTGTATTTTCCTGCAAAGGGCCTACTCAAGAAGACTCTGATAAGGCTATAGTTGATTCTATAAATCCGGTAAAAACCTTACTCCAAAATAATTTTAACAGCGATAGTGCATATCAATATATTGCAAAACAAGTTAGCTTTGGCCCGCGGGTACCTAATACCGATGCCCATAGAAAATGTGCAGCATGGATGGAAACAATGCTAAATAAATGGGCTGATACAGTTTATATCCAGGCCTTTGATGCCAAAAGTTACAAAGGTGAAATTTGGAAAGCAAAAAATTTAATTGGAGCATTTAACCCCAAAAACCCAAATCGTATTCTTCTTTGTGCCCATTGGGATACAAGGCCGCAGGCCGATCAGGATGCCATTGATAAAACCACCCCTTCGGATGGTGCCAATGACGGAGGAAGTGGTGTTGGGGTTTTATTGGAAATTGCTCGGCAATTGCATGCTAATAAACCGGAGTTGGGAATTGATATTATTTTTTTTGATGTGGAAGATGGTGGTGCAAATTCGGATGAAATAAAAGATACATGGTGTCTTGGTTCTCAATATTGGGCTAAACATCCGCATGTGCCCTATTATAAAGCCAGAAATGGCATCCTCCTTGATATGGTTGGCGCTAAAGATGCCACCTTTGCCCGGGAAGGGATGTCAGTAAGATTTGACAATAATTTTTTGAGTACAATATGGCAAACAGCAGCCTCGCTTGAGTTTGGAAATTATTTTATCAATTATACCAAAGGCCCAATTACGGATGACCATTTTTATGTAAGTATTTACGCCAATATTCCCACCATTGATATTATTGATTATAACTCAAAAACCGAATCGGGGTTTGGAGACTATTGGCACACACATAAGGATAATATGAGTATAATTGACAGGCAAACCTTGAATGCAGTTGGAAAAACCGTATTGCAAACTGTATTAAATATGGAGGCGAATGGGCAATAGGCGTTAGGTATTCGGTATTGGTAATTTGTAATTCGTATTTCGTAAATTAAAAAAAATATGTATTTCGTAAATTAGTAAGAATTCGTATTTCGCAAATTAGTAGGAATTCGTATTTCGTAAATTAATAGAATTTAGTATTTCGTAAATTAGTAAAAATTCGTATTTCGTAAATTAGTAAGAATTCGTATTTCGTAAAAATCTAAAATTGTAAATAGTTTAATGCACCCTCAGTTAATTCCCTTATCCCAACAAATAAAACCTTTTTTGCCACCGGCTACCGAAATTCAGGTAGCCGAAATGATAATTACCCATCAGGTTCATTTAAAACTTACCAAACACAGGGCTACAAAACTGGGCGATTACCGGGCACCTGTAAGTGGGAAAGGACATAGAATTACCGTAAATAAAAGTCTGAACGCCTATTCGTTTTTAATAACTTTTGTGCATGAAGTGGCTCATCTTACCTGCTGGAATCAGCATAAAAATAAGGTAGCGCCTCACGGCAGGGAATGGAAAGAACATTTTAAACATCTGATGAAACCGTTTATGAGCCAACATATTTTTCCTGAAAATGTATTGGTGGCCCTGAATAAATATATGCAAAATCCTGCCGCTTCAAGTTGTGCCGATGTTAATCTTCTTAAGGCTTTACAAAATCATCAACCTGAAGACGGGCTTTTAAATTTAGAAGAATTGCATGAAAACCAGGACTTCGTTTTAGATGGGAATAAGTTTTTCAGAAAAGGCCCTTTGGAAAGAAAACGATTTCGTTGCCTTAATTTAAGCAATAAAAGATATTACTTTGTAAACGCTTTGGCGAGGGTGAAACCA
>CAYHCM010000025.1:0-10805 GCA_964355045.1 uncultured Chitinophaga sp. | reverse complement strand
TAATTTAAGCAATAAAAGATATTACTTTGTAAACGCTTTGGCGAGGGTGAAACCACTGGAAGATAATAAGATATGAGTACAGAAATTTTGAGATCGTAAAAATATAGATATTCCGTCGCCTAATTATTTTAAATAAAAAAAAATGAAAAAAATAACCATACTTTCATTCCTTATAGGATTCTCCCTTTTAGGAAGCGCCCAGTACAACAGTCCATTCAAATTTACCGTAGTTCAAAATTTAGAAGCTACGGATGTCAAGAGTCAGGGCAATACAGGAACCTGTTGGAGTTTTAGCACCACATCATTTATCGAATCTGAAATATTGAGAAAGGCCGGCAAAAAAGTGGACCTTTCTGAAATATTTGTAGTGCGAAAAATATATATCGAAAAGGCTATTTTGTATTTACGTTATCACGGGAATGCCAGTTTTAGTCAGGGTGCATTGGCGCATGATTTTTTTTATGTAATGCAAACGTATGGTATGATGCCTGAAGAAGTTTATAATGGAAAAAATAATTCTGAATCGCACAATCATTCCAAATTGGAAGTTTCCTTAAAAAGTTATTTAGATTCTGTTTTAACAAAAACCATTATCGAGCCTCATTGGAAAGAAGGATTTGAAAATATTTTGGATGAGTATTTAGGTGTTTGTCCTGTCATTTTTAAATATGGGGATGTAAGTTATAATTCGTTAACATTTGCGGCATCGCTTGGTATTAATCCAGATGATTACATTGGTTTTACGAGTTATTCCCACCATCCGTTTTATAAACCTTTTAGTTTAGAAATTCCGGATAATTTTTCGAGAGGCCAATATATTAATTTGCCAATGGACCAATTACTCGAAGTTATTTTTACGTCTTTAAACCGGGGCTATACAGTTGAATGGGATGGGGATGTAAGCGAACCGGGATTTGCCCGTAAAGGTGGTGCGGCAGTTTTATTAAAAAAAGGAGAAGTAATAGATGATTCTCTACCTTTAGAAGATGTCCCGACCCAGGAACTGCGACAAGCCACATTCGACAGCCATGAAACTACTGACGACCACCTGATGCATATTACTGGAATAGCCACCGACCAAAAAGGTACCCGGTATTATATTACAAAAAATTCGTGGGGCAGCAGCAGTGGTATCAAAGGGTATGTTTATATATCCGAAAATTATCTGAAGCTTAAAACCGTTACCATTTATATCAACAAGGCTGCAATTCCGGCTCTAATAAAATCGTTTATTGAAGGGCCTTAGTGGTGAAAGAATAGAAAAAAACAATTATTACCACCCAAATTTAATCCTTGAAAATTGAACATTGAGTATTGATCATTCTTATAACTCTTCCACTAAAGATTTGATGAAAAAATTGTTTTTGCGATTGCTTTACAGCAGGCATTTCCTGTTTTTAGCTCTTTGGATTTTAATTGCTCTCCTTTTTCAATTTTACAAAATCATTTCTCTTCCCCCCTTATCAATTCATCAGGGAGCCCAAACAGACAGGGCTTCTATAGCTTTAAATTACTCCCGCATTAGTTGTAATTTTATTGAACCCCGTGTAATGGAAACGGCTACCAAAGACGGCATTACCCCTTGTGAATTTCCTATAATAAATTACAGCGTGGCTGTGCTTTACAAGGCATTCGGACCCAATCCGTTTTGGTATCGTTTTTTGATGTGGTGTCTTATGGGCTTTGGGCTTTGGGCTGCTTTTGATTTATTGTGTCTTTGGCTGGCCAATAAATGGGCGGCTTTAATTATTTCTTTCACATGGTTTTTTAGCCCTATTCTTAATTTTTATACCCCGAATTTTTTGCCTGATACGGCTTCATTGGCCTTTATGCTTTTAGCCTTGCGGCAATGGTTTTATTATAATTATGATACCCCTAAAGGTTGGCGAATTGCATGGTTTACCCTATTTGCTGCAATTGGGTGTTTAATAAAAATAACATCGCTTATATTTATAATTGCCATTGTTTCTATTAATATTATTCTGTTTTTAAAAACATTCAAAAGACCACGGTTTATTGGTGCGGCTATTTTTATTTTTCTCTCTGTTTTTAGCTGGTATTATTATTGCCGCTGGCTCGAATATACAGTTGGAGGTTCTTATTTCTTAATGAATCCTGCATTTCCTTCTTCCCTTGCCCAACTCAAAGAATGGTTTGGGGTTTTTTATGCTAATTGGTTTCACCAAATTTACACCTATCCTCAATGGATTTTTATAGGTTTTGGGCTTGTTTCAATCCCCTTTATAAAAGAAAAATTATTTCTAAAACTCTTTGTGTGTTTTGCCCTGGCAGGGTCTGTTTGCATTTATCTTTTAATGGCCGGTCAATTTCAATATCACGATTATTATAGTATAACCCTGTTGCCGGTTTGCCTGTTTTTAATGGCTTTTGGATATAAATGGCTTGTAAACAAAAAACCGGTGATGACTTATATTGTTCTCCTTTTATTTTGTATTTGGGGTTTTATTGAGGTTAAAAGCAATTTCCGACTTCGCTATACACCCAGTCATTATTTATACCAAACATTTTTTGAACCCAAGGATTTTGTAGGTGTTGATCAATGGTTGACTCAAAATGGGGTTACTCAAAACGATAAAGTATTGGCGGCTTTTGATCGTAATCCTAATATTATGCTTTATTTTTTGAACCGCCGCGGCTGTCGTACGTTTGACCATACCCAATCCTATGCAACAGGCAAAATTAAATTGTATCACAATATGGTTACCAATGACACGCTTCAGTTTTTTAAACAATACCCCCTTTGCCGAAATCAAATTTATCTTAAATCATCGTTTAAAAAATGGCACTTGTACAAGGAAAAATAATAGAACTGGATGCAGTTGAAAAAGGTGTTTTAGAAAAATTGATTTTCGAAGAAACCTTTGAAAATATTTTAGGGGAATGTAAAAATTTAGCCTTACCTACTGTGATAGCCGATGTTTTAAAATACCTGATTCAGCACAAATTTGTGGTAGCTAAAATTCCTTTTGAAAATAAAAAATCAAAATCCGGATTTATGTATGATTCGGATAAGATGAGGGATTATACGTATCAGGCAACTACTAAAGGAATAAGATATTTGTAAAACTGTTTTTTATGGTTTTAAGGGATAGTTCATGGTTAGCGTAATTGAATTCATCCAACCTTCTCCCACTCTATCCCCGCGGGTTATTACATTTATTTCTCTTCCAAATCCAAGCGTAGGACCTATGTTAATTCTGGTATTATTGATTTTAAATAAATAACCAATATCAATCCATGGTTGGATCACAATGGTTTTTGTTTCTCCATTTAGTGGCAAAGGTGTATCTAAATCATCTTTCCATTTTGTAGTCATTTTCCAGATGTCAATGATAGCACAAACAGTAAAATATCCTTTTTTATAAGGATAATAAGTTACCAAGCCTAAGCTTGCACCAAACCCTTTGGCCGTTTCATAATCATTATAATGGCTCCAATCTCTGCGATTCGCAAAATTTCCTCCAATTCTAATTCGAATAGCCAGCTGATTAGCAAAAAAAATATTTGCTGTTAACGTTGGTATTAATCCTGCAGGATAAACTTGCACCTCTCCACCGAAATCAATTCTTCCTTTATTGCATTTCGGAGTATCGGTTTGGCCATTCGCCCTATTTAGAAAGAATAAAAGAATTATTAGTGGAATGAAATTTTTCATGATAGCTAATACAAAAATATTCTATAATTTTTCTAATAAAAAAGGTTTAGGGATTTTTAATAATAGGCAAATGCTAATTTTATTTTAATAATAGAACCGGCTGAATTAAACTGAATTGTAATTTTAATGTTAAACAGATGCAATTATTATAGCTATCACTCCAACTAAAAGGTGAAATATAGCGTCTATCTTATATATTTGCCTCGTTCAAATTAAATACCATGAATAGAATTTGCTTATCCATTCTGCTTACTATTTCTTACTTTCAGGTGTTTTCACAATACATGTCCGGCATGTCGCAGAGCAACTATTCGGGTATTATTGGCGTTCACTATAACCCTGCTTTGCTTGCCGATTCACGTTATAAGCTGTTTGTGAATCTTTTTAGCGTTAATATTTACGCCCAAAACAATTATGTTAATTTAAGAACTCCCTATAAACAGTTACAGGTTATAAACGGGAAATTAGACAGCAGTTATTTAGATTCAAATGGAATTGCCCTGTTCGATAACAGCATGTTGGAACAAAATGCCAACGGTAAACGCAAATACATGTTTTTTTCAACAGATATAATAGGCCCGTCGGCCATGATAAATTTAAAGGATAAAAGCGGTTTGGCTTTTTCGTTTAGAGTTAGGGCAAACGCTTATCTGGCAAATCTTGATAATTCATTGATGAACTTTTTTTTTCTGAGCGGTTTTGATACAGCAACCAATAATTATTTTGACAAAGAAAATTATCAAAAACACACAAGCAGAACCGGTTCAAAATATAAAGCCGGCGGGGGAGTCAATATTTTCAGGCAATACACTGCTACCTATTCTCGTGTGCTGAAAGACGGCGATGTTCATTTTCTTTCCGGAGGGCTTTCATTAAGCTATCTTCAGGGAATGGGAGCTGTATTTATCCGATTAAATGAGTTTAACTATAAGCAGCCGGCTAAAGATAGTGTGGATATAAAAGGTGTTGATTTGGAATATGGATATATCAATCCTGATTTTTTTACCCGAAAGCCACCACCATCCCCTTTCAATTATTATGAAGGGAATAAACTTGGCGGCGGAGCCTCAATGGATATTGGGCTTAGCTATGAACATCGCATAAAAAAGGAAAAATACATTTATGAGCTTGACAAAAATATGCATGAAGACCGGAGTATGATTAAATATACTTATCGTTTGGGCTTATCACTGGTTGACTGGGGTTCGGTAAATTATAATAATCCAAAATTTGTGCAGCATGTAAGGGCCATAGGCGATACAACCATTAATTTGAAATGGAGCAATTTAAACGGCGGCAAACAATTTAAAAATGTGGCTGAGGTAGATTCTTTTATTAATTCTCTTTTTCCGGTATTAGACTCTACAACATCATTTAAAGCAAAGCTGCCAACTGCGTTACATTTTATGGCAGATGTAAATTTGGGTAAAGGTTTTTTTGCCGGAGGCCAATATACACAAAGTATCAGATCACGAAAAAAAGAAGGGATAAAAGCCCGAAATGTACTCATTCTGTCCTCGCGTTATGAGAGCAAGAATTTTGAAGCAGCCTTAAATTTTTCTTTTGGCAATTTTTACAAAAAAATGCAGGTAGGATTATTTTTAAGAGGGGGGCCTTTTTTCATAGGGTCTGATAATTTGGGGAGTTTAATGGGAACAAAATCAACGAATGGATTAAGTCTTTATACCGGTTTTTCGGTACCAATTGCGTACAGACGCCTGTATGATAATGACGGAGATAAAATATCGAATAAATTAGATAAATGCCCCGATGAAAAGGGAAGTTTTAAAGCCGAGGGTTGCCCTGATAAAGATGCTGACGGAGTGCCCGATAAAGAAGATGAATGCCCGAAAGAACCGGGCCGAAAAACAACAAAAGGATGTCCGGATGATGATAAAGATAAAGTTTGGAGCCGGGCCGATAAATGCCCGACCTTACCCGGAAAAAAGGAAAATGCAGGATGCCCTGATACAGATGGCGACGGACTTTTTGACCATAAAGATAATTGCCCCAACGAAGCCGGACCAAAGACCAACGGAGGCTGCCCTGTGGTAGTAGTGGCGAAAAAACCTGAACCCAAAAAACCTGAACCCAAAAAACCTGAACCTAAAAAGGAAGAAATGGATTTCGCAAAATTCTATTATTATCCTGTAGTCGGGGTATTTGGAATAAAAACAAATGCGGAAAACTTTTCAAAAACCTTTTCGGGCAAAACAGGGGTAAAAACTTCCATTTTCTTTAATGTAGATAAAAAATTGTATTACGTAACTACAGGAAAATTAGATAATAAAGAAGCCGCCGAAAAAGTTATTAAAAAACTTGATGAGCCGGAAATTAATTCGCTTGTAAACGGTAAGGTTTGGATGTATCCGGAGGCGAGGTAATTACATTGGCTTGTAAGAGCATGATACGCGATTAATTAATTTCATGTGTAATCAGGTATCGGTTACACTTTCAGAACATGGAAGTATCGTAGATCTCGCCCCTAAAGAGGATTGTGTGACTTGTGGCTATTTTTATTCTACCGATAATTAGTTCCTTCGGAAGATTATTCTCAGCCTATTTTTCTTTAAGGTTTAGTAAAGTTGGATTAATCAAATCAATTATTGAATACGCCGAAGTGACCGAATAATTTCAGGAAGGTTTTTTAATGAAAAAACATTTAACCCTTTCATCTATTCCTGTGTTAAACGCATTAAAAAAACATGATATAAATCTTATTGCCATTGTATCAAAATTGGTGTAGGTTCGCGGCACATTTTTAAATCCAAAATCAAAACGTGAAACTTGGTGTACTGAAAGAAACAAAAGCGAACGAAACCCGGGTGACCCTTTCACCCAACGTGGCCAAAAGCCTTATTGCCAAAGGATACAAAATATTTATTGAAGACAATGCCGGATTAGGCAGCTATTACAGCAATGAAGCCTATATCAATATCGGGGCCACCATTTCGCCAACGGCAGATATTTATAATAATTCAGATGTAATTCTTAGGATTAACCCTCCATCGGATTCTGAAATTTCTCAGTTAAAAGAAGGAACCATTTGGATAAGCTATCTTTTGCATAAATCCAATCCTGAACTGATTGAAAAGTTAGCTGCCAAAAAAATAACAGCCATTAGTATGGATGCCATTCCCCGTATTTCAAGAGCTCAAAGTATGGATGTGCTTAGTTCGCAGGCTAACCTTGCGGGGTATAAAGCAGTAATTATGGGTGGTAATGAAATGGGACGAATTTTCCCATTGATGATGACAGCCGCCGGAACCATTACCCCTGCCAAAGTTTTAATTATCGGAATTGGTGTAGCCGGTTTGCAAGCCATTGCTACTGCCAAAAGACTTGGTGCGGTTGTGGAAGCAACAGATGTACGACCTGAAACCAAAGAACAGGCTGAAAGTTTGGGAGCAAAATTTATTCAGGTAGAAATGCCTAAAACCGATGAAAAAATTGAGTCAGGTAATGATTTAATTATTACTCCGGAAGTTCTTGCACAATTTAATACAGTGAGTGAGGGTGGTTATGCCAAAGAAGCATCAGCCGAATATGCAGCCCGACAAAAAGAAGCGGTAAATAAAAGTTTGTTTCAGGCCGATTTGGTAATAACAACCGCTTTGGTTCCCGGACGAAAAGCACCCGTTTTAATAACCGAAGAACAAGTGAAGCAAATGAAAATGGGAGCCGTCATCGTGGATATGGCTACTGAACAAGGAGGCAATTGTGAGATTTCGGAAAAAGATAAAATCGTGATGAAACATGGGGTAAAAATAGTGGGCATAAGCAATATGCTTGCAACTTTGGCAAATGTAGCCAGCGAACTATTTGCCAAAAACATGGCTACTTTTTTAGATCATTTATCAACCTCTGAAGGTTTTAAATGGGACATGGAAGAAGAAATAACCAAAGGGGCAGTAATTACTAAAGACGGAATTATATTAGCTAATTAATGTCGCGTCAGGAAACAATACCTATCATTAAAAATTATTTTAAGGGAACTCCTGTTTCACGAGCCTATTTGTTTGGTTCTTTTTCCAGAGCTGCTGAAAAATATAATGATATTGATATTCTGATAGAAATTAGTAAAAATGAGAGGGTATCGTTATTAGATTTGGTTAGTTATAAAAACGATTTGGAAGACAAAATAAAAGAGCCTGTAGATATAGTTCCTGAAAGGGCATTAAATGAAAGGATAAAATTATACATAGACAAAGATAAAATACTAATCTATGAAAGGTAGTAAATAAAATTTTAAAGAAATATATGTTAGAATTCATCAACTCAAATATTCAAATTATCTACCTCGTTATCTTAATGATATTTGTAGGGGTAGAACTGATTGAAAAAGTGCCGTCGGTATTGCACACGCCATTAATGAGTGGTGCCAATGCTATTCATGGTGTGGTCATTATCGGGGCTATTATTATTATGGGTCAGGCCGAAAGTATGTTTGCCACCGTTTTGGGTTTTATATCCGTAATACTCGGAACCCTCAATGTGGTTGGAGGATTTGTAGTAACGGACCGTATGTTAGAAATGTTTAAAAAGAAAAAATGAACAAGGAAATATTACAACTCTTATATCTCATAGGCTCGGTATCCTTTATGATCGGGTTAAAAATGCTGAGCAAACCCGATACCGCCCGACGGGGAAATTTGGTGGCAGCCGCCGGTATGACCTTAGCCATTTTAGGAACCATCTTTTTATACGATGGAATTAAAGTTTCCAATTATGGCTGGATTTTTGGCGGATTGGTAATTGGTTCAATACTTGGAACTCTTTCTGCCAAAAAAGTAAAAATGACCCAAATGCCTGAGATGGTTAGTCTTTTCAACGGAATGGGCGGTGCCTGTGCCATGTTAATATCAGCAGTTGAATTCAATCATCTTATTGCTAAACATGAAATAGGACTTTTGCCGCAAGGCCATTTACTTATTATAATGCTTGGCCTTATTATCGGAAGCATATCATTTGTTGGCAGTATGGTTGCTTATGGAAAATTAAGCGGCAGAGTAGGTGATAAATCTCTCCCAATTCAACAGGTGGTAAATATCGGATTATTATTACTTATTCTCGGTATTGCTGCTTATATGATATTAGAAGGGCCACCACAAACTGTCATTCTTTTTTATGTTATTTGGGGATTGGCGGTTATGTATGGAATATTATTCGTGATGCCAATTGGCGGTGCCGATATGCCTGTTGTTATTTCCCTTTTAAATTCATTTACAGGTGTGGCAGCAGCTATGGGCGGATTTTTATACGATAATAAAGTAATGTTGGTTGGTGGAATATTGGTAGGTAGCGCAGGAACTTTATTAACCTTAGTAATGTGCAAAGCCATGAACCGAAGCCTTACCAATGTATTGATTGGCAATTTTGGTGGAGGCGCTAAAGGAGAATCTCCAACAAGTCCTTCAGGAGGACATATTCGTGAAATAAATGCAGGCGATACTGCCATTCTTTTAAAATATGCCAATAAAGTAATCATAGTTCCGGGGTATGGATTGGCTGTAGCCCAGGCTCAGCATGTATGTCATGAGTTGGAAGAATTATTGGAAGCCGAAGGTGTTGGGGTAAAATATGCTATCCATCCTGTGGCAGGGCGTATGCCCGGGCACATGAATGTGTTATTAGCCGAAAGCAATGTGAGTTATGATAAATTGGTAGAAATGGAAAATATCAATCCTGAGTTTACCACTACCGATGTGGTATTGGTTGTTGGCGCTAATGATGTGGTAAATCCTGCTGCCAAAACCGACCCCTCAAGCCCTATTTACGGTATGCCGATTTTGGATGTTGAGAATGCCAAAAATATAATTGTGATGAAACGAAGTATGAAAGCAGGCTATGCCGGTATTGAAAACGAATTGTTCTATCAGCCCAAAACTTCTATGCTATTTGGCGATGCCAAAGCTACCTTGACTAAATTGGTAGCTGAGGTAAAGGCGATTTAAAGAAAAATTTCAAGGTTCAAATTCCAAATTCCAAAGTTTGCTGCGCAGGCCTTGGAATTTTCAATTTGGAATTTTGACCCCTTGGAATTTTCAATTCAGTTTCTAACCGTAATCACCGAGCCATTCAACGTTACATTGTAAGTTCTCAGCGCATACTGGGCAGGCCCTTGTGACACAAAACCGCTATAGGTAAACCGGCTTTCGCAACATTGTTCCCATTTATTTAAATTAAAAGTGCCGCATCTCAACGTGAGATTTGTACTGTCAACAAATATTCGGGAACAGGTTTTATCAGGTTCAAAACTACAGGTGCGTTCTATGGCGACATAGGTATCATCATAATTATGAATGACAATTACCCCGCGGTTTCCACCCGGTTGATAGATATAACTGTTACGAAATTTAAGTTTATTATATTCGGGAAGATCCGTATTTATCACCAAACTTACAGGCCCTGATGGAATATAACTATTGGAATTAGGAGTATCATCTTTGCAATTGCTCAAAGCAAATATTAATAAAACACTTATTGGGAAAAATAATTTTATCATTATCGAATTTCAAAGTTAAAATATATAACGAACATAACATGGTAAAAAATTGTTTGAATTATTATAGCTTGCCATAAACCATAAAATCCTAAATTTGTAACCCCTTAAAAAAACAAAAATCATGTCACATCAATTACCCAACTTACCCTACGACTATAATGCCCTGGAGCCGCACATTGATGCACGTACCATGGAAATTCATCATAGCAAACACCACAATGCGTATGTAACCAACCTCAACAATGCCATTGCCGGAACGGAAATGGAAAATCTGAGTTTGGAAGATTTGTTTAAAAACATGAGCAAATACCCCATGCCGGTTCGCAATAATGGCGGTGGTCATTATAATCATAGCCTCTTTTGGAATATTATGAGTCCTAACGGTGGAGGCCAACCCACCGGAAAATTAGCTGCTGCTATTGACGCTGAATTAGGAGGTTTTGATAAATTTAAAGAAGCATTTGCTGCCGCAGGTACCACCCGATTTGGTTCAGGCTGGGTCTGGCTTTGTGTTGATGCTGATAAAAAATTATGTGTTTGCAGTACGGCTAATCAAGACAATCCTTTGATGGATGTAGTTGATAAAAAAGGTACGCCAATATTGGGAATGGATGTATGGGAACA
>CAYHCM010000024.1:0-35910 GCA_964355045.1 uncultured Chitinophaga sp. | reverse complement strand
CGAGGTAAAAGTTCAGATACCGGTTGTCTTTAATTTTAATTAAACTGCTGACTACCCCCTCACCTCCGTAAATCTGAGATGACAGCACATATAAATTGGCATCGGTATGGTAGAGGATCCCCCTTTGCAGGTTTGGCGCAGTGCTTAGCCTTGTTGACGCCAAAATCAGAAACTCTCCGTTTTCAGTCAGTCTCATCGGTTCAATAGTTGTATTGCCTCTAAAAACCACTCCATCCACCTTTAAGGGAGTATTTTGCAATAAAACACCGTTTAGGTCATACACCAGAACAAACGAAGATAGAGGTACTGTTGAATTGGCACAATGCACATAATACTTTCCTTTGTGCTCTGCTATAATCCCAGGAGAGGCGTGGAGAGGCGGTGCCGATTTAAATTTGGTACGCCATTGCAAATTAAAATTGGCATCCCGTTTTTCTAGAAAGGATTCTTCAGTAAAATAAGCAACATCTATATTAATGGCAGAAAAAAGATAACCCCCGTCGGATGTTTTAATCAAACCGCCACCGGTAATATTTGAAGCGCCATATTCAGCAGACGTATCTGTTTTCTGGCTGAGCACCTTTAAGTTTTCGTCCATTTCTTTATACGTAAGATAGCATTTGGTTTTGTACTTATTGCTATAAACCCCTGTAATTCTTCCGGGACCGTTTTTGATCAGTCGGGTTCTGCCGAAGTTTCCACCCGCCACCTTTGCAACAGTATCTACTTTGCTGATCTTGAGGTTTGCATCGAATTTGTAAATCAACATGGATGTTTTGGCAAAATTGAAAAAAGTGCCGATAAACTGATTGTCATCTGTGACAACCACATTATCAGCGCTTATGGGAACCGACCCGGGGATGGTAATTGTTTTTTCAAGCACCGGCATGGGAGTTGAGATATTTATTTTAAGCACCAGCCCATTGTTATAACTCAGATCCCTGACAAATAAAAAAAGATAATTGCCAGTATTGTCGAGTGTGTAGTAAGGGGTTCCGGCTCTGGCGGTACCCAGCGGAATGGAAGTGATGGAACTTAAATTGTCACCAGAGCCTGTTTTCTCCTTTTTACATCCTGCCATCAAAATAAACATTAAGACAACGACCCCATGTATTAAATATCTTTTCGCGTTCATTGTATTATTGATTGATCACATTGCCATTTTTATCCGTGGTCAGGGTAAAAAGTTTTATGTTGTTTGTTTTATACACATTGATTCCTCCCATAAACTGTAAGTTTTTTTCCCGGGTTTCGTTTACCCAATAAAATGCTCCCTGTGGTATCTCAAACACTTTATGAAATGCCAGATTGCCCTCCCGATCGAGTTTTGTTACAAAAGGTTTTTGGTTGGCTACAGACGCTCCTTTGCTTTTGAAACCAAGAAAGTACAACTCATCATCCATCATAAAAGGCGAAAATCCAATATGCATTCTGTATTGGTCACTGCCCGGATCAGGTGTATTATTACCAACCGTAGTGGTTTTGATGACATCTCCGCTGTTTACATCGAAAAGATTGATAATATTCCAGTATGTATCTAAAAAAGCCAAATGCCCGTTGGCTAACATACCCCCGTAACAAATATCACCCTGAGGGGAGCTTTGTCTGAAATATTTGGCCCACAATACGCTATCCTGATCAATGCTATACCTGCACAGGACGGCAGTGGTATCCATATTTCTTCCCTGTGACAGATAGGCCATAAAGACATTACGAACGATCAAATCGTTATCGCTTAGTTTCATGACTTCTATAGAAATTGACCCGCCAAAATTTGTAAGTGATTTGCCTCTGTAAATGCTGGGCAATGTCCGATCCTTTAACACATTGCCATTCTCATCAAAGATGACGAGCCATGTATCCAGTTCAGATGAACCATTTGGCGTCGGGGTAAACCTGTTCCCTGTTCCTCCCACACAATAAATCTTATTGCCGATTATACACGCAGATAAAAAAATATCATGCCGGATCCCCTTAAACTTGGTAGCGGTATCACTGTATCCTCTCTGCCAAAGCAGGTTCCCGTCTTTGTCAAGTTTTGCGACGTATCCGTCAGGATTCGTGGATGTTTTGGCATTTTTATCCATTCTCAACTCAGCGCTGGCGGTGTGGCCAACCACGTACAAATTGCCTCTTGCATCTACCCCCGACCAGGTAACCCGGTCTTCTCTGTTGCCTCCAAACGTGGTCTTTTGTATCACATTCCCTTCGTCATCGGTAACGGCCACGCTTACATCCTTTTGAGAGTTAACATTTTCCCCATATACCAGGAAAAAGCCGCCTCCAGGTCTTTTAATTTGTGCCAAGGGGAAATCGCCATTCAAATCATAGACTTTTATGGAATTGTCAATGCCGGCGAAATCCGACACTTTAATTTCCTTTTTGCAGGTAGTAAAAAGTGTAATAATGGCAAATGCCAAAGTTAAATTCAAGGCAAATAATCTTTTTTTCATGATTTTCTTAATTAGATATCACTTCATTTTTTGATGGTAATCTGGTATAATTATGGTAACAAAACTAATTTAATAATTAAAAAAAACAACTTTATTCAAAATTAAGTATTATACAAAACGTCTCAAAATATTTAAAATTAATTCACTCATTTATTAAATTCCTTTCCATATCAAACACATAAAAATAATTATAGGTCGGCTGACACCAAATATAGCGGAATTCAAATTTAGGTTATTTTTTTAAATAATTTCATTTCACCCAAATTAGCCGCACCTAATTCTATTTCCAAAATTTAAATAGCAAAAAAACTTCAGGTTTCAAAAAACCCCGAACGTTTCGAAAGTAAAAACAAACTCTTTACAGCACTAGATTATCTTAGCTTTGAGCAAGCAAATAGCAAACTATGAAAGCATTAGATATAAAAGACAACAAAGCGATGCATTTAAAGGAAGTGTTAAAAGGCTTGAAGTATGTAAAAGCAAAAACACTTTCGGGCGAAAAATCTTTATTAATTGAAGAAATAAAAGAAGCTGTGGATAATCTATAAGTAGTAAGTGGAGGAAAATTAAAAGGCCGACCTGCAAGAGAACTTTTGGATGAAATATAATGTTCAATGAACCCAAAGAAAAAGGATGTCTTTCTATTAAGTTACCGTTCTTGAAAACTTAATGTAAGGAAGTTATGATGGCTTTACTGTATTTAGTGTGAGAAAATGATTTAAGGCTTTATTAACCTTAGTAAAACATTTTTTAGTAAGAAAATTAACCTCTCATACCTTATTAAAAATTATAGGTTTAATAAGGGAATAAGGTAGTTTATTGCCTAACAGTTTTTCTACGAAGATTTTATACATACCCACACTTAATCCTGTGAACCGATTTTATTATTGCCCAATTGTGTTTTCATAAGGGATATCACTTCCTACAAACGTGTTCCATTCGTTGATTGTAAAATTCCGGCTAACTTTTGATTCAATAATTTTTATCATTATTTGGGTCTGTATGATATAAGTCCTTACGGTTTTATCTTTTCCGCACGATACCAATTGGCTGCCATCGGGGTTAAAGGCTATGCCCCAAACCCAGGAGTCGTGTTCTTCAAAAATAATGGGTTGTTCATCGGGGGTATCCATATTCCATAGTTTTACGGTGCCATCCAAGCTAGACGAAGCTATAAAATTATCTTTAGGGCTATACTTAACCATAGTAATGCTGGAGGTATGAGCTGATATGGTTATGGTTGTTTTTTCCAACCGGTTATAAATTTTAATATTTCCTTCTGATGTACCGCAAACCAACGCACTGCCATGGATATTAAAATCTATTGAAGTTACCCTGCCTGTAGTTATTTTTTCCAAAGGTTCTGCTTCACTATTTGTACCAAGGTTAATGAGATAAATCATTCCGTTTTCGCATCCTGCTATCAATAACCCTTTATCTTCATTTATGCTCATGCACAATGGTTTTGAGGGCAAAGTAATGGTTTTGGAAACTTTAACTGAGGATTCATCAATCAGTCTTATTTTCATATCAAAACAGGCGGTAATAATTTTGGTTTTGTACCAAAGCAATGCCGAAATTTTATCGGGGTGTAATCCACTTATCACCTTTGGTTTTTGGGCGGCATTGGCCACATCGTAAATTAAAATTGTTTTATTATCGCCACTTCCGGCTATTTTGTTCCCGTCTTTGCTATATTCAATATTTTCAATTAGCAAGGTTTGGGCAGCAAAATTGGTAACTTCACTTTGTAAATTTGTGGCACCGCAGGTGAATAGTTTTCCATCGTTTCCTGCACTGGCTATGTTTTTACCATCAGGGCTAAAAGATACTGAGCGAACAGCATCGGTATGAAAGTTTTGAAAATATTCAGACTTGTTTTGTAAAAAACGCAACGATGAAAACAAAGCTTTAAAAATATCGGGGTCGTATTTTTTTCCGTTATAGCTTTTATTAAAATTATTGGCCTGCAAAGCCAAAAGTGGCTTTACCCCATCATCATAAGTCCCTTTTTTGGCCTGAGCCGATTTGATGGCAAGGTTGGAGGCAATGGATAAAACCCTTAGCCTGTAAGCATTTTTTTCCGATTGAAAGGCTATGGTTTTCAAGCTATCCGAAAGTTCACGTTGTTTTAAAGCAATTTGTTTATCAATCTCGGCAGCCCTTCTGGCATCGTTAGCACTTAATGAAGCTTTTTCGGCTAATAATTTTTGAATTTCAGCTTCCTTGGCATTGGTTACTGCTATTTTTCTTTGTTCAAAGGCCGCTATGGTTGCTTTTTCAGCATTTGCTTTTTCCAGCTCGGCCTTTACCGAGTTTTCTTCGGCCACCAATTTTTGTTCTTTGGCTATGGCTTCCTGTTGCTCGGCCTTATGTTTTTCGGACAAGGCCAGTTTCTTGCTTTTTTCCGACTGGTTTCGCTCCAAATAGGCCCAGATGGTGAGTAAACTTAGTGCTATTAAAAAAACAGTTACAACCACACGGGTTAGGTTTTTTCTTCGGTTGGCTTCGGCCAGCATAAATTTTTTATTCTGAATACAGGCATCAATAAAACGCATGGCCAATTCAAAATTTTCATTGTACTGGCTGGCCCAATATTGGTTGGGGTCATTTTTCTCCCTCCATTCTACTGCAATTTGTAAATCAGGGTCACGCCAAAGGCCGGCCATGTTTTTATCATAGAGCAATGCACTTTCGCATACGCGGTGATAAATTTCTGCCGATTCGGCTTCTTCTTCCACCCATGTTCCTAATCGTTCCCATACACGCATCAAACTTTCGTGTGATATATCTAATACACTTTTTTCATTCAGTTCGGTGGTGGCAGGTGGCATTAAAAAACCACGGTCGGCACGCCTGAAAATATTTACAATTTCAATAATTTCATCCAATGAGGCATTGGTTATAAGTGAAATTCTATCTAATGAAGTAGGCCGTCTTATACCTCTGTTATCACCTCCTTTAAGGGTTATAGTTTTGAAAATGGCTTCAGCCAATTTCTTTTTTCTCTCAGTATTTAGTTCTTCAAAAGCTTCCTCGGCATGGTTGCTTAGGGCTTTTTCCATGCCACCCGTTTTCTTGTATTGGTCAATATCCACAGGTTTGGCCAGATTATTTTCTTTTTGCCAAACTTCCCAGGTCCTCATCAGCACATGTTGCAATACCGGCAATTGGTCGGGGCTGTTTCCCACTTCATTTAGCAGTTGGTGAACCAAATGGGGAGATATTTTACCTTCAACCACATCCACCGGTCCTGTTATGCTCGATTGCATTTCTTCCCTATTCATCCTGGGTATTAAAAATTGCCCGTCGTTAATAGCTTCGGGCAAACCCATAAACTGTTCACAGTCGCCCAAAAAATCAGACCTTACGGTCATCATTACATAAACGGGTACTTCTTTTTGCCCCACGGCTCCCAATAATAATTCAACAAAATGAGATGCTGCATTATTATTTTGCTCTACATATAGACTGTTAAAGCGAAAAAGTTCTTCAAATTGATCAACCAATATGAGTAATCGTTCTCCTTCCGGCAATACATTTCGCACCGCCTGAACAATTCCCAAACGATTTTTATTTAAAATTTCAATATTTTCTTTTACCTGTTTTTTTCTTTCATCCGTATTTTTACTTCCAAAAAGAGTATTGTCAAATAAAGCTACGCATAGTTCTTCCACAGGATTTTTACCTGGCCTTATAATGCACAATTTCCAAACCTGTGTCTTACTGTTTTCAATTTGTGGTAATACCCCCGCCCTAACTAAAGATGATTTTCCACTTCCCGAATTGCCTACTATGGATACAAAACGGTAGGTTTCGAGTTTTCGTAATATTTCCTTAATATGATTTTGTCTCCCAAAAAAAAGTTTGGACTCGTTTTTTTGAAATGGGCGCAAGCCTGGAAAGGGATTAACAGGAATTTTACTCATATATGTGCACCCATTGTTTTTAGCAAATTAAAATATAGTTTAGCGAACTAAAAAAATTAAGTTTTAAACATGGTTGAAATTGCCTTTGTCAAAATAAAAATTCATACATTTGAATATCGTTTCAAATAAGTGAAAATTTTATGACCTATTCAATCCTCTACGAAAAAATTACGGATGGTTCAATGCCTGATGGTTTTTTTTATGCCCATGTTCCAACTCTTGATTTAACTACCCATGGTAAAGGTATTGATGGAGCCCGCCAAGCAGCCAGTGAATTAATTACACTTTGGGTTGAAGAAAAAATTGCTAACAATGAAGCAGTACCTGTTGAGCAGGAGTCTTATTTTTCTAAAATTGTAATTGACGATGCCGTATTCAGCTAATGAAACTTTATCTAAACTTTTAAAAGCGGGGTTTCAGGTTAAGCGGCAATCTGGTTCTCATATCGTGCTTCGTCATAGTGACGGTAGGCAAACTTATGTGGCCATGCACCCGGGGGATATTCCGATAGGCACTTTCAAAAAAATATTAAAACAAGCTGGTATTACCGAAGAAGAATTTAGAAAAATTAAATAAATATCAATCTAAAGATAATAAACCTCATTTCAATTCAACTTTTTTGAATTCATTGTTTCGTAACAAATTAAAATATAGTTTAGCAAGCTAAAAAAAATAAGTTTTTAAACATGGATAACCTCCTTATAATTTCAGCGGTATCAATATTAGCTTTTGCCGTTGTTCTAATTATTTTTATTTCTAAAAACAGAAGAATAAACGAGCTTAACGAAAAAACAGCTTTTGCGTCCAAATCAGAAGAGCTGGTAAAGGTGGAAATGACCGGAAGTGATACGGCTGCAGCTATTGCTCGCAATTTTAATGTTTTGGGAGAAAAACTGTCGCGATATAAAGGAAGTAATACCGAGCTTTCATCTATTAAAATGGAAAAACAAAACTTGGATTCAAAATTGAAAACATTTGAAAATTCGCTATCACAACTAAATTTACTTACCGAAATAGGCCAGCAAATAACCTCTTGCCTAAATGTGAATGATATTGCCTTAAAACTTTTTAAAAATATAAATGCAAGTATGATAGCCGAAGAGGTGAGTTTGTTGATAAAAGAAAGTGATGGCAAAAAATATTACAATGTGTTCAAAGGAAAATTGGAGCAGGTAAAAGAAAGCGAGTGGTGCGATGACAAAGACATGGTTTTGAACTGGAGTTATGATAACAATAAGGAGGTTTTTTTAAACAATGCTTCTGTAGATTATGGCCAATATGTTTTTAAACCCATAACAATGCAAAGCGGTATTGCTGCCGAATCGGTTCTTGCCATTCCATTATCGTTAAATAAAAAAATGATGGGTTCGGTTTCAGTGCTTTGCCAGGCGAAAGATTCATTTAGCGATTTTCATCTTGACTTTGCCCGTTCATTGGCATCTTATGTTTCGGTAGCCATTGATAATGCTTTTTTGTACAGTGAACTGGATCAGGAAAAGCAAAAATCAGAAGATTTATTATTAAATATTTTACCACCTGAAATAGCCTATGAATTAAAACAAAAAGGCAAAAGCGAAGCCCGGCAGTTTGAACATGTAACGGTTCTGTTTACCGATTTTGTAAATTTTACGGGTATAAGTGAAACCTTAAGCCCCAAGGAACTAGTTTCGGAAATAGACCATTGTTTTAAAAATTTTGACTACATAATAGAAAAGCATGGGCTTGAAAAAATAAAAACCATAGGTGATGCATATCTTGCTGTATGCGGAATGCCGGAGGAAGATAGCAAGCATGCCATTAATGTTGTCCGGGCGGCCATTGATATAAGGAAATTTGTAATGGATCGCAAAAAGGAGGGTGGAAAATTTGAAGTAAGAATAGGGATGCATAGCGGGCCACTGGTAGCAGGTATTGTTGGGGTCAAAAAATTTGCCTACGATATTTGGGGCGATACCGTGAACACGGCAGCCCGTATGGAACAAAAAAGTGAACCGGATAAGATAAATATAAGTGGTATCACTTATGAATTAATTAAAAATAATTTTAAATGTACCTACCGTGGAAAAATAGAGGCCAAAAATAAGGGGATGATTGATATGTATTATGTGGAGTAGGTAAAATTATATTTTAAGAATTGAATATCTGAATGTATGCACTTACTCCAAATCTTAATTTATAACTTCAATACTTTGGGTAGAATTTTTTTTAAGAAATTCATCATAATACATACTCATTTTACTTTATAACACAAAAGTAAGTAAGTTTTGACGTAGGTAATTTATCATACTTTTTATTTAGGATTGAGTCCTTACCTTTGCCCCATCCAATTCCCCGATGTCAAAATTTTAACCAATGAAACCCGCTAACCAGCCCAATTCTTTTCTTAAATACAGTGGTCTTGCCCTGCAAATGATAGGCACGCTTTTGCTTTTTACCTGGCTTGGCCGAAAAGGGGATGAATATTTTAAATTGAAAACGCCATGGCTTACTATTTCGGCTATGCTGTTGGGTTTGGTGGGGATAATGTATAAGTTGGTGAGGGATTTTTCGAAGAAGTGATAATTCCACTTCTAAAACAGTTTGTCCCTTTTAAAAATTGAAAAAATAATAACTTTGTTTTCAATTAAAATTAACTAACATTTGCTAAACATCTATTACCCAAAATCATATTGAGATACTTTCTTTTAGGTTTTATTCTTCTATCATTTAAGGTTAGCTATTGTCAGCAATGGGAGAAAGCAAGAGCTTTTGGTTGTTTGCCAAAAAATTCAAATTATTACAAAGTTGTTGATGAAACCGGGAATATTTATATAGCCGGAAATATAGATCAAAACCTTCTTTGGATTGACAATCATATGATTTATTCAAAAGGCAGTCTTGATCTGTTCTTGCTGAAACTTGATTCAAACTTTAACAGAGTTTGGTTAAAAACCTGGGATAATCCGGGAACTGAAATTCCGCGAGGTCTTGTACAGGATTTTAAAGGAGATTTAATACTTTATGGTACTTTTTCAAAAAGGTTTATACTTGGCAATGACACGCTTGTTTCGCCCAATTCATCTGATGCATTTTTAGCAAAATTTGATAGTTCAGGAAACGTAAAATGGACTTATGCCTATCCAGGATTATCACCGGGGCAAATTAATTGTGATTCGGAAGGTAATATTTATTTCAATGGAGAATTTGGGATAAATGAGGACAGAATAAAAACTACCCATATTATGAATGGAATTTCATTAACCACCTATGGGGCTACCGATATATTTATAGGCTGTTGCTTACCAAATGGGAAAATGAAATGGGCTAAAAACCTTGGAAGTATTTTTGGCGACTATGCCAGACACTATTTTCATAATGGCTTTATTTATTTTTACGGAGCATCTTCAGGAGAGTTATTTTATGACGATTTATATTATATAAACCAAAATCAATTTAGGTACGGTTTTATACTTAAAATGGATTTGACTGGAAAGGTTAAGTGGATAAATTCAATGACTTTGTCAGGTACAGGTACTTGCGGCTCGAGTTTAATAACTACCGATTCTGCCGATAATTTAATAATATTCGGAGGTGCCGTATGCATTGAGAAAAACCCAGGCTGTGAAATACAGTTGGATAAATTTAAATTATATAATGAGTCTTGGCCGGTTAGATTTATGGCTCGTTTTGATAAAAATGGCAAAGCCAAATGGCTAAAAAAGTTCAAATTTGAAAATTACTTCGACCCTGAGCATTTGATTACTTTAAATAATAATCATTTTGTTTTTACATCTAACACAGAAATTTACGAAATAGATAGTTTGGCAAATAGGATAGATTACAAAAATGAAAACCTATATGATGATTTTAAAAATTCAAGCGAGCCAAATACTATAGATAAGGGCAAAATGTGGGTAGTGGATGATTATAGTTCTTCTTCCTTGAAATTGGATGACATTGTGCTTCCCAAACCTGATATTGATTTTAACTTGTATGTGGCCCGAGCAAATTTTTTAGATAAAAAACCGGTTATGGGGATAAATTCATTAAGGAAAACGCTAAATATTTACCCTAACCCGACCAATAATCTTTTAAATATTGAATTTCCATCCGATCGAGGTGAACTCTATTCTTTAAAATTATTTTCTTTACAAGGACAGTTAATGGATGAATTTATTTTTCTGAAAAATACAGTTCTTAATTTAAGTAAATATGAATCGGGGTTATATATGCTTGTTTTTAACAATGGCAAAGAAACTGAGACTCATAAAATTTCAATTCAGCATTGATGAAATATTTGGATTGAAATTGATAAAAGTAATCTTGAAAAAGCGGTGAACTTATTCCTAAATCAAAATATTAGAATTGTAATCTCCGTTAACTAAAGTATTGAATAAATCATTTCTTTTAATATTTCTTTTTATTACCAAAATATCTTTTTCCCAAAAGGTGGTTTTTGGATTGCATAAAATGAACACGATTTATGTGGGTATTAAAAATCCGATTGATATAGCGATGGATGGCTTTACATTAGATAAATTAAAGACCACTGCTGTTGGATGCACCTTGATTTTGGACACATTGAATATTCAACATTATCTTACCGCTACCAGGGAAGGAATTTGCAACATCTATTTAACATTCAAAAAAGCGGGCAAAATAAAGCATGATTCTATTAAATTTAAAATAGAACGGTTACCCCGACCGGAAAGTTTGTATGGTGATTTGGAATCAGGTGGGTATTCAATAAACGAATTGATTGGTCAGGATGCTATTAATGCTACGATTTATAATTTTTACGTACCGGATATTGAATATCAGGTTCTGGATTTTGATGCACTTTTTGTTCCTAAGCGAGGGGATGTTATTCCATTTAATTCAATAAAAAATCAATTGCCTATGGAATTAAAATTCAGAATTATGAACGCCAAAAAGGGCGATAAAATATTAATTGATAATATAAGTGCGCTAAGACCCGACTGGATTAAAGTGCGATTAGCGCCTATAGTACTGAGCATAGAAAGCGATTATGAAGAACCAAATAAAATAACGTATGATTTTCAAAATGTAGATGAAAGCAAGGATACAACTTTTAAAAATAGTTTTGACAATGATCCCTGGGAAATCTATAAATCCGGCATAACAAGAGGATATTTAAAGGATGGAGCAGATTCTCAATTGGTTTTTGAACTCAATAAAAGTGGAAAAAAAATTCTTTGGGAAAAGCACTTTTATCCGTCAGGCAAACAGAAGGCGATCTATAATTTTGAAAATAATGATACATTGGGTGAGGCCATCAGTTATTATGAAAATGGAAAAATAAAGTCAAAAGGAAATATTTTGCCTAAATCTAAAAATATTTACACTTACTATCGAAAAGATATTGAATACGGGCATTGCTATATGGATTATGACCACATGCATTTTATGGATAGTTTCTTTCTTATTAATTACGTTCCCTTTGGGCATTGGCTTTGTTATTCCGAAAATGGAAATATCCGCATGGATTGTAACATAGCATTATATTATCATGGAAAAATGCCCATGAGTAAAAACGACTCAGCCTTCGACATAAGCAGTTCTAATCTTAATAGGAAAAAGGCTAATATAAATACAGCTTTAATTAATAAGGATTGTTACTTTACAGTTGGGTTCGACAGTATTTTTAAAACCTATAACCACAGGGGACAGCTATTGCAAGTGGAATATTTTAATTACAAACCTGAAATCCCGAAATCCTATCAACGCTATTCGTATTATGGAGAAATTACTCATAATGAATATTTAGAATCTTACGAATACTATGATAACGGCAATCTATTAAGCGAGAGCAAATCCGACATTTTTAATGATGAACAATTTTATAAAACCTATTATTTAAATGGAAAAATAAAAGAAGAATCTGTTTTTAAAAAAAATACTATTGTTGGACAAGCCAAAAGCTATTATGACAACGGAAATTTAAAAGCCGAAGGTAAAATTATTAAAAAAGTGTTTCCGGACGAATACTTTTGGAATAATGACAGCATTCGTTTTTTTGATACGATAAAGGTTATTTCAGAAGAAAAAATCGGAATTTGGAAAGTGTATCATCCCAATGGAAACATGGGAATGGAATGTAATTATAAGCTATTTGGATGGATGGATTTAGAGAGACAGTTAAAGTATTATAGAGATTTGTTGGAAGAGGATGTGGATGCTGAAATAATTGATGAAGTTAAATTGGCTCTTAAAGAATATCTGCCGGATGATGTAATAAACCACCCTGATAATAAATTTTATTCAAAGCTTTCGGGGGCTTGCTATATCTATAGTGAACAAGGAAAATTGATAAAGACAATAAATTTTAATGAGTAAGGCTCTGTTGCAAATTATTGTGGACTATATATTATTACAAACTTAATTATCAATTGTTTAAATGTCGTTTTATGATTCATTGTATTTTAAATCACATGAGTAATATAGCCACTTCACATCACAATCCACATTAAGTGTAAACAGAGCCATAAGTAATTGAAAACATTTTCAAATTTCAAATCTCCAAATTTTCAAATCCTGAATTAGTCCTTACCTTTGCCCCCTCAAATTCCTCATGTCAAAATTTTACACCCAACTTTCCATCATTACCCTAATTTGCGGAGCAATCCTCTTAATTTCTGACGCTACAGGTTTTACTCATATAGGCTTAATAGGCTGGATAGCATTAGGTTTTTTTGCATTGCTTACATCAGTTTTAACTCATATGTCATTAAAATCAGCAGCAAAAAGCGGGTCACGGTTTGTAACCGGCGTGATGGGCGGCGTAGGATTAAGAATGCTTTTCTGTGTTTTATTTGTGATTATTTATTGGGTAACTACCAAAGAACGAAACACGTTTTTTATTATCTATTTTTTTATTTTATATTTATTTTTCACAGTATTTGAAATTATGTTTTTACTGTCTAAATTGCGCACCGATAAAAAGAATGGCATCGAATCCAAAACTAATTGAAAAACAGATTTTTAACTTCTTTACAGGCTTTAAAAGAAATTTGGTTTTAGTTCTTTTTACGCTTATTTCATTTACTTCCTTTGCTTCTGCTGATACTGTAACGCACGAAACGGCAACCATAGAAGCCCATTCACCTGATGGTTCGCATGAAAAAAAATTTGATGCAGGTGAGATGATTATTCATCACATTTCTGATGCTCATGAAATTCATTTCTTTACCTTAAACGAAGGAACTGCAAACGAAACCCATTATACAATTTACCTTCCCGTAATTATTAAGGATGAATCAGGTTTTAAATTATTTTCGGCATCCTGTTTTTATCATAACAAACATGATGTAGAAGTAAACGGAAAACACCAGCATTATTACAAACATGACGGGTATATTTTGCAGGGGGAAAAAATTTATAAAGCCGAAGGTGTACAAGGAATTTCTTTTGATGCAGAAGGTAAAGTAACCAATGCTTCCGTGTTAGATCTTTCCCCAACCAAAAGCGTTGTTGGAATGTTTATCACTATAATTATTCTGTTATTACTCTTTGGTTCAGCAGCCCGCAAATACAAAAAACATCCAAACATAGCCCCAAGTGGATTGCAGGGATTATTGGAACCAATCGTTTTATTTCTTCGTGATGAAGTAGTTATTCCATCTATAGGCGCTAAACATGCCAATAGGTTTATGCCTTTTTTATTAACGACTTTCTTTTTTATTTGGGTAGCCAATATTTTAGGGATGATTCCATTTTTAGGCGGATTTAATATCATGGGAACGCTTGGTGTAACCATTGTATTAGCTGTAGTAGTATTAATTATAACATCGGTAAATGGTAAATCAAATTACTGGATGCATATTTTCTGGCCTCATGGTGTTCCTTTTTTAGTTAAAATTATTTTGGTTCCAATCGAAATCATTAGCATATTTATGAAGCCAATGGTGTTGATGATTCGTTTAACAGCCAATATTACTGCAGGTCATATTATATTTTTAGCCCTTACTTCCTTGATTTTCATTTTCGGACAAACAAGTGCCGGAACAGGATATGGCGTAGGTGTAAGTTCAGTTGCCTTTATGGTATTCATGTATTTTATTGAACTATTGGTAGCCTTTTTACAAGCATATGTTTTTACACTTTTGGCAGCTTCCTATTTTGGATCAGCCGTTGAAGAAGCGCACCATTAAATAAATTACAAATAACAAAATCCAAATTACAAAAGACAATTTACAAAAGACAAATAACAAATTTCAAAAAAATCATTTAACAAAAAACAAATATAAAACATGAATTTATTAGCTATTTTACTTGAAGTTACTACAGGAACAGGTTTGGCGGCTCTTGGTGCAGGTGTTGCAGCCATTGGAGCAGGCATTGGTGTAGGTCGTATTGGTGGTTCTGCTTTGGAATCAATCGCACGTCAGCCTGAATCATTGGGAGACCTTCGTGCCAATATGTTATTGGCTGCCGCCCTTGTCGAAGGTGTTGCACTTTTTGCAATTATCATCTGCCTTTTGGTAGTATTGAAGTAATTAAAAAATCGCTTTAATCTTAACCCATCTATGATGTGAAAAGGTTAAAGCAAAAACTTTTATTTAAAAATTTAACATAAAAAAGACATGTTAGACCCCGCATTAGGAACCATTCTATGGACATCCATAGCGTTTTTAATCGTTTTAATGCTATTAAAAAAAATGGCATGGAAACCTATTTTACAATCGCTTAAAGACCGTGAGGATTTTATTTCAGATTCATTAAAATCTGCCGAAAGTGCCAATGCACAACTTTCACAACTTAAAGCCGACAACGAAAAATTGTTGGCCGAAGCACGTTTGGAACGTGAAAAAATGCTAAAAGATGCCAAAGAAATTGGCGACGATATAGTATCGAAAGCACGCAAATCGGCGGTGGAAGAAGAGCAACGCATTATGACTAAAGCCAAGCAGGAAATTGAAAACGAAAAAACCGCAGCTATTGCCGAATTGCGAAAGCAGGTGGTAAGTTTAAGTATTCAAATGGCCGAAACGGTGCTGAAAAAAGAATTTGAAAACAAGGATCAACAAACCAAATTGGTTGAAGAAAACTTAAAGTCAGCCGCTTTAAATTAAGGGATGTCGGAAATACGAATTGCCACACGATACGCCAAATCATTAATAGGATTGGCCACTGAACAGGGTAAACTTGACAGGATATATGAGGATGTGCAAACGATTTATGATACCGCTTTTAGCAATTCTGAACTTTTGGCTTTATTAAAAAGTCCGGTGATAAAAGCCAATACCAAAATTGAGGTTCTTTCCAAAATTTTCAAGGCATCAGAACCGCTTACTTTAAATTTTTTAACCAAAGTAATAGAAGCCCGGCGCGAAAATTTTTTGGTAGAAATAACCAATCAGTTTATAGGTATTTATAATAATTTAAAAGGAATTGCCATGGCTACCGTTACTACGGCCATGCCGCTTGGCGAAGCAAATCTGATAAAAATAAAAGAATATATTTCGCAAAAAATAAATAAACCCCATGTGAAGTTGATTGTAAAAACAGATCCGGGGATTATAGGCGGTTTGGTCATAAATTATGAGGACAAACTGCTCGACATGAGTATTAGAAATGAATTACACAAATTAAAACAATCGTTAAATTAATAAAATTTTATGGCCCAAATAAGACCGGATGAAGTATCATCCATAATTCGTGAGCAACTGTCGAACTATAAAACGGACGCTCAACTTGAAGAAGTAGGCACCGTATTGCAGGTGGGTGACGGTATTGCCCGTATTTATGGATTAACAAAAGTAAAATCGGGAGAGTTAATTGAGTTTGATAAAGGACTTAAAGGTATTGTACTAAACCTTGAAGAAGATAACGTGGGAGCCGTATTGCTTGGCAGCAGTGAAGGAGTAAAAGAAGGCGATACCGTTAAACGAACCAATCAAATAGCCTCCATTCAGGTAGGACATGGAATGCTTGGCCGGGTAGTAAATACCCTTGGCGAACCGATTGACGGGAAAGGTCCGATAGCTGGTGATAAATTTGAAATGCCATTGGAACGCAAAGCTCCGGGAGTACTATTTCGCGAGCCTGTAAAAGAACCTTTGCAAACTGGTATTAAAGCCATTGATGCCATGATTCCTATTGGTCGTGGACAGCGTGAGTTAATCATTGGCGACCGCCAAACCGGTAAATCAGCCGTGGCTATTGATACCATTATTAATCAAAAAGAATTTTATGACGCAGGAAATCCCGTGTATTGTATATATGTGGCCATTGGCCAAAAGGCTTCTACGGTAAAATTAGTTGTAAAATCTCTGGAAGACAGAGGTGCTATGAACTACACAATTGTAGTAGCAGCTACTGCAGCCGATCCGGCACCTTTGCAGTTTTATGCTCCAATGGCAGGTGCTGCTATCGGTGAGTTTTTCCGTGATCAGGGATTACCGGCATTGGTGGTTTATGATGATTTATCAAAACAAGCCGTGGCTTATCGCGAAGTTTCTTTATTATTAAGACGTCCACCAGGACGTGAGGCCTATCCGGGCGACGTGTTTTATTTGCACTCCCGTTTATTGGAACGAGCCTGCAAATTGAACAGTACCGATTCCATTACCTCTCAAATGAACGATTTGCCGGATAGTATAAAGCATTTGGTAAAAGGTGGAGGTTCATTAACTGCATTACCAATTATTGAAACACAGGCCGGTGATGTGTCGGCATATATTCCAACCAACGTAATTTCGATTACCGACGGACAGATATTTTTAGAAAGCAATTTGTTTAATTCCGGGGTTCGTCCGGCCATTAACGTAGGTATTTCGGTATCACGTGTTGGGGGAAATGCCCAGATAAAATCAATGAAAAAAATTGCGGGAACATTAAAATTGGATCAGGCACAGTACCGTGAACTCGAAGCATTTTCAAAATTTGGATCCGATTTAGATGCGGCTACAAAAGCAGTTTTAGAAAAAGGAGCACGAAATGTGGAAATATTAAAACAACCCCAGTTTTCACCATTGCGGGTAGATCAGCAAACTGCTATTATTTATTTAGGAACAAAAGGATTATTAACGAAAATACCGGTAAATAAAATCCGGGAATTTGAAGCAGAATTTTTACAGGTTATGGAAAGCAAGCACAAAACTGTATTAAATAGTTTGGCAGTTGGAAAATTGGATGATGAAATAACAGGAGTTTTGGAAAGTGTAGGAGCCGAATTGGTTGCCGGATATTCAGTTTAATTAAAAGAAATTTAATACTAAAGATTTGACAACTTTTTAAAAGTTGTCAAATCTAAAAACATAAAGCCAAAAAATCTAAAATCGTAAATCTAAAATCTAAAATCGTAAATACGAATGGCCAATTTAAAGGAGGTTAGAACCCGCATAAGTTCTACAATAAGCACACAGCAGATTACCAAAGCCATGAAATTGGTGTCGGCTACCAAGCTTAGGAAAGCACAAAATGCCATTGTTCAGTTGCGCCCATATGCCGAAAAATTACAAAGTATTTTAGCTAATCTGGCTTCAAGTGCGGATGATGTTAAATTAAAATCTTTTTTTCAGCCCCGGCCAATTAACGATGTATTGCTTATTGTGGTTACTTCCGATCGCGGACTGTGTGGCCCGTTTAATGCCAATATAAGCAAAGCTACACTGGCCATGATTCAGACAACGTATAAAGACCTTTCCACAAAAAATATCACCCTTATGTTTATGGGTAAAAAAGGGTTTGAGTTTTATAAATCTTCATCTTATACTCTAAATGTTGAAAACCGGGAAATCTTCCATAATCCATCAGCGGAAAATGTTTTCAGTGTTGGTGAAACAATTATTAATGATTTTGTGGATGGAAAGTATGATGAAGTAAGGGTTTTATATAATCAATTTAAAAATGCAGCTACGCAAATAATAAAGGAAGAACGGATGCTTCCGGTTGATTTGTCGCATTTTGATACAGGAAATAAAGCCGCTAATAATGATTTTATTTTTGAACCCGGCAAAACAGAAATTTTACAAGACTTAATTCCTCGAGCGGTAAAAACACAATTGTTAAAAGCCATTTTAGATTCAGCCGCTTCCGAACACGGCGCCCGAATGGTGGCTATGGATAAGGCCACTGAAAATGCCGGAGAATTATTAAAGGCATTTCGTTTGCAATACAATCAGGCTCGTCAGGCAGCTATTACTACCGAAATATCGGAAATTGTAGGTGGAGCTGCGGCTATGAGCGGGAAATAAGTAAAGTCCCAAAATCCAATATCCAAATTTCAAGCCCCAAGATTCAGGCCATTTCCAAATTTTCACTGTTTTTCTAAAATTTCGAGAGTTTGTCTTTTTTTGTTTTTTGGATTTTGAAATTTGGATTTTGAAATTTTGGAATTTATTTTAAGGTTTCTCATCAAAAAATAATTTTTTTTATTCTGAATAGTAGTACATTTGAACGTACTAAAAACGGAAAACACATGGAAATAGAAAATCAAATTGACGTTTTGCATTCCGAAAACATGGAATGGCTAAAAAAATTAGCTTCTTATTCTGAAGAAATTAACTCTATGCAATCAAGTATAGAAAGTGTCGCTGCTACTTATACATCCCGAACAGTGATGTCGAAAATTGAGCATTTTCAAAATCAACTTATCATTCAAAAACATCGAATAAGCAGCCTTAAACATTCTATTAAAAACGATGAAAAATTATTAAATGGAAATCAATCGGCCGAAAGTCACCATGCATCAGCCAAAGATCAGGTTCATACCTTCGAAAAAATAATTAATGATTTGAGGCACGAGCTAAATCAGTTTTTGCAACAAGCCATTTAAGCAATAAATAAAAAGCCCTGAAATTTAAAATTCAGGGCTTTTTTTTTAAAAACACGATAAGATTTCACGAATGAATGCGATTAGGTTATAATTGCCTTTATTAATAGTGTCCAAAAAAAAATGATAGAAACAGATTTTTTGCAAAGTGCCTTGTGGCTTTTTAAATATTACAAAACCCTGGGCGATAAAGCCATTAGCCGGTGTGATGCTGAGAAAATTCATGACAAATTAAATGAAGAATCAAACAGTATGGCTTTGTTGGTAAGGCATGTTGCGGGCAATATGCTTAGCCGATGGCCAGATTTTTTAACAACAGATGGCGAAAAACCCTGGCGAAATCGGGATTCAGAATTTGAAGACCCTGATTGGGATAAAGAAAATTTAATTGCCGCTTGGGAAAAAGGCATTTTGTTTGAATAGCAAAACCCAAATTTAAAATTTCAAAATCCAAAACTCAAATTTCATATGTGATTAATGTTTATTTTTAAACTAAGGTCATATGGAAAGCCCATATTTCATGCTTGTTTGTGTGAACTTTGTTCTCATGGGCATTTCATATGTAATTAATTTTTATTTTTTAAACTAAGGTCATATGGAATGCCCATATTTCATGCTGGTTTGTGTGAACTTTGTTCTCATGGGCATTTCATATGTAATTAATGTTTATTTTTAAACTAAGGTAATATGGGATGACCATAATTTCATTCGTGGTTGGTGTGAACTTTTGCTTCAAAAATTAGTGGTAAACAATTGGCATGTTATGCCGGTGTGGTACCATTTGCTGAAAGAAGTGGAATAAGTATAAAAGGGCGGAACCGTGTACATAATATGGCCAATAGGGATCTAAAGAAATTGTTACATCTTTGCTCACTAACCGACATACAATATTACCCTGAATTTAAAGATTATTATAACCGCAAAAAGGCAGAAGGAAAACACAGCATGAGCATATTAAATGCAATAAGAAATAAAATAGTCTTAAGAGCTGTTGCAGTAGTCAATAGCAAAAAAGCTTATGTGGATAACACCAAAAGTGCAGCATGAAAATAGTTGAAAAAATATTTGGTAAAGTCATAACAATTTCACCAACCGAGAGAGCAATTAAGAGTTAACTTTGGTTTCGGTTATTGAGACACCAACCGATAGAGTAATTACAAATTGAAATTTAAACCAACTGTTTTTGTAAAAAAAAACATTCATTGTTTAAAATTTATTTTTTAAGGCGTTATTTGCAGCTTGATGGATACACGATTAGCCAACAGGGTTTATTATTTTGAAGAATCACAAACTCTGGAAATGGCCAAAAAGGCCCGGGAGCTGTCGGCACAAGGAATCAAAGTGATTAACCTGAGCCTTGGCGAGCCTGATTTTGCAACACCCCAACACATAATTGATGCCGCCAAAAAAGCCATGGATGAAGGCTTTACCAAATATTCGCCTGTGGCGGGTTTTTTGGATTTAAGGCAGGCTATTTCCGATAAATTTTTGCGGGATAACGGATTGAATTTTTCCCCAAATCAAATTGTGGTTTCTACCGGAGCCAAACATTCCATAATGAATGTGATATTGGCTTTGATAAATCCGGGCGATGAGGTAATAATTCCTAACCCATATTGGGTAAGCTATAGTGAGATGGTAAAACTTTCATCCGGCAAACCGGTTTTTGTTCCTTCCAATGTTGAAAGTAATTATAAATCGCCGACTAGCGCTATTGAAGCAGCCATAACTCCAAAAACAAAAATGTTTCTTTTTTCGTCGCCTTGCAATCCCAGCGGATCGGCTTACAGCAAAGATGAACTAAAAGAAATTGCAGATGTATTTGCTAAATACCCGAATATATATATCGTGTCGGATGAAATTTATGAGCATATAAATTTTGTATCAAAGCATGAAAGTATAGCTCAGTTTGACAATATAAAAGACAGGGTCATTGTTGTGAATGGTGTAGCCAAGGCTTTTGCAATGACCGGTTGGAGGATTGGATATATCGGAGCTCCTGAGTTTATTGCCAAGGCATGTGAAAAATTACAAGGACAGTTTACCAGCGGTGCCAATAGCATTGCCCAAAAGGCTACACTTGCGGCTTTAACAGGTTCCCTGGAACCTACTAAAAAAATGAAGGCTGAATATTTAAATCGCAGAAATTGTGTTTTAAAAAGATTGGAAGAAATACCCGGCGTAAAAACCAATGTGCCTGATGGCGCTTTTTATGTATTTCCTGATTTTAGCTATTTTATTGGCAAAACATTAAAAGGAAGAGTTATAAATTCAACCCGCGACCTATGCTATTATTTATTGGAAGAAGCCAATGTTTCTGTGGTATCGGGCGAGGCATTCGGCAATCCTGAATGTATCCGTATTTCCTATTCATTAAATGAAACCGACCTTAATTTTGCTTTTGATAAAATAAAAGAAGCCCTTACTATTTGAGATTTACGATTTTTAGATTTACGATTTTAGATTTATTTACCAAATAAAAAGAAACATACCAGAAGTTAATCTCTATAACTTTTCCAAAGTTTAGAACTTTGGAAAAGTTTAACAAACCAAATAACCAATTACCATTCCAACCATTTCAACAAATCACTCAATAGCCGGAAACCAATGTCCATTACCAACATAATAGAATCCTTTTCAAAATTAGATATTATGGTAATTGGGGATGTGATGTTAGACTCATACTTTTTTGGTTCGGTTGACAGAATTTCTCCTGAGGCACCCGTTTCTATAATATCTGTTTCTAAAAAAGACCACAGACCAGGAGGCGCAGCCAATGTTGCATTAAATTTAAAAAGTTTGGGCGCTCAGGTAACTATTTGTGCGGTTACAGGAAATGATGAAGAAGGCCGGGAACTTGGATTGTTGCTTAATAAAGTTGATATAAATACGAACGGTTTAATAACTGATGATACCCGTCCTACAACTATGAAAACCCGTGTTATTTCGGGTAGTACACATTTGTTGCGCATTGATCATGAATCCACAAACCCTGTTTCATCCGAAATTGAAAACAAAATATTAGGATTTATAACAAAAAATATTCAAAACACAGATGCCATAATTTTTGAAGATTATAACAAAGGACTTTTAACCGAACGATTGATTTCGGAAGTTATTGAAATTGCCAATAAAAATAATATTCCAACCATTGTTGACCCCAAAAATGAAAATTTCTTCGCTTATAAAAATTGTACACTTTTTAAACCCAACCGAAAGGAAATAAAGGAAGGACTTAAAACTGATTCAGACTTAACCAAACTGGTCAATATGGAAAAAGCGGCTTCTAAACTTGTTGAAATTTTAGGTTGTAAAAATGTTATGGTGACCCTTTCAGAAGATGGGGTTTTTGTAAAATCGGCCGATAAGTCGTCCCATATTAAAGCCCACGAACGAAAAATAATTGATGTGAGTGGTGCCGGAGATACGGTGGTAAGTGTGGCTGCCCTTTGTTTGGCATCGGGTATGGAATTATCACAAATGGCCGAAGTAGCAAATATAGCAGGAGGTTTGGTTTGCCAAAAAGTTGGGGTTGTACCTATTGACAAGAATGAACTTTTGGAAGAAATAAAAAGATTGAAAATCTGAAAAGCAGATATACACATATTTATCACGTCGCCGTCTTGCCTCTTTCTAATTATTACCTTTGCTCCATATGAAAAAAATTTCTTCCGCTTTAATTTCCGTTTATAATAAAGAAGGTTTAGAGCCGATAGTGAATTTACTTCATAAGCTGGAAGTAAAAATCTATTCAACCGGAGGCACCCAAACGTTTATTGAAAAATTAAATATCCCTGTAACTGCTGTGGAAACGATAACCGGATTTCCATCCATACTCGGCGGAAGAGTGAAAACTCTGCATCCTGCTGTATTTGGAGGAATACTTTACCGAAGGGAAAATTTGCAGGATATACAGGAAATAGAAAAATTTAATATTCCACCCATTGATTTGGTAATTGTAGATTTATACCCTTTTGAAGAAACTGTAAAAAACGGAGGTTCAGAAAATGAAATTATTGAAAAAATAGATATTGGAGGAGTTTCTTTAGTACGCGCTGCTGCCAAAAATTTTAAGGATACCCTGATTGTTTCCAATAAAAATTTGTATCAAAATTTATTAGAAAATCTTTCCGAACAAAATGGAAGCACAACTATTGAAACCCGAAAAATGTATGCCGAACTTGCTTTTGCAACCACAGCCCATTATGACAAAGCCATCACTGATTACTTTGCCGGAAATAAAAATTATGAATTGCGCTACGGCGAAAACCCCCATCAGGCGGGAGTTTTTACAGGTAACCTTGAAAATATTTTTATTAAACATCAGGGCAAAGAATTATCGTATAATAATTTATTAGATATTGATGCGGCACTTTCATTAGTATTGGATTTCCCTAAAACTGAACCTGTTTTTGCAATAATAAAACACAATAATGCTTGCGGGCTGGCTATCAGAGCCACGCTCAAAGAAGCCTACTTGGCCGCACTTGCAGGCGATCCGGTTTCGGCTTTTGGGGGAATATTGTGTTGTAATGCAGAAGTGGATGAGACAACTGCCAAAGAAATGAACACTTTATTTTTTGAAATAATTATGGCGCCATCATTTACTGTTGAGTCAATCCAACTACTGCAAAGTAAAAAGAACCGGATTGTTCTTGAAATAAAAGATACAGATTTTCCAATTAAAATTTCAAGAACGATATTGAACGGGATACTCACCCAGGAGAAAGATTTAAAAATACTGACGATTGCAGATTTAAATATTGTATCGAATAAACAGCCAACAGAGAACGAAAAAAAAGATATGGTTGTTGCAAATATTTTGGTTAAACATACCAAATCCAATGCTATTGTTTTGGTTAAAAACAATCAGTTATTAGCATCCGGTACAGGTCAAACCAGCCGCATTGATGCATTAAATCAAGCCATTCATAAGGCATTACATTTGGGATTTAACCTTGACGGAGCCGTAATGGCAAGCGATGCTTTTTTTCCATTTCCCGACTGTGTGGAAATAGCGCATAAGGCAGGAATAACGGCCGTTATTCAGCCAGGAGGTTCTATTAAAGATCAGCTTTCAATTGATTATTGCAACGCAAATAATATGGCTATGGTGATGACCGGGAATCGGCATTTTAAGCATTAGAATCCCGATATTAAAACCTATTTAAATACCTCTATAAATATTTTTTTACATTTCATAACAAAACCCCCTAATTCACAATAAATTTGTGGAATTTTTAAACGCATTTCGCTTTAATGGGCATTTTTAATTTTTTAACACAAGAATTGGCTATAGACTTAGGTACTGCCAACACCCTTATTGTTTATAAGGATAAAGTAGTAGTGGACGAACCGTCTATAATTGCTAAAAACAGAACAACCGGTGAGATTATTGCCATTGGCAAAGAGGCTCAAAAAATGCATGGCAAGGCGCATGAGAATATAAAAACCATTCGCCCATTGAAAGACGGTGTAATTGCCGACTTTGAAGCTGCCGAACAAATGATCAGGGGAATGATAAAACTTATTAACCCCAGCAAAACCCTTTTTAAGCCACAACTTAAAATGGTGATTTGTATTCCGTCAGGCATTACCGAAGTCGAAAAACGTGCAGTAAAAGAATCAGCCGAACGGGCCGGAGCCAAAGAAGTTTATTTGATTCATGAACCTATGGCGGCTGCTATTGGTATAGGCATAGATGTGGCTGAACCAATGGGAAACCTTATTATTGATATTGGCGGCGGAACTACCGAAATTGCCGTAATAGCCCTTTCGGGTATTGTTTGCGACCAGAGTATTCGGGTGGCCGGAGATGATTTTACGGAGGATATTATTGAATATATGCGTCGGCAGCATAATCTTTTAATTGGCGAAAGAACCGGAGAGGTTATTAAAATTGAAGTAGGTTCGGCCCTTCCCGAATTGGATAATCCGCCGGATGATTATCCTGTAAATGGCCGTGATTTGATGACAGGTATTCCAAAACAAATTTATATTTCTTATTCAGAAATCGCTTTGGCTTTGGATAAATCAATTTCAAAAATTGAAGAAGCAGTTTTAAAAACACTTGAACTTACCCCTCCTGAATTGAGCGCCGATATTTATAAAACCGGTTTATACCTTACAGGTGGTGGTGCTTTGCTTCGTGGTTTGGATAAGCGTATTTCCATAAAATCAAAACTACCGGTATATGTGGCCGAAGATCCGCTTCGTGCAGTAGTGCGTGGTACAGCCCATGTTCTGAAAAATCTCGAATCCTTTAAATCTATAATGCAGTAATACATGGAGACCCGTTTGGGGAAAATAAATGCGTAATTTTTTCCTCTTTATACAGCGGTATTCGCACTTTTTCCTTTTCCTGATTCTTGAATCTTTGGCGTTTTACGCTATTTATTCGTTTAATTTTTACCATCATGCCGTATTATTGAATACCTCCAATAATTTTAACGGATATATTATTAACCAGCGCGCCAATATTACCAAATACTTTACACTAGGTGATGAAAATATTAGGCTGCAATTAGAAAATAATTCTCTTCGAAAGAAAATCCTGGAATCCTATTATATTGACAAAGGCGATACCATTAGGAATACTGATACCTCATTTAAACAAAGATTCGACTATATTCCGGGAAGTGTTATTCAAAACTCTACGGACTTAGCTAATAATTATATTACCATTGACAGGGGAAGCCTACATGGAATCAAAAAAAATGATGGAGTGATTTGCCCCCAGGGAATAGTTGGAATTATTGTAAATGTTTCTGAAAATTTCAGTATTGCCATGTCGTTGTTAAATAGTAAGAGCAATATACCACCTAAAATTGGAATTAATAACTCACCCGGAAAATTGATATGGAAAGACAATTCACCCTATTATGTTTACATAGAAAGATTCAACAAATTTACTCCTGTAAAAAAAGGCGATATTGTACAAACCAGCCATTACTCTGAAATATTCCCTGAAAATGTAATGATTGGCAAAGTAGTTGAAATAAAAAATGCTCCCGGAGGATCTACCTTAAACCTTAAAATAAAATTGTCAACTAATTTTACAAACCTGAGAAGTGTTTATATTATTAAAAATTTACAGAAAAACGAATTACAATTATTAGAAGAACAGATAACCAGTGGCAATTAGTATAATTCGACATATTCTTTCATTTATTTTGCTTGCAGGCCTGCAGGTATTTATACTTAACGGGCTTGATATAAACAGTTATATCAATCCGCAGGTATTTATTTTATTTTTATTATTGTTGCCGGTAAATACTGATATTTGGTTTTGCCTTATTGCAGGATTTGTAAGTGGGGGCCTTATTGATGGGTTAGGAAATACGTATGGAATCCATGCATTTGCGGGAACTGCATTGGGTTATTTCCGTTTTTTTTATATTAAATATTCATTGGATAAAGAAGAAATAGAAAGGGGGATGACACCTAATTTAAGAAATATGCCTGCCAGTTGGCACTTTTTTTATTTACTTATTTGTTCGCTGCTCTATCATTTGCTTGTGTTTTTTTTAGAAGCTTTTGCATTTACAGGCTTAGGATTATTATCGCTAAAAGCATTAAGCAGTGGATTAATCGCCACCTTTATCATGCTGCTGATAGGATTTTTATTTAGTCGTAAAACTACCAATGTCTGAAGGAAGTACCCGCAATCAATCCTTAATAATAGCGGTAATTGCTATAGGTGTAGTATTTGCGGCACGCTTATTTTATCTACAGGTTATTGATACATCTTATGTTGATTTATCAAATTTTAATTCCAAAAAAATACTAACCATTCATCCTAACAGAGGATTGGTTTATGACAGAAACAATAAGCTTATTGCCTACAACGACAATTTTTATGACTTGATGATTTCCTATCCATTTACGCTTAAAAATTTTGACACCACAGGGTTTTGCAGTATTTTAAGAATTACCAAAACAGATTTTTTAAAACGATTGAAAAAAGCCGACAAAACAGTGTATAAAGGCAGTGCTGTATTTTATAAAAATCTTGAAATTTTTAAATATGCTGCCTTGCAGGAACGCATGTATGACTTCGAAAAATTTTATGTTGACATAAAAACCGACCGAAAATATAAAACTTCGGGTGGAGCGCATGTCTTAGGGTATATTGGTGAAATTTCGCAAAAACAATTGGATGAGCTGGAAGAAGAAAACTATTATTCGAAAGGTGATTTTATTGGAATAAGTGGTATTGAAAAATATTATGAAAAGGAATTACGGGGTGAAAAAGGCGAAGAAGTAATATTGGTGGACAGCAAAGGAAAATTACAGGGGAATTATTCCAAAGGTAAATTCGATAAGCAAGCCGTTTCGGGGAAAAAAGTATCTACAACTTTAGACCTTGTACTTCAGGAATATGGCGAAAAACTAATGCAAAATAAAATGGGATCTGTCGTGGCCATTGAACCTTCGACCGGAGAAATTCTTGCCTTGGTTTCAAGTCCCGGGTATAATCCTGATGAACTTTCAATTAGAAATAAACGCAAAAATTATGGAAAATTGTTAAACGATCCTACCAAGCCATTATTTAACAGAGCTGTTACTGCAGCCTATCCTCCAGGTTCGGTATTTAAATTATTAAACGGGTTAATCGGTTTGCAGGAAGGTGTTATTTATCCCGAAACCCGATTTCCATGTTACCGTGGCTTTAGCATAGGAAGGCTGCATGTAGATTGTCACCCTCATCCGCCTAATTTGGATTTTAGAGGGGCGGTAGCCAATAGTTGCAATGCCTATTTTTGTAATACATATAGAGAAATTTTGGAAAATCCTAAATACAAAACCACACGTGAAGCTTATATACATTGGAAAGATTTTATGCTTCAGTTTGGTTTGGCAAATAAATTAGGGTCTGATATTAATTTTGAATCGAAGGGGAATATTCCAAGCCCTGAATTTTATGATAAAATGCACAATGGGAAATGGGGATTTTCACGCTTAATCTCATTATCAATCGGGCAGGGCGAAATACTTATAACACCTTTGCAAATGGCTAATGTTATTAGTACAATTGCTAATCGGGGCTATTATTATACTCCGCATTGCATAAGAATGGTAGATGATAAACCGGCAATTCCTGAAACATTTAAAACCAAACATAAAATAAAAATTCATCGGGATCATTTTGAAGCAGTAGTAGATGGGATGGCTGGAACCTTGTTGAACGGAACAGCTACCAACGTGCGTATTGAAGGTATTGAAATATGCGGTAAAACAGGGACAGTTCAAAATCCTCATGGAAAAAATCATGCCGTATTTATGTGTTTTGCTCCAAAGGATAATCCAAAAATAGCAATTGCCTGTATCATTGAAAATGCCGGATTTGGAGGCACCTGGGCGGCACCGGTGGCCACGCTAATGATTGAAAAATATATAAAAAAAGTAACCGAAACTTCGAGGCCTGAATTGGAAAAACGACTTTTAAATGCTTATTTTCTGTCAAAACCTAAACCCATTGACACAGCAAGATTGAAGTTTTTAAAAGACTCGGCTAAAAAAGCTATCAACGATTCCATTGCACGTAAAAAAAAGAATGAAAATAAAGCAAGTAATGCGCCCATCAACCGCGATATGGTTTTAAATAAGGATGAAATGCCGCTGAGAACCAAGTTAAGACAAACCTTGAGTTAAATTAGGCATTACATATGGCCTTAATCTAAAAGACAGAAAATTACATATGAAAGAGAAGAAGATAATTGATACCAACACATTCGACTGGCCAATAATACTAATTTATGTTGTCATGGTATTATTTGGGTGGTTCAATATTTATTCAGCCTCGTGGAATGAATCAACCGAAAGTATTTTTGATTTAAATAAAAATTATGGTAAACAATTTCTTTTCATTTGTGTTTCGGCCTTTATAGCCATTTTTTGGTTGTTTCTTGATTACAAAGTCTTCAATCTTTTTTCGTATGGCATATATGGAATTTTGGTTGCTTTAGTTATTTCAGTATTTTTTATAGGCAAAGAAGTGGCCGGAAATAAAAACTGGATTCCCATAGGAAGTTTCAATCTTCAACCAGCCGAGTTCGCCAAGTACGGTGTATCATTGGCTTTAGCAAAATTTTTGGGAACTCCCGATGCCAGGCTTAAAGACAAAAAAACCTTGCGAATTGCATTAGCAATTTTCGTAATTCCAATGGCTCTTATTTTAATGCAGGACACTGGCGCATCTTTGGTATTTTTAGCTTTTTCATTGGTTCTTTATCGCGAAGGACTCTCAGGTATTTGGTTTGTAATGGCTCTATGTGCAATCATTGTATTTATCCTTACACTTTATTTTGGTTTTATTTGGGTATCCGTAATTTTTGCCATTATTGCCTTGCTTTTTTATTTTATCAGTTCACGCCGAAAATACTTAACCTGGCCTGTAATCTTGGTAACTATTGCAGTTATAGGTTTTAGCTCCAGTATTAATCTAATAATGGATAATGTGATGAAAGATCATCAAAAAAAGAGGATTCTTGTTACCTTCGGTTTATTGGAAGATACCAAAAAAGAAGGCTATAATGTTCATCAATCTAAAATTGCCATTGGCTCCGGAGGTTTAATAGGAAAAGGATTTTTGCAAGGTACTCAAACCAAATTACGCTATGTCCCCGAGCAACATACCGATTTTATTTTTTGCACCATTGGGGAGGAATGGGGCTGGGTAGGCAGCATGGTAATACTGATTCTTTTTGTAACTCTCATAGCCCGGATTTATTATTTAGCCGAAAGGCAAAAAAACCGCTTCAACCGTGTTTATGCGTATTGCGTAGCCTCCATTTTCTTTTTTCATTTTACAATTAATATTGGTATGACCATAGGACTGGTGCCGGTTATCGGCATCCCCCTACCTTTCTTTAGTTATGGAGGCTCGTCATTAATTGGATTTACGGTTTTGCTTTTTACTCTTATCCGTCTTGATTCAACCCGCTCTACAGAAATGAATACCTTGAAGGATATGTATTAACTATTTTAGATTTTAGATTTACGATTTTAGACTTTAACCTTCGCACTTTAACCTTTAACCTTTTTAGGATAACCTTTAACCTTACAAAAATGCTTGACCCAAAAAAATATAAAATAATAACCGGTATAACTATCCTTCTGGCCTTATTGGGTTTGATAATCAATATTTGGCCTTTAATTATTCAGGATTCAGGAAAAAATGTTTCAGAAACATTCTGGATATTCAGCTTTTTTGTTCGGTCAATAAATCTTTCGCTTCCTGGAATTGATAGTTTTGATTATGAGATAAGGAATTATCTAAATATTGGTTTTTACTCATTATTTTTAATAGGAGGAATATTGTTTTTAACCAGTAATCAACGCGAAAGTCGATTGATTCGATTTTGCTTTTCATTAATACTTCTTTACAACTCTTTGGGATTTATTTTTTCACTTATTAATCCACTGATAAATGAATATTCAATCTTTAAAAGCTGGATATATTTATTCTTAGCACTTATTCGCGATGGGCTTTGCATTGTTTTATCGTATTGGTTGCTTACTGTTATTAATAAATCAAAAGCAATTGATATTATAAAAATAGAAAATTTGGTGGAGTATCAAGAGGCAACTAAATGGCAACGATTTTTTCATCTTAATATTGATTTAATATTTTGTGTGCTGGTTTTTTCGCCTTACGTAATGTATTTTATCAGAGGACCACTTCAAATCAACGCGCTGCAATCACTTGCAATTCTTATTGGACCACAGGCAGTGATTTATCTACTTGTTATAATAATTAGGTTTATTTTTTATGTATTTTTTGAAAGTGTTTTTTCAGCCACACCGGCTAAATTTTTATCGGAAACTCGTGTGATTACACTAGATGGAGCAAGGCCAAAAACCGGAACTATTTTTTTAAGAACTCTTATTCGATTTGTTCCGTTTGAAGCCTTTTCGGTGTTGGTATATGGCTGGCACGATACATGGACCAAAACAATGGTTGTAAAAGAAAAACGAACTGGCGTAAAAGGGGGAACCTATTTTTTAATACCACTTTTCTTTTTAATAATTGGATTTGGAGCCTGGTTTGGGTATGAAAAATATAAGAGTTACCTTTATAATTTGGAACAGAAAAAGGAATATTCTGAACGAATTAACGAAATTGAAACCCGGCTTAAAAACCTCTGCAACCATGATGTAATTAAGTTGAACCAAATAGATGGATATTCATCCGATAACATTTATTTAAAGGTTGAAAAAGTGAATGGAGATTCAATTTATTGCTCTGTTTTAAAAATTGAGTTTTATAATCCTACCCCAATTCGAATAGAAAAGTTTTACGATAATAATAATGCTGGATTTCCGGGAATAGAAATAAGCAAAGCCATGCTGGCAAATTCAGTTACCAAAGATTATAATGGCTACCACAACAATGAACGGAAGGGAACTGATATGTTAAAATCAGGAATCAATTATGAAATAGAAGAAATAATACGATTATATGAACCGGCTTTAAAAGATGAAGGACATAGTTCAGAGACTGATAGTACAATACGAATATCATTTACAAACAATGGCTGGGAAGCTCAAATTATTAAAGTTATAACCCTTGAAGGAAAAACAAAATGGACCACTGAAATGCCTGAAATAAATTCAGAATATTATCTTCATATGATACCTCCCCTTACGATATTTGGTAAAAACTTTGACAGGGATGAAGCTTATAAATTTAAATTTATTATTGAAGATTCTACCCATAAAAAACAAACCTATATGGTGGAAGGAATGGATACTAAAAGAACCTTGAAACGGGTGGAATAATTCCTAAAATCCCTGAATATCTTTATTTTAACCTGGCCGTCCACCGGTTTAAAAGGCTATAACTACGATTTATGCGCCAGATTTTAAGATTAGCAAACCTTCTTAAAATCTAAAAATCGTGCTTATTATGAAAATCATTTTTAATCGTGTTCAAAAATTGCGTCTAATTCACTTTTACCCCAATATCCATAATTTCTAACTCCTGCTGCATGGTTTTATTCCAGTCAATTTTTAGCTGACGACTAAAAAGTTCGGTTTGATAATTCGTTTCCGGGTCGTGAACTAAAATTTTTAAAATAGCCGGGCCTTTGTTTTCTTTGGCTAATTTTTGAAGACGTTCAAGCGTTTCTTTATTAATTTGATTGGTTTTTAATTGAAGCTGAACGCTCTTTAAATGACTGTTTCGTAAATCGGCCAAAAAAGATATTTTATTAAATTTTAATTCCAGTTCATCGGGGTTTCTGTAGCTGTTTACGGTTCCGGCTATGGCATAAAGCATGGCATTTTTTTGTAAATTTTGTCTGAAATTTGAAAAATCGGTTCCAAACAAAGCAAATTCTTTAGCTCCACTAAAATCTTCTAACACAAATTTGGCCCAGGGTTTTCCGGTTTTGGTTACTCGTTCCTCAAACAAAGTTACCATTCCCGCAATTTTTATATCCTTGCCTTTTAGAGAATTTAAATTTTCAAGTTCGGCTATATTCGTATTTGTAAATAAATCCAAATCCATTCTGAAATTATCTAACGGATGACCAGAAATGAACATACCAGCCACTTCTTTTTCCTTGTTCAATTTTTCAATCGGATTCCATTCTTCAATAAAAGGTAATTTTGGTTCCGTAACCTTTCCACCACTCGATTCCCCAAATAAACTGTTTTGATTACTTGCTTTATTTTCCTGAACCTGCCCACCAAATTTTATGGCTATTTCTACACCATTAAAAAACGAACCTGCAACTTTTTCCAAATATTGGCTTCTGTTCAATTCCCAGCTATCGAATGCCCCTGCCAAGGCTAAGGCTTCCAATGATTTTTTATTAACAGTTCGCAAACTGGCCCTCGAAACCAAATCGAAAATTGAGGTATAGTTTCCTCCCGTTTTACGTTGGTTAATTATTTCGACCGTAGCTGCATCGCCTATTCCCTTAACAGCACCCAAACCAAACCGAATTTCACCTTTTTTATTAACTGAAAAATTAACATCACTTTCATTTATATCCGGCCCTTTTACCACCAAACCCATCCGTTTGCACTCATCCATAAAAAATGTAATCTGATCAATTTGATTGCTGTTATGAGTAAGTATGGATGCCATAAATTCAGGGCCATAATGTGCTTTTAAATACGCCATTTGATTGGCCAGATAAGCATAGCATGTAGAGTGAGATTTATTAAAAGCATATTGGGCAAAGGCTTCCCAATCGGTCCAAACTTTCTCGCAAATTTTAAGATCATGGCCATTGGCAAGGCAACCTTCCATAAATTGTGATTTCATTTTGTCCAGAGTGCCTTTGTCTTTTTTACCCATTGCTTTTCGCAAGGTATCGGCATCGGCTTTGCTAAAATTTGCCAACTTTTGTGAAAGCAGCATTACCTGTTCCTGATATACAGTAATTCCATAAGTGCTTTCCAAAAATTCTGACATTTCATCCAAGTCATAAGATATTTTTTCACGGCCGTGTTTTCGGTTTACAAAATTTTGAATATACTTAATTGGACCAGGGCGGAACAATGCATTTACTGCAATTAAATCTTCCAATCGGGTGGGTTTTAAATCCCTGAGAATCTTCTTCATTCCATCGCTTTCAAACTGAAATACACCATTGGTTTCACCTCTTTGAAATAATTCTAAGGTTCGTTCATCATCCAACGGAATTTCATCAGGAACGAGTTGTACATTATGATTTTGCTTTATTAATTCAATTGCATCCTTAATTATGGTAAGAGTTTTCAATCCTAAAAAATCCATTTTTAACAAACCGGCATCTTCCACCACTTTTCCATCAAATTGCGTAACCCACATGCTTGAATCTTTAAGCGTACACACCGGTAAAATTTCTGTTAAATCGCTTGGAGCAATGATAACTGCAGATGCATGAACCCCGGCATTGCGAACCGAACCTTCCAATAGGCGGGCTTCTTTTAAAACCCGTCCCTGAAGATTATCTTTTTCAATAATTTCCCTGAGTTTCATTATGCCGGCTATATCGTCAGGATTAGTTACAATTTCCTTTAGCTTTGCTTCCTTTAAATCATAGATTTGTTCATAGGTAATTCCTGCTGTTTCAGGCACTAATTTCGATAACATGTTCGATTCGTCCAACGGCAGTTCCAAAGCACGGGCTACATCCTTAATGGCCGTTTTGGCTTTCATTGAGCCGTAGGTAATAATTTGCGCCACTTGATTTTGACCATATTTTTCAATCACATAATCAATCACTTTTTGCCGGCCCTCATCATCAAAGTCGGTGTCAATATCAGGCATACTTCCCCGTTCAGGATTTAAAAATCTTTCAAAAAGTAATTGGTATTTTATTGGGTCAATATTGGTGATTCCAATACAATACGCCACCGCCGAACCTGCTGCCGAACCTCGTCCCGGACCAACTGTTACATTCATTTTTATGGCCGCTTCGCAAAAATCGGATACGATTAAAAAATACCCCGCGAAACCCATTTTTTTAATTACCGATAACTCAAAATCCAATCGTTCCCGCACTTCAGCACTTATTTCGCCATAGCGTTTTTTAGCCCCTTCAAAGGTAAGATGTTTTAAAAATTCATCGGCATCGGTAAAGGGTTTGGGCAAAGGAAATGCAGGCAACATCACCTGTTTTTTTAAATCCAGCTTGTCTATTTTGTCAACTATTTCTATGGTGTTTTCTACCGCCTGTGGTACATCCATAAACAAGGTTGACATTTCTTCTTTGGTTTTAAAATAAAACTCATCATTGGGAAATCCAAAACGCATTCCTTTAAAATCGCCTTTGGGTGTGCTTTGTACATCGCCTGTATTAATGCATAATAAAATATCATGGGCATTGGCATTTTCCTTATCCAGATAATGCGAATCGTTAGATACGATCATTTTTACATTATACTTTTTTGAAAAACGCATCAACACCTCATTCACTTTATCCTGTTCTTCCATCTTGTGCCGTTGCAGTTCGATGTAATAATCTTCACCAAATAAATCGAGCCACCATTTAAATTTTTCTTCGGCTACTTGTTCACCTTCTTTTAATATAGCCTGAGGAATTTCAGCTCCTATACAGCAGGTAGTTGCTATGAGCCCTTCATGATATTTTAAAATAAGCTCCTTATCAATCCGTGGATACTTGCCGTACAAGCCTTCTATATAACCCAGAGAACATAATTTGGAAAGATTTTTATACCCTTCGGCATTTTTGGCCAATAGCAATTGATGATGTCTTACATCTCCATTATCTCTTAAAAATTTGTGTTTGTGCCGGTCTTCCACCACATAAAATTCACATCCAACTATGGGTTTAATTCCTTTTTTATTGCATTCCGATACAAACTTAAATGCCCCGAACATATTGCCATGGTCGGTAATGGCAATGGCTTTCATTTCATCAGCCACGGCTTTTTTTACCATACCTTCTATACTACTGGCGCCATCCAACAAACTAAACTGGGTATGGCAATGGAGGTGGGCAAAATCGGGCATGGCTATTTTTTGGGGTTAGCCACAAAGTTAATTTACCGAGAGGGATTTTTTATTGGAGTGGATAAGATGGGGAAGGATTTATAGATTATAAATTCAATCCTTTTTGATTCTTATTATCCTTTTTATCAAGTTTTTTTATACTATCAGCCACTGGCAAATCTTCAGGCATGGTGCCTCCAATATCTTCAATGGTTTTTCTTACTTTTTTACCTACTTCGTAATGGGTTTGGTTGGCTTTTTGTTTTCCTTTAATATTTTCACGTTTTAATTTTTCTTCGG
>CAYHCM010000023.1:0-36841 GCA_964355045.1 uncultured Chitinophaga sp. | reverse complement strand
AAGACCCTAAAAAATTTAAAAATAAATGATCAACAAAATAAAATCCATCGCCTCCAATCTTCATGAGGAAATAAGAACCATCCGAAGGCATATCCATCAAAATCCGGAACTTTCGTTTCAGGAGTTTAATACCCAAAAGTATGTTTGGCAACAATTGGAAAATGCAGGAATTGCAAACAAACAAAAAATTGCTGATACCGGAATTGTAGCCATTATTGAAGGTAAAAATCCTTCAAAAAAAGTAGTGGCTTTGCGGGGCGATATGGATGCTTTGCCAATTATGGAAGCTAATGACGTACCTTACAAGTCCAACAATACCGGGGTGATGCATGCCTGCGGACATGATGTGCATACGAGTTGTTTGTTGGGTGCTGCCAAAATTTTAAATCAATTGAAAGGTGAATTTGAAGGAAGCATAAAATTGGTTTTCCAACCCGGTGAAGAAAAACTTCCCGGCGGGGCTTCCGTTATGATTAAGGAAGGCGTTTTGAAAAATCCGGATGTAAATAATATTATTGGCCAGCATGTAATGCCTCTTTTGCCTATGGGCAAAGTTGGATTTCGCAAAGGTTTATATATGGCCAGCACCGATGAAATTTATATGACCATTCGTGGTAAAGGCGGACATGGCGCTCAGCCTCATCAAAATATTGACCCCGTGGTGGCAATGGCCCAAGTCATTACTGCCTTGCAACAAGTAGTGAGTCGCTTAGCCAGCCCAATTGTGCCTTCGGTTTTATCCTTCGGGAAAATAATAGCCAACGGTGCTACCAATATTATCCCCAATGAGGTGTATTTGGAAGGAACATTCAGAACGCTGGATGAAGAATGGAGGGCAAAAGCACATGAATCTATTGTGAAAATTGCCAGAGGAATTTCTGAAAGTTTGGGATGCCGGTGTGATATTGAAATCCGGAAAGGGTATCCTTTTTTAAAAAACGACCCTGATTTAACCCAAAAAGCCATTGACAATGCTATAAAATATATGGGAGAAGAAAACGTGGTGAACCTTGATATGTGGATGGCTGCCGAAGATTTTTCGTATTACAGCCAGGAATTACCGGCTTGCTTTTATAGGCTTGGTACCCGAAATGAAGGTAAGGGAATAACCTCTCATGTTCATACCCCAACGTTTGATATTGATGAAGATGCCTTGCCAATTGGTATGGGACTGATGGCCTGGCTGGCTATTGCTGAACTTGAAAATGATTAACGAATTTTGATCACGAATAAATAAAATATTAAAATAATTCAAAAAAAAAGCATGCTAACTTATTTTCGGAATAACCTTTTCGAAGTCCAGATTCCCCCTTATAAAGGGGGTTAGGGGGATTTTTTCAACCATTATAGAATTTCTCCAAACCAAATGGCAAAACATAACATTACAGGAAAAGAGGGAGAAGAAATAGCCGCAGGTTACCTTAAGGCTAAAGGCTATCAAATTATTGAAATGAATAAACAATTTGGACGGGCGGAGGTTGATATTATTGCAAAAATCGGGAATGAATATGTGTTTGTGGAAGTAAAAACCCGCACCTCTGATTACTTTGGATTTCCGGAAGAAGCCATTGGCAAGAAAAAAATAAAGTTACTTGGTAAAGCTGCTGAGCAATTTAACGTTGAAAAAAACGATGGTTTAGAAATTCGTTTTGATTTGATTTCATTGGTGTTGGGGGATGATAAACACGACATTGTTCATATTGAAGACGCCTTTTTTCCCGGCTCTAATTGAGGAGAAAAAACTTTGAAATTTCTTGAATTTAATAATTGTTTTTCGAGTTAAAAATTTTAAATTTGCCGCCCAATCAAAGGAGGAACATAAAATTTGACTGAAAACACACAAGAAACCGTAAAGGAGATAGTGGCTCCGGAAATCATCCAAACAGAGGAAATCTCTACCACTGAAATGCCTGACTCAAAAATGCCATCTCATAATCAGGAAGATGAAGCAGAATCAAACCAAGAAGAAATTACTTCACAATTAGAAACATCTGAAGAAGAAGTATCAGTTATTGGTAATGAACCCACTGAAATTACAGAACCAATTGCTGAAATTGACGAACCTGTATCCGAAATTTCAGAAACTGAAATTACAGAACCAATTGCTGAAATTGATGAACCTGTATCCGAAATTTCAGAAAATGAAATTGAAGAACCTGTAGCTGAGATTGACGAACCTACAGCAGAAATTGCCGAACCGTTAGCCGAAATTGAAGAACCTGTAGCTGAAATTGATGAACCCATATCAGAAATTGCAGAAACTGAAATGGAAGAACCTGTATCAGAAATCGCAGAATCTTTAGCAGAAACAGAAGAACCTGAGATTGAAATTTCAGAACCATTAGCCGAAATTGTAGAACCCACTGCCGAATCAGAATCTGAAATTAAAAATGCAAAAACCGAAACTTCATCTGCTCCGGCACCAATAGAAGACTTCGACTGGAGTATGGATAAGGAAGGCTTTGCAAGCTATGATGATGGTTCCCGCCAATCAATGATTGATTTGTATAAAGGAACCTTTACTCAATTAATGGAACATCAGGTGGTGAAGGGAACCATCGTGGCTATGAACAGTAAAGATGTTGTGGTAAACGTAGGTTATAAATCCGACGGAATTGTGAACCGAACCGAATTCAGGGATCTTCCTGATTTGGCGGTTGGCGATACTGTAGAAGTATATGTAGAAAAAACAGAAGATACCCTTGGGCAGTTAATACTTTCGCGTAGAAAAGCGATTGCCGAAAGTGCCTGGGATAAAATAATAGCTGCCAAAGACGAAAACCAAATTGTGAGAGGATTTATAAAATCACGTACAAAAGGTGGATTGGTAGTTGATGTAATGGGCATGGATACTTTTCTTCCGGGCTCGCAAATAGATGTTAAACCTATTAAAGATTACGATGTGTATGTTGGCCAAACCATGGAATTCAAAGTGGTTAAAGTGAATGAAGCATTTAAAAATATTGTAATTTCTCATAAAGCCCTGATTGAAGATGATATTGAAGCTCAAAAAGGCGAAATATTGTCGCGTATGGAAAAAGGTCAGGTATTGGAAGGTGTTGTTAAAAACATGACCAACTTCGGTGTATTTATTGACCTCGGAGGACTTGACGGATTATTGCATATTACCGATATTTCATGGGGACGTGTAAATCATCCTGAAGAAGTATTGCATCTTGAACAAAAAATCAATGTAGTTGTACTTGATTTTGATGATGAGAAAAAACGAATTTCATTGGGATTAAAACAACTTACCGAAAATCCATGGAATGAACTTACAGCATCGTTAGAAGTAGGTTCTAAAATTAAAGGAAAAGTAGTAACTGTAGCCGACTACGGAGCATTTGTTGAAATAACACCCGGTATTGAAGGATTAATACATGTATCGGAAATGAGCTGGAGCCAACACCTTAAAAATCCACAAGACTTTATGAAAGTGGGTGATGAAGTGGAAGCCGTTATTTTGTCGTTTGATAAAAACGAGCAAAAAATGTCATTAGGCATTAAACAACTTACCCCTGATCCTTGGGTAATTATTGAAGAAAAATATACGCTTGGCTCCAAGCACAAAGGAATTGTGCGAAACCTTACCAACTACGGTTTATTTATAGAATTGGAAGAAGGGGTGGATGGATTGGTTCACGTTTCAGATTTATCATGGAGCAAAAAAATTAAGCATCCGGCTGAGTTTACCAAAAAAGGGGATGAAATGGATGTGATAGTTTTGGAAATTGACCGTGAAAACAGACGATTAAGTTTAGGTCATAAGCAATTGGATGAAAATCCATGGGAAACATTCGAAGGCATTTTTACAGAAGGATCGCAACATACAGGTATTATTACTGAAGTAAACGAAAAAGGTGCCACAGTTGCTTTGCCTTATGGCGTGGAAGGTTTTGCTCCAACCAAGCACATGAAAAAAGAGGGCTTGAAAGTAGGTAATGCAAAAACTGATGACGAATTGCAGTTCCGTGTAATTGAATTTAATAAAGATCAGAAACGCATTATACTTTCACATACCGATATTTGGAAAGATGCTGAAAGAGCCAGAAAAGATGAAGAAAAATTAGAACTGGTTAAGATTGAAAAATCAAATACTAAAACTGCCAAACGCTTTAATCAGCAAACTGAGCGTTCAACCTTAGGTGAAATAGAAGCACTTTCAGGTCTAAAAGCTTTAATGGATTCAAACGCAAAGGCTTCAAAAGGTAAGAAGGCAGATATTAAAGAAGAGAAACCTTTGAAAGAGGAAAAAGTTTTAAAGGCCGAAACAGAGATAAAACCCGAAAAAATATCGAAAGTTGAAATTGCAGATATACCCGTCAAAAAAATAAAACCTGAAAAACATGAAGCTGAAAAAATAAAAACGGATGCAAAAGTAGCTAAATCGGAAAAAGTAGTTAAAAAGGAAAAACCTGCCAAAAAAGAACCGGTTGCCCCTGATGAAACTATGGTTGAAAATTTGAAAATACTGATGAGTATAGTTGGTGAAGTAAGTGATGGAAAAAAAGATGATCTTAAAGCCATCGTAGGAATAGGGCCAAAATTTGAAAAAGATTTATTTAAAATTGGTATTTCCACTTATGAACAAATTAGCAAACTGAACGATAAAGGAATCGAAGCAATTGAAGCAGTAACCAAATCTCCGGGTCGTGTGGAACGTGAAAATTGGATAGGTCAGGTACAGGAATTAATAAAAAGTTAAGAACATTGAACAACTTATTTTTATAACTCACAAAAAAAATCCCATTTTTGAAATGGGATTTTTTTTTGCAAACAGAACAACAATGAACTATTGGATTATAAAATCAGAACCGGCAAAATACCCTTGGGATCAACTTGTAAAAGATGGATCAACCACATGGGATGGAATACGAAATTATACCGCCCGTATCAATTTAAGAGAAATGAAAATTGGTGATATTTGTTGTTATTACCACAGCAATGAAGGAAAAGAAATAGTAGGTTTGGCAAAAGTTGTAAAGGAAGCCTTTCAAGACCCAACAACCCCAGACCCGGCATGGGTAGCTGTAGATGTGGCTCCTTTGCAAAAACTTAAAAACCCTGTAACTTTGGCGCAAATGAAAAATGAACCCATCCTTCAAAGCAATGATTTAATACGAATTGGTCGTTTATCAGTTTGTAAATTAACAAAAGAAGGCTTTGATTTAATAATTAAACTCTCGGAGAACTAATGGAAAAACGCCTGATACTCGACTCCGGCCTCACCCGGATAATTCTGGAACGGATAGCTTTACAAATAACCGAAAATCATGGCGACATGACCAATGTAGCTATAATAGGAATGCAACCCCGGGGAATATTGCTGGCTCGCAAATTGGTAGAAATTATTAGCCGAATTTCAGGGAATAAAACCATTTTATATGGTGAACTGGACAGCACTTTTTATCGGGATGATTTTAGACAAGGTGATAAAATGCTGGTACCAAATACTATTAATATTGATTTTTTGATAGAGAACAAAAAAGTAATAATTGTGGATGACGTGCTTTATACCGGTCGCTCGGTTCGCTCGTCGCTCAATGCATTGGCCGATTTTGGACGACCATTAAAAATTGAATTAATGGCATTAATTGATAGGAAATTTAATCGAGAATTACCTATACAACCTGATTATATTGGCGAGGAAGTGGATACCCGAACCCATGACAGGGTTGAAGTAGTTTGGCTTGAAAATATATCAACACCAGAAGTTTGGATTATAACTGAATAAAAAAAAATCGAAGATTCGACAATGCCGCTAAATAAAAATATAAATAAAATTAATTGTCAATGGAAGAATCATTAAGTGTAAATCATCTGCTCGGTATCAAGGAAATTAATCATGAAGATATTCAATTAATTTTCAGAACGGCTGATAATTTTAAAACAGTAATTAATCGCCCTATCAAAAGAGTTCCAACTTTGAGGGATATAACCATTGCCAATATTTTTTTTGAAAACTCCACCCGAACCCGGGTATCATTTGAATTAGCCGAAAAAAGGCTTACTGCCGATGTGGTCAATTTTTCTGCATCCTCCTCATCCGTAACCAAAGGCGAAACTCTTATTGACACCGTAAATAATATTTTGGCCATGAAAGTGGATATGGTGGTAATGAGACATCCTGCTCCCGGAGCAGCTATTTTTTTAGCAAAAAATACAAACACTCAAGTTATAAATGCCGGTGATGGAACCCACGAACACCCAACTCAAGCTTTATTGGATGCCTACTCCATCCGCGAAAAATTGGGAGATGTAAAAGGAAAAAAAGTAGCCATAATTGGTGACATAATGCATTCGCGGGTTGCTTTGTCAAATATATTTTGCCTTCAAAAATTGGGGGCTGAAGTGATGGTTTGCGGCCCGGCCACACTTATTCCTAAACATATAGAACACCTTGGTGTAAAAGTTGAATATAATTTAATAAAAGCCCTTGAATGGTGCGACGTGGCCAATATGTTGAGGATTCAGTTGGAGCGTCAGGATATAAAATATTTTCCAACCCTGCGTGAATATACCATGCAATATGGCTTGAATCGAAAAATTTTAGAAAGCCTTGGAAAAGAAATAACCATTATGCACCCGGGTCCGATTAATCGGGGAGTCGAAATTACCAGCGATGTGGCCGATCACAGTCAGTCCATAATTTTGGAACAGGTAGAAAACGGAGTGGCTATTCGCATGGCGGTTCTGTATCTTTTGGCTATGAAAAGAGCATGAGTTTAATACCCTCAGCTAAAATCTTAATATTATACACAGGCGGCACCATCGGTATGGGTCACGAAATTCCCGGTGATTCCAATAGTCCATTAATTCCACAAGATTGGGATTTTTTGCAAAAAGCTATGCCTGCACTTTCTGCCGATGGATTTTTTACCAAAGAAAAAGGAATTGAATTTACTTACAAATCTTTTGAAAATGTAATTGACAGTTCTGAATTTGCCCCAAAGCATTGGGCTAAAATTTTAAAATTTCTTTCCGTTGACTACCATAATTATGATGGATTTATTATAATTCATGGTACCGATACCATGGCTTACACGGCTTCGGCTCTCAGTTTTGCTTTACAAAATTTAGGTAAACCAATAGTCATAACCGGAAGTCAGTTGCCCATATTTCATCCGCGAACGGATGCTGTAAGTAATTTGAGCAATGCCATTCATATTGCGGCAGCCAAAGTTTTTAACTTACCAATTATACCTGAAGTTTTAATTTGTTTTAACGATAAATTATTGCGGGGCAACCGTTCTACCAAATCAAGTTCCAAAGATTTTTCAGGGTTCGAATCTCCATCCTTTCCTGTGCTGGGTGATTTGGAACAATCCATAAAAATTTGGGATAAATATATTTTAGAAACGCCCAAAGAAACGATTATCGTTAAACCTGAATTTGAAACCAATATTATTATTATTACTCTTTTTCCCGGTTTTAATTCGGATGTGCTAACCCAATTGGCCAATGACGAACAATTGAAAGGAATAATTTTAAGAACCTTTGGAAGTGGCAATGCCCCATCATCACCATCCTTTATTAATGCCATAAAACTATTGGTAGATAAAGGAAAAACCGTTCTCAACATTTCCCAATGTCAGGATGGTTTTGTAAATATGAAAACCTACAAAACCGGAAATGCACTTTATAAATCCGGCGTAATAAGCGGAGCCGATATGACTTTGGAAACTGCTACGGCTAAGATGATGTGGGTGTTGGGGAATGAGGATTTGAAGGATGTGAGTTCGTTGATTGTGGAAAATTTGAGGGGGGAGTTGTCGGTTACTTAAAAACTTAATCTTAGCATATGAGTAAAATAAAGATTTTTACTTTCTTTTTATCCCTTCTGATTATCTCATGTAAAGGATATTATTTACCTAATGGAACTTATCGTCCTAAAAATCCTAAATTTCATATTTTAAAATTAATTTTCAAAAGGATACATTTATTGATTGCTCTAAAATTTTTATTTCAACCAAAAGGTTTCTTAATTACGACAGCAGCATTATTAAAGGTTATATAGGATTTTATAATGATGGGCGAATAATAATTGGAAGTGCTATTGAAACAGAACTTCCCAAGACTTTGACAAGCAAGAATTCTTTTGATTCTTCATTTTGTATAGGTTATTATAGTACCAATAATTCTAAAATAAGAGTTGAATTTTTTGTACCTGATGGTGGAGGTGAATATAGAATAAGAGAAGGCATAGTAAAAAAGGATACAATTATTTTTTCCGAAATATTTTTTTATCCTTTTAGAGAAGAAATAAGACGAGATACCCTCATAAAGTCAGATTATCTTTTGAAATAACTTCGCTGCCATAGCTTGCATTTTGCATTCTATTATATCCCCGCTATAGTTTGCAACTTGCGAACTATTAACTATAACTCTCGAGCCAAAACCTAGTTTCAACTTTACTATTACAAGAATTCTTTTTCATTTCTAATACATGACGAAGAGTTTTAGACTGATTTATTTACCTTTGTTTTCATATTTAATAAATCAATACATTTTTAAAATGAAAAGTATTAAAAATTTTACAGCAATTATTGAAAAAGAAGCGGGTGTTTACGTGGCTTTATGTCCTGAATTAGACATAGCCAGCCAGGGTAGCACAATAGAAGAATCGAAGGCAAACTTGCTTGAAGCCATAGAATTATTTTTTGAATACGCTTCTCATGATGAAATTGAAAGCAGGTTAAAATTTGATGTTTTTATTACTAATATGTCGATAGAGGTTGAACAGGTATAAAATTCTTTCAGGAAAAGAAGTATGCAAAATCCTTTTAACTAATGGATTTGAACAAGTCCTGCAAAAAGGAAGTCATATTATTATGCAAAAGAAAATTAAAGATATGACGATTACGGTTCCGGTACCAAATCATTCAGAAATACGAATCGGAACTCTGCAATCCATCATCCGCCAATCCCAAATTGATAAGGGTCATTTTGAAAATCTTTAATTTTCTGCTTAGCTTTTTCATTTCCCGTGTATAAAATCGTTGGAAATATATTTACTATTTACTATTGACTATAAATAGTAAACAGTATATATTTGCCCCCATTATGACCATACGAGAATATATACTGAAGCAACTGAATTCCAAATCAGAAGTTTCAATAAAATCTTTGATTGCCAATTACGATGGAAGTATATCAAAACAACGGCTGCATAAAGTAATTGCCGAGCTACTGGTTTCAGGAACTATTGAACGAATTGGCCTTCCGCCCAAAACCCTGTATAGATTAAAACCTGAAGCACAGGTTGTAATAAAAAATCCTGAAGTCCTTATGGCCAATGAAGATGCCGGAATTCTGATAGACGAAGAATTATTAGAATCTAAATTTTTGGTAATTAATGAATATGGCAAAATGCTTCATGGTCTTGAAGCCTTTAGTTATTGGTGTAAACAAAGAGATTTGCCGATTGAAAAAACATTTCGTGAATATCAATTAACCTTAAAAAAATATGACCGATATTATAATGAGCAGGGAATTATTGATGGATTAGATAAATTGAAAAACACCACTGGAATAGGTACTATCTGGCTTAATAAATTGCTGTATATGGACTTTTATGCCATCGAACGGTTTGGTAAAACAAAACTTGGCACCTTATTGCATCATGCCAAACAAGGCCAAAATAAATATTTAATGCAATTGATGATGGATTTAGTTGGCAACAAGTTGGCACAATTGATTGAGCAAAGTGAAGTGGATTGTATAGCATTTGTTCCCCCAACCATTAAACGCGAGGTACAAATAATGAAATTTATTGAAGAAAAAATATCAAGTAAATTGCCCAAAATTAAAATCCAGAAAATAATTGGATTGATTCCCATACCCCAAAAATCCCTTTCTAAACTTCAGGAACGAATTAATAATGCCAATCACTCTTTTTCTATTCAATCAGAAGTTAATTTTAAAAATTTATTATTAATAGATGATGCCGTTGGTTCAGGAACAACCATGAATGAAATTGCAGGTAAAATTAAATGGTTAAACCAAAACATTCATATTACGGGTTTGGCAATTGTTGGCAGTTTTAAAGGGTTTGATGTAATAACAGATGTTTAACCATTGCCGTCGGTTTAAACCGACGGCAATAGATGGCAATAGAAAACTTTTCGTGTATTTCTTGTGGAAAACAACATGCCTTAAAAACCCTTAATTTATGGGCTTTTATACCTAAATTTACACATTAATTTTAAACACAAAAATGAGTCCAGCAAAAAAAGATATGAGTAATTATGGTGCCGAAAACATTCAGGTTTTAGAAGGTTTAGAGGCTGTTAGAAAACGACCTGCCATGTACATTGGCGATATTGGCCCAAGGGGTTTGCACCACCTTGTTTACGAAGTGGTAGATAATTCGATTGACGAAGCCCTTGCCGGGCATTGTTCCCACATTTTTGTTACCATAAATGAAGATAATTCCATTACCGTAAAAGACAATGGCCGGGGAATTCCTGTTGATTTACACATTAAAGAAAACAGGTCGGCACTTGAAGTGGTAATGACCGTGCTGCATGCCGGCGGAAAATTCGACAAAGATTCGTACAAAGTTTCAGGAGGATTGCATGGTGTAGGGGTTTCGTGTGTTAATGCGCTTTCCAGCAAATTGGTAGCTACCGTTCACCGCGATGGTAAAATTTACCAACAGGAATATTCCATTGGAAAACCTGTAACCGGGGTGGAAGAAATAGGTACTACCACCGAAAGAGGTACCATTGTTTCATTTTGGCCTGATGCCACAATTTTTATGCTTGTCGAATTTAAGTATGATACCATTGCTGCCCGATTGCGCGAGTTGTCGTTTTTGAACAAAGGCATTCGTTTAAAAATTACAGATTTAAGAAATCTTAATGATGCAGGAGTAGCGTTTTCGGAAGAATTTTATTCAGAAGGAGGCTTATCAGAATTTGTAAAATACTTGGATGGAACCCGCGAAACTCTTATTCCTTTCCCAATTTGCGTGGAAGGTGAAAAAGGTGGCGTGCCTGTGGAAGTTGCATTTCAATACAATAACGGCTATGCCGAAAACCTGCATTCATACGTAAATAATATCAATACCATTGAAGGCGGAACCCATGTGGCAGGCTTCCGCAGGGCTTTAACCCGTACATTAAAAACGTATGCTGATAAATCGGGATTGCTCAAAAATGTTAAAATTGAAATAGCCGGGGATGATTTTCGAGAAGGGCTTACTGGGGTAATATCTGTAAAGGTTCAGGAACCTCAATTTGAAGGACAAACCAAAACAAAATTAGGAAACAATGATGTAATGGGTGCTGTGGATGTATGTGTAGGTGAAATGCTGAACAATTATCTGGAAGAAAATCCGAAGCTTGCATTAATCATTATTAATAAAGTAATATTAGCAGCCCAAGCCCGCTATGCTGCAAAAAAAGCCCGCGAAATGGTTCAGCGAAAAGGGGCGATGAGCGGTGGCGGATTGCCCGGAAAACTTTCCGATTGCAGCGAAAAAGATCCTGCTTTATGCGAACTTTATTTAGTGGAAGGAGATTCGGCAGGTGGTACCGCCAAACAGGGTCGTGAACGAAAATACCAGGCCATAATGCCGCTTCGTGGTAAAATATTAAATGTGGAAAAAGCTCTTGAACATAAAATTTATGACAATGAAGAAATAAAAAATATGTTTCATGCTATTGGCGTAACCATTGGTACCACAGAAGATGCCAAAGAATTAAATCTTGACAAACTTCGCTATCATAAAATAATAATAATGACAGATGCGGATGTGGATGGAAGCCATATCAGAACGTTAATTCTAACTTTATTTTTCCGATATATGCGCCGATTGATAGAAGCCGGATACTTATACATTGCCACTCCCCCACTTTACCAACTTAAAAAAGGAAAAGAAATAGCTTATTGCTGGACTGAAGACGAACGGGCTGCCCACGTTTTAAGAATGGGTGGTGACAGGCCTGATAGCGTGGGTGTTCAACGTTATAAGGGTTTAGGAGAAATGAATGCCGAGCAACTTTGGGAAACAACCATGGATCCTGCACGACGTACTTTAAAACAAGTCGTTCTTGAAAGTGCCGCCGAGGCTGATCATATCTTTAGTATGCTTATGGGTGATGAAGTTCCACCACGCCGCGAGTTTATCGAAGCCAATGCAAGGTATGCCAGAATTGATGTGTAGAAAAATTCTGTGTTATTAGTTCTATGTTCTGTTTATGATAGAAAATGAACCCAAACTTGAATGTGAACTTTTAATCCGAAAAAATAAATATTACCTTACATTTTGCTTTCTTGGGTTTTTAGGGGTAATGGGTTTAATAAAATTATCATTACCCTACGATAATTCTTATACTGGTTTTTTGGTTGATTATGGATGGCAGGAATATATCCCTGATATTTATTTACTATATATTGCTCTCTTTTTACTTGCGGGTAAAATTGTATATTTAATAATAATTTCTTCTCTCAAAATTAAAGGTTTGGTTATTATTACACCGGATTATATAAAGGTTATCAGATGGCATAAGTTTAATTATTTTTTCAAAATAGACTCTATAAAAAACATCATCATACGGTTTAATTATTTCAAAAAAAATGATACCGAACCCCGTGGTATTGTGGATGGTAATAATAATATTATCCGATTCACTAAAATGGGAATTCCTTTTAAATACGAGTTTTTATTACAAACATTAGAAGAAGATGAAATCTTTCGGGAAATATTAAATATTTGGGAAGCTAAAAACATTCCATATAAATATCATACTGTTTTTTCGGATTTGTAAAAATTATTGGTTTATTTACCAATCTGCCGGTTATTGGAAATTCCATTAGGCTAAAACATATTAAACTTTGCTCGTTTTTTTGTTGAATATTTTCAAAGTTGTTGTATTTTTGAAAATATAATTGTTATGTCGGCTTTAGAATTAGAAGTATATGATTTTCTAAAACTTAAATTTGGTGAGAAAGAAGCGGCCAAAGTGGTAGAGTTTATTGATTTTCGGGCCTCAGCTCAAGTTGATTCTAAATCTGAAATTTTTGATAAAATTATTCAAAAGGATATGGCTGCCCTTGAAGTAAGAATTGACCGTGTAGAGGTGAAAATTAACAATTTGGATGTAAAAATATCTGAAACCAAAGCAGAAATAATTAAATGGATGTTTATTTTTTGGGCAAGCCAAATGGCTGCTACCATTGCATTTCTGCTATTGTATTTAAGGAAATAGCAATTTATTCTCCGGCATTCACTTTTTACAAATTAAATTCTGATTTAATATTCTATTTTTTTCCTATTGAAGAAGAAAATTGATTGGTTAAATATAATAATTAAAGGAATTTCTTATCTTTGAAAGACTTTTTTAAAAACGCCGCTATGTTAGAAAAAGAATTAGAAGTTTACAGACTTAATAAAGCTAATCTTCAGTTAAAAAATGCAAATGGTGGGTTTGTAGTTATTAAAGGTGAAGAAATCCTTGGTGTTTGGGAAACTAGACTTGATGCTTTAAAAATCGGTATTGAAAAATATGGCAATGTATCTTTTTTAATAAAAAATATAGATGAGAATAATGAGGTTTTTAATTTCTCACATAATATTCAATTTTCGTAATGCCAGTTTTTCCTAACAAATTTTTTGGTTGATCATCTTTTGGTGAGCTATAAAATAATGTTCAATAATCAACCTTGATTACCAGCAGCTAAGTTTTAAATTATTCCACCACGACCAGGATTAATTATCATCCGGCAGGTATTGAATATTGAGCTTTGAAAATTGATTATTGATTATTTGACCTTGACTGAAATAGGTTTTAATTTGTGGTGTCAATTTAGAAAGACAACCCTATTCAGCTCTAATTGGGCGAGATAATTTAAGTGAGTGTACCTTGATTTACAACGGATGGGATAATTCTTACCAGCTTCACATTTAATTTTGAATTATTAAAACTCCTTGAAACAAATAAGATTCTTTCTCTTTAATTTTATAAAAATACACCCCTAAAGGCAATCCTGATTCATGGGATTCTCCAGTAATAAAAGAAGTTTTAAAAACCAAATTACCAGCTAATCCATAAATTTCTATAGATTGATGTAAAAGCTCAGGACTGGAATTAATCGTAATTTTTCCGGAACCCGGATTTGGAAATAGGGTAATATTTTTAGAAGGTTCCAAAATTTTAAAACTCAAAATTAAACCGCAACTATCTGCTATACGTGCCGCTTCAGCTTTTATTAAAGGAAGCAATGCATACAACGAATCACCCGGACAATCCGTATTACACCCATCTTTGTGGCCGCAAATATTATTTAACAAATTTCCATTGGGCCTGGGATGCCTTGTTTGGCCAAAGGCATCTATTTTATCTTTCTTAAGTTTCCATGCAAGTAAATATTTTAAAGAAAAAAGCGCCTGAGTAGTTGGCCTCACGTTCATAAAATCACCGAGCATACAAACGCCCATGGTATTTTGATTTTTTCCACAATAATGAGCTCCTAAAATATTGTCGTCATCATCCACCCCTTGAGGGTCGCGTCCATTAAATATTATCCCGTTAGGAGCTACTAAAAAATTATAGCCTATATCATCCCAGCCATTGGTTTGAGTGTGCAGCAAATAAATATTTCGTACAATGCCGAGATAATTGGTATCGGCATTATTTCCTGCTGAGTGATGAATCACCAAATGTTCTACATCCGTTGATTCCCTTGGTGGCTTTGGGTTTGGTAAAAATTCACGCCAAACGGTGTAACTTATCATTTGTGGTTTATCGCATCGGTTTGAGGCTTTGTAAAGCTTATCTGAGTTAGAATTACTGATTATTGGGGCATATAGCAAAATCAGTTTTACATGACCCTTAAAATCACCGAAATTAATGTTTATTGCAGTTTGAGGAATATTAAAAATCTGCAATTCAGAAGAATAATTTCCAACTAATCCTTCATCTGCATGGTCTGAAATATTTGCATTTAGAAAGTTTAACAACCCATCCCCATTTTGATAACCTATCCGAATCGGGTTTTTAAACGGTTTTTGAATCACTATTTTAAGAGATGTGTATTTAAGATTTTCGGAAGCTATATTTAGGTTATTGTTTTCAGAAACATCCAAATCAATAAATGAATAAAATTCATTGATCCGGGTGAATTCATAATTGTTTTGAGCCTTGCCAATAAAGGAAAAATTTACTAAAAATATTAAACCTACAATTACCCGCATAAATTTCATTTATTTTTTTTGTGCTTTTTTGTGTTTTAGTGTTTTGATGGCAAAGTAGTGTAATTAAAGTTCTGATTAATTATTTTATAAAATGGTAGGTATAAAAATTGATTGGCTGCCACAATAGTCTTTCCAAAAATATAATCATTACCACCCTTAAAATCCGTCACTAGGCCGCCAGCTTGCTTAATAATATAAGCACCTCCGGCCACATCCCAGGGGCTTAGGCCGTATTCAAAAAAACCTTCAAATTTTCCGCAAGCTACATACGCCAAATCAATGGCAGCACTTCCTAATCGCCTTAACCCATGGGTATGTTGCATCAATTCTTTAAGTACATTCATATAATTTTCCATGCCATCAAAATCATAATAAGGAAATCCTGTGGCCAATAAACTTTTATTAATATTATTGTTTTCCGAAACCTTAATTGGTTTTCCATTGCAATAAGCACCTGTTTCATCGGCATAAAACATCTGGTCGTTGCACACATCATATACCACGCCCAATAAGGTTTCATCTCCTTTTTGCAAAGCAATACTCACTGCAAAAACCGGAATGCCATGCATAAAATTTGTAGTTCCATCCAATGGGTCAATAATCCAGTTCAATTTATCTGAAACCTTGTCAATGGTGTTTTCTTCAGTAATAAATCCGGCTTCCGGCACCAATTTTCCCAAAGCCTCCACCAGCATTTTTTCAGCCGTTATATCCACATAACTCACCAATTGATTGAGTGCTTTTACCTCAATGGCTTTTTGGTTAAAGGTTTTAAATTCCTTTAATAAATAGAGGCCGGCTTTTTTGGTGATGGCTAGAGTTTGGGAAGTGAGTTTTGGGGTTGGCATTGGGGCAAAGGTATCAATGATTTTTGATTTACGATTTAAGATTTTTTGGTTGACTTAATCATTCTAATTACTGACAATCTTTGAAGAAGGAAAAAAAAGGTAATAGTATTCAGCAGTGCTTTTTTGAAATTGAATTTAAATAGAAAACCAAATGAACCTTTGGCTAGTATAAATAAAGTATTTTTTAGGGAAACGGTTACTTGCGGATTTAAAAGTAATGCCAGATAAAAAGTATTGTGATTTTTAATTGTTTTTAAAAAGCTGTTTTGATAATCCCTGTCTTTCTTTTTATGAATAACTTTTGCTTGAATATTTATTCCAACTTTATAACCGGTATGAATAACCCTATGGCAATAATTAAGGTCGCTACCATAATTATTAAAAATGGGATATAAATTACCTACTTGTTTCACCTTTCTTAAATCCATCAACCAACAGGCAGCATTAACAAAAGGGACATCGATAGTTTCTGATTTTGATAAGTCAAGGTCAATTCCAAAATAATCACAATTTAACTTAAACTGGTATTCCGGTTGTTTATCTTCATTCAATTGAAGAGGTGAAACTATAGCAAGTGAAGGGTTTTCTTCAAAACTTTTAAGAAGCTGTGAAACCATCTTCTCATCGAACTCCGTATCTTGATTTAAAAGAAGAAGATAGCTGTAACCCTTGTTTAAGGCATATTCAATGGATTGATTGACAGCCTTAGTGAATCCTAAATTAGATTCATTTTTGATTAAATTTAAAGTGTTTAATGAAGATAAATACTCAAAGCTTCCATCGCTTGAATTATTATCAATGACCAAAATATCTATATTTGACTGCAAGCATGAATTTATACATTCAGGTAAAAAATTCCTCCCTTTGTATGAAATTATGCCTGCAATGGTTTTTCTCATTTTAATCCCTTATATATTTTAATTAAAGCAGGTTTAAAAACGCTATCATTTAACTCTTTAAGGTCGCATATAAATACTCTAATTTGGTCGAAAATGTTCATTTTAAAATTTCCATTTAATCCAAATATCTGATTAACCTCAGCATTAAAAATTCTTTTTTCATTGACTACATTAGTATGAAAATTGATATATTCTTTAAAAGTATCATAAACCTGCTTGTTGATGGCAATTATTTGTTTACAAATGTTTTCTGGTGGTGTTTCTAAAGATAATTTAAATGAAGTTGAGAATTGAAAATCAATTGTATTTACTGCCGAACCAAGATTAGAAATGATTGGAATTGTGTGATGCAGAATTGCTTCTCTCGGAAGTCTATCTTTGCCTGGATTACCCCCTAAATCAAAGTAAATATCGCTTTGAGCTAAAAGTATGGACAGTCTTATTCTATCTAAATTCTCAATGGTTTTAAAAGTATAATTCAATTCTATTATTTTTTTTACTTCATTAAATTCAGAATTTACTTTTCTTGGGTCATAGACTATAATGTTTTTTTTCTTTCTTATTAATAGAGATATCAATCTATAAGTGACTACAAAATCACTTAACATATAGGATATAGTCACTCCTTTTGATAAAAGGAAATTTAAGGCATAATGCGATTGGCAAAAATGCAAAATAGTATCATTTTTAAAATTCTCCTTCCATACCCCATAATCAACGCTTAGCCACCAAATTGCCTTTCTTGCAGATTTGATTTTATAAAGATAATTCGTCATCGTTTCTGGAATAATAACCAGATTGTTTTCATCATCATTTATTAAATTAGAAATTTTAAAATGATACCATTTAAATTTGGTAGGTGTTTTGGCACTCACAAATTCTAATGTTTTATAATCAACATAAACTAGTAAGTTGGATTGCTTTTTTTTAGTTAATACGTGAGCAAGTTGATGTAAAGCTTCTGACCCTCCAGACCTGCCGTTTGCAGGACAAATAATATAGATGGTTTTGTAGTTCATGTTATTTAAAAAATGTCAAAATAATTGTAATTTTTTCACAATGAATCTGTTTAATTAATTATCATTTCAGAAAAAACAATTTGATTCTTTCTGAAATATCTCTTGGAGCAAAGTATTTATTTTTATTTGAAGTCAGGTCATTAAATAATATGCTTTTAGTCTTGATTAAATTCATATTATTTTTATCATCTAACTTTATTAATATTTTTAGTTGTTCTAAAAAAGAACAAAATCTATTTTCAATGAATTTTTTGTAACTGAATTTGAAACGATAAATATCAATCAAGTTTTGTATTTTTTCTCTTCTGGTTAAACCTATTCTTGCTAAAGTATTTGAAGAATGAATTCTATAGGAAATTAGTTTTTCATCAACATAAATTATCCTTCCATACATTAGAGCTAATAAAATTAAAATATGATCGTGATAGGGTATTATTTTTTTTGTTTTTTGAAATAATTCTCTAAGTGGTTGATTGAATGCTATAGCACAACCTGGAATCGAATTTCTGATAAAAAGTGTATCATTTGATTTGTTTGGACTGAAATTCATAGCTTTAAAAAAGGATGTGGAAATAAGCTGACTATTCTTATCAATCAAGTTTAAGTCCGAGTAAATCAAGATTGGAATATTTTTGTCTGTGCATTGTTCATATGCAGCAACATATTTTTCAATTTTATCATTTTTCCAAATGTCGTCATGGTCACATAAAAATATTAATTCAGATTTACTTGATTTAATTAAATTACAAAATGAATGGAAATATCCAATATTTTTTTTACCGTTGGTAAATTCAATTTTTCTAAAAGAAGAAATATGAGAATGAATATACTGTTTTATATTTTCATCAGAGCAATCATCTCTTAAAAATAAGTTAAAGTTTTTATATGTTTGATTATTCAAAGATTCCAAAAGTTCTTTGAGAAATATAGAATTGTTATAAGTAGATAATAAAACATCAACTTGGGTATTCATATTATTTATTAGAATCGCGATAAAAAAAAACAATATTAATTTATTTTTATGTCTATTTGCTTCTTTAATCAAATAACTTAAAGTAGTACTAAAAGCAATCAATTACACGCAAAATAATGATATCCCCTACATGAAAATATTAATAACAGGAGGAGCAGGATTTATTGGCACCTCACTCTGTATAAAACTCAAAGAAAAATATCCGGAATATTCAATTGTTGCTTTTGACAATTTAAAGAGACGAGGTTCAGAATTAAATATCATTGATTTTCATAAAACCGGAATTGAATTTATTCATGGAGATATACGGAATAAGGAAGATTTAAATTATGTTGGCTCCTTTGATATGCTAATTGAAGCATCAGCAGAACCTTCTGTATTGGCAGGTTTAGGTTCTGACCCAACTTATGTCATAAATAATAATCTAAATGGTTCAATTAATTGTTTTAATGCATGCATAAAAAATAAGGCAAAAATTATTTTTCTTTCTTCAAGCAGAGTTTACCCTATTGAAAGAATTGAAAATGCAAATTTTATAGAGGAAGAAACCCGTTTTTCTTTTGCTGAAAATCAAGTTGAAAAAGGAATTTCAAAATTTGGTATTTCCGAAGATTTAAATCTATCTGGTCCACGTTCTTTTTATGGTACAACCAAACTTTCTTCTGAGCTTTTTCTTCAGGAATATTCTACCTTTTACGGTTTAAAATCGGCCATTACCCGATTTGGTGTTATTGCCGGACCTCGGCAAATGGGTAAAACAGATCAGGGGATTGCGGCCTTATGGATGGCAAAACATTATTGGAAACAATCGCTTAAATATATTGGTTATGGAGGAGTAGGAAAACAAGTGAGAGATATTCTTCATATAGATGATTTGTTTGAACTCATTGATGTGCAAATACACCAAATAGAAAAATTTAATGGAAAAATATACAATGCCGGAGGAGGATTATCATCGAGTGTATCTTTATTAGAAATGACAACTATTTGCGAAGAAATTACAGGTAACAAAATAAAAATTGATTCTGAAAAACAGAACCGGCCTGCTGATTTGAGGGTTTTTATTACAGATAATACTAAAATACACAATGAAATTGGTTGGAAGCCCAGAAAAAGCCTTACGAATATTTTTATTGATATTTTTAAATGGATTAACAAAAATGAAGCCCACTTAAAAACTATATTAAATTAATCATTTATGAATATTGCAATTATCACAGGGTCTGCCGGCCTTATAGGCAGCGAGGCTGTTCGGTTTTTCTCTGATAAAATGGACTTGATAATTGGGATTGATAATGACCAAAGAGCTTATTTTTTTGGAAAAGAATCTTCTACAGATTGGTGTAAAAAAGAATTGGAAAAAACCATTCAAACCTACAAACATTATTCTCTGGATATCAGAAATTACGATGTGTTACAAACTATTTTTGCAGAATACAACAAGGATATAAAATTGATTATTCATACTGCAGCACAGCCAAGCCATGACTGGGCTGCCAAAGAACCGATTACAGATTTTACAATTAATGCCAATGGCACCCTCAATTTATTAGAATTAACCCGGATTTACTCTAGCGAAGCGGTATTTATATATACCTCTACCAACAAAGTATATGGCGATACACCAAATTTTCTACCATTAAATGAATTGGAAAACAGATGGGAAATTGCCGAAACTCATCCTTATTATAATGAAGGAATTGATGAAAAAATGAGCATTGACAACTCGAAACATTCGCTTTTTGGCGCATCAAAATTGGCGGCAGATATCTTGGCTCAGGAATATGGAAAATATTTTGATATGAATGTTGGGGTTTTCAGAGGGGGTTGCATAACGGGTCCGAATCATTCCGGCGCACAATTACACGGATTTTTATCTTTCCTGATGAAATGCGCTGTTACCGGTCATAACTACACAGTTTGCGGCTATAAAGGAAAACAGGTCCGGGATAATATGCATGCTTATGACCTTGTTAATATGTTTTATCATTTTTATCTCTTCCCCATGCAAGGAGAGGTTTTCAATGCAGGAGGAGGACGTTATTCTAACTGTTCAATTAAAGAAGCAATCATTTTATGTGAAAAAATAGTAGGTAAAAAAATGAACTATTCGTATGCTGAAGATAACAGAATAGGTGATCATATATGGTGGATAAGCGATGTAAGTAAATTTAAAAATCATTATCCTGATTGGAATTATAAATATAACCTTAACGATATTTTAAACCAATTGTTTAACAAAAAGTAAGAAAAGTCTGTGATATGAAAAGGACTATTATAATCTTTTGTTTTATTACATTTTTTATCTGCATTTTACTTGCAATCTATACAGACCATCGTTGGGAAGATTGGTATATTACTTTTAGAGCTTCCAAAAACCTCGCTTTAGGAAATGGATTTGTTTATAATAAAGGGGAATATCTCATGACATATACTTCCCCTTTGGGTGCCCTTATTCCAGCTTTTATTAAGTTTATTTTTTTGAACTATTCTGATGAATTAACTATTTGGTTATACAGGATATTTTGTTCTGCAGTATTATCTATTGTCCCGTTTTTCATTATTAAACTATTTAATCATCTGCAAGTTGACTCTAAAATCATTTTATTTTCATTATTAATGTTTGTTTTTAATTTTTTAATTATAGATAATACTATTAACGGAATGGAGTCATCGCTTATGGTTTTTTTTGTTTCCTATCTTCTTTTTATATTAATTACAATTCCTGACAAAACAGTTTTTCATTTAACCCTTTGTTTTGCCGGACTCATGTATACAAGACCTGATGGATTTATTTATGGAGGGGCACTCATTTTAAGTTTTCTTATTTTTAATAAAAGTATAGCAGGATTTTCACGTCTTGAGTTTGTAAAAATGCTTATTAAACCTATTCTTATTTCCATTATTATATTTTCTCCCTGGTTCTTTTGGACATGGTTCTATTATGGTACACCTATTCCACATACGATTATTGCTAAATCAAGAGTTTTTGATTTAATAACTTTATTTAGTTACGTTAAACACTTTCTATTATATTATAGAGGGGCTGTATATATTTTTATGCCTCAATACTCAGGTTCAGGTTGGTCGTTTCTATCAATAATAGCCCAAATAATTAGTTTAATTACCTCCTTATATTGGATTAACTTCAGAGGCGGCATTTTTGTTAGAATCATTTCCTTCTCAACATTTTTAATACTAGTATATCTCAATGCCGTTTCGGGGCAAGGGCCACTTCCTTGGTATTTACCACCAATTACTTTACTATCTATAATTGTTTTGGGATTAATATTTCAAGATTTAATTTCTTTAATCAAATCTAAAACGATATTTTTCAACAAATCAGTAAAATTTATAGGTTATGTATCTGCTTCATTTCTTTTGTTTTTTTGTATTGTTACTTTTCTTTATGGAGCTTTACAAATGAAATATCAGCAAAAAATTATAGAATTTGGAAATAGAAAAGAAATCGGGCTGTGGCTTAAGAAAAACAATAAGAAAAATGATACTGTTTTTATGGAATGTTTGGGTTATTTTGGCTTTTATTCTGAAATGAAAACTTTAGATTTTCCGGGAATGTCGTCAACTGAAGTTGTATCGGCTAGGAAATTCTTAAATACAAATCATTATTCCGACCTAATAGCTAATTTAAAACCAAATTGGTTGGTATTGAGGCCAAATGAAATTGATAATATTAATAATGACAGTCCGAATTTATTAAAAAATAGGTATTTGTTAGTCAAAGTATTTGATGTAACAGATGAAGTTTATAAATCGCCCGTTAAATATGGCAAACCCTATTTGTTAATTGATGCAAAATTTTCAATTTATAAGTATAAATGAAGAAAGTAAGCATTGTAATACCGGCATAATAACTAAGACAGATTCATGCAGAATCTATTGTACAAATGAAACAGACTTTTTTTACGCAAATACAAATAGATTTTGAAATATTCGTTACAATGAAAAATTGGAACAGGTAATAAATTGATTTTAATACTAAAATAATAATTCCAAAATTTAATAAATGAAATAATCTTTTAATCAATTGATTTTACCTGAAAAAATTAAAAACCAAAAGGTATTGAAACTAATATCAATATTTATCCCATTTAGTATTATTTTGAATTATTTTTATATTATTATAAATTATTCAATTAATTTTCCATTTTTAGATGATTTTCATGCAATTTTGGATTTTTTAAATAAATTTATTTTACACCCGGAACTACATGAAAGAATTAAGGAATTATTTTCTCAACATAATGAACATAGAATTTTATTTGTCAAGGTTATTGTATTGATACAATATTATCTTCTCGACCAATTGAACTTTAAATTATTTATTATTATTGGCAATAGTTCGCTGGTATTGACTTTAATCTTTCTTTATAAATCTTTTATATTTAAGCACAAAGTACATATTTTGTCTTTTATGCCTGTTTCGATAATTCTTTTTAATCAAAGATATTGGGAAACTAGTTTTTGGGCTATGTCTTCTATTCAGAATTTATGGGTAATATGTTTAGCACTTATGTCTCTATATTTTCTTTTCAAAGCATCGCCCCATTCAATTTATTTTTCAATATTGTTTGCGTGGATTGCTGCATTAACGAGTGCAAACGGTATGATAACCTACTTTGCCGGGACATTAGTTTTAATTATTAGAAAAGAATTTTTAATAAAGAAAAAAATTCTTTGGGTTTTATCAGGAATCATAGTAATAGTCATTTACTTTTATAGTTATAAAAAGCCAAGTTATCATCCCGAAATAATAAAACCATTATTGGAAAACCCAATTGGATTTTTGGGATATGTTTTTGCATTTTTGGGCGACCTATTTACAGACAATCTCAAATATGCAGTTTGTATAGGTATATGTCTAGTTTTATTTATTATTTTTATAACTATCAAAAAATACTATAAAGAAAATCCAGTTATATATTCTCTTATTATTTTTATACTTATAACGTCCGTACTTGCAGCCCTAACAAGATTTGGATTTGGTATAGGTCAGGCACTTAGTCCAAGATATACAATATATTCAACGTTGCTGGTGATATGTTGTTATTTAGCTTTTGTTACTATGATGTATCGAAAAATAAATATATTTTTATTGATGATCTTCACTGCTTTAGCATTTATTTTTAATATTAAAACTCAAACCAAATACCTTCCAAAAAAAATAGCTGAAAAAAATGAATTTGATATCAATTATGCATTAGTAACAAATGGAAAATTTTCAAATTTTAATTTTGGTTGGTATGAAAATAAAAAGAACATTCCAAAAAAAATTCTTAAAACTTCTGATAGTTTGGGTTATTTTAAATATAAATATATTGAAGATTCGGTTTTGATTAATAGGATTTCAACCATTAAAAATAAAGAAACTAAATTTTATTTTGATAAAATCGAACAAATTAAGGGCGCAAAAAGTATTTTATTAACCGGGTGGTCTTTGATAAAAAAAACAAATTCAGATAACATAATAAGTTTAATTTGTTTAAAAGATTATCATGGTAAGCCAATTAAGTTTCTTTTATGTACAAAAGTTTTACGAAAAGATGTAACAGAATATTTTAAAGGTGATGAAACAAGTTATGATTTCTCTGGTTTTAATACCATTTTAGATATTTCTTCGCTTAATTCAGGGAAATATTATCTATATATTATATTAGTCGATAAACACTACAAATATAAAGTTGAAATAAATACCAATTTATCAGTTCCATTGAAATGAAATTGTCAGTTATTATTCCGGCATACAATGAAGAAGGTTCTATTTATGAAACTCTGAATATACTTTACAAAACCCTTAAAGAGAACAAAATTGATCATGAGATATTTGTTGTCAATGATAATTCAAATGACAAAACTGAAGAATTATTAATTCAAATGCAGAAGTCAATATCAACTCTTAGATTTCTAACCAACAAAGGTCCTAATGGTTTTGGGTACTCAGTTAGATATGGGTTGGATAGATATAATGGAGATTGTGTTGCTATTATGATGGCCGACTTATCAGATTCTCCAGATGACCTCATTAAGTTTTATTCAACTATGATTGAAGGAAACTTTGATTGCGTATTTGGGAGTCGTTTTATTAAAGGAGGAAAACTGATTGATTACCCCTTTTTTAAAAAAATAATTAATAGAATTGCTAATTTTATTATTAGTTTTATAATGCATATTAATTACAATGACACTACAAATGCTTTTAAACTATATAAACGACAAACTATTGAGGGAATTAAACCTTTCTTATCGCCGCATTTTAACTTAACCATAGAATTGCCGTTGAAGGCAATAATAAGAGGATATTCTTATACCGTTGTTCCAAACTCCTGGACTAATAGAAAATATGGGGAATCAAAATTAAAAATTCGTGAAATGGGAAGCCGATACTTCTTTATTTTAATTTATTGCTTTATTGAAAAATATTTTTCGCGTGGCGATTTTAGAAAGAAATGGTAAATTGCACGAAACATCGTTTCTTTTAATATTATTCCAACCAACATGAAAATTTCAATAATTACTCCGGTCAAAAATTTAGAAAAATATATTTCCGAAACCATTGAAAGTGTTATAAACCAAAGGGGGGATTTTGATTTGGAATACCTGATTATGGATGGTCAATCGGTAGACAATACGTTGAAAATTTGCGAAGACTATCAACAGCAAATACAAACTAAAAGCAGGGCGATTTTTTGTAATTCGGTATATTTTAAAATTAAATCAACCCGAGATAATTCAATGTATGAAGCACTGGCTAAAGGATTGCAATTGGCTACTGGCGATATAATAAGTTATATTAATGGTGATGACTTTTATTTACCAAATGCTTTTAGCTGTGTTGCTGAAATATTTTCAAACTATACTACCATCAATTGGATTACAGGATTGCCAGGATGTTATAATGTACGAGGACATATCACTAGTTTTTATGTTCCATGGCATTATAATCAAGGATTAATTTTAAACGGCTTCAATGGAAAAAAATTGCCTTTTGTTCAACAGGAATCCGTTTTTTGGCGAGGCCAGTTGAATTCCAAAATTGATTTTGAAAAACTAGAAACTTTTAAGTTGGCTGGTGATTATTTTTTGTGGTACTCGTTTGCCAAAGCAAAGGAACAACTTTACGTGGTAGATTCATTTTTGGGAGGCTATCGCGATAGGCCTGGCCGCTTGTCGGCAAAAAAAGAGGATTATTACAAAGAATTTGATTCAATAAAAAACAGCGCAACGCCTTATGAGACTATTAAAAGTCTTGTTTATTGGTGTATGGAAAAATTTGCCGGTAAACCTGTAAAACGGAAATTTTCAAAACACCGGATATTTTACCGAAACGGGCAATGGATAAAAAAATAGTAAGCCTCTAATAGTTTTAGAAATTTGAAATCATCTGAACGGATTTTTGGGCTTGACATTTTAAGAACAGTTGCCATCCTTATTGTGGTTTTAGACCATGGCAAATCTTTGTTGAAAAATTACTTTGCAGAGTTTTCAAATTTAGTTTTACCCGATGGGGTCAATATATTTTTTGTGCTAAGCGGGTATCTTATTGGCCATATTTTAATAAAAACTATTGAGCAAAATAAAAGCCTGAATTTCACTTTGGTTCTTGATTTTTTAAAACGGAGATGGTTGCGAACTTTGCCAAATTATTTTCTGTTTCTTATCATTAATATTATCATATACAATCAATTTGTCAATAGAAATATTGTTACTTATCTTTTCTTTTTTCAAAATTTTCATCTCCATTTTGATGGGATATTTTGGAAATCGTGGAGTTTGTCAATAGAAGAATGGTTTTATTTATTGTTCCCTTTCATTTTACTTTTTGTAATAAAAATTGGTAAGCAAAGATTACCAAACAAGACTTCAATACTAATTGTCATTTTTACTTTTTTGAGTTTACCGCTCCTTTATCGAATTTATAAATCAGACCCTAATTTAGACACAAGCCGATGGTTTCGTACTCTTGTTTCAACACGCCTGGATACTATAGGGTATGGGCTTTTGGGTGCTTATATCAGCTATTATTATAAGTATTACTGGAATAAAACTAAAAATCACTTTTTCGTTTTGGGGGTTATTGTCCAATTTGTTTTTTGGGCCTGTCCGTTCAAAAGTGTATTTTTTAATCAAACCCTTCACTTTAGCATAGCAGGGCTTTCTGTTTTATTTCTGCTACCAAAATTGGTAAATATCAAGACTGAATCCATACCATTCAAACCATTTCAACTTTTAAGCAAAATTTCATATTCCATTTATTTGTTTCACCTGCCGATGCTGTACTTTATTTCTACTTATTTTAAAGCATCAAATAAATATGAAGGTGTATTGGTTTATTTCTTCTTTTGGGTGCTAACTATAGGTGGCTCCTCTATTATTTACAGCCTATTCGAAAGACCAATTATGGATTTAGGTAAAAAAAGAAAGAATGATTCCTTTAATAGAAAAGGACTCACCTCATAATATACAACTTACCATAGCCCCTTTTAAAGTTTAGATCACCTGCCGTTTCACTTAGTTCAATGTCTTTGCCATTGGATTTGGCGGTTACTTTATAAAGGTAAACCCCATTGGCAAGCTTATCCCCATATGCATCGGTGCCATCCCATTCGTATTTGGTAATGTTGTTTCCTATATTGATAGAACCCAAATCGTCGAGGGTAATTTCTTTTACTAGGGTTCCAGAAACAGATATAACGGATATTTTAAAATAGTCCGGTACTTTATCGCCTGTAAGGGTAAATACAAAACGTGTTTTGGTTGTAAATGGATTTGGGTATGGATAAACATTGGTTAAAGTAGATTTTGTAATAACTCGGAAAGAAATCTTATAATCTTCGTCCGAAGCAAAATTTCCTTTTGCATCCATAACCGAAACTGAAAGTTCATAAATACCATCTTTAAAATTTAGAGGGCTATATACCAATTTGCTTTTATCATTGGGGCCTTTGGAAGGTACAAATACAAATGTATCGCCAATAACATTTAACTCTCTATAATTTGAACTGCCTGGTTCCTTAAGTTTTACTTTAAAGTATTCGACCCTATCTAAGTAAAAGAATTTATTTTCATCCACAGCGGTTATTGTAATGGCGGGATTAGGTGATACGATTTCCATGTTGGTAATATGCCTTCCGTCAAACACCACATCAAGATAAGGATTTCGTTGATCGGTTTTTATATGATAAGGAAACTGCCACGTATTATTGAACAAATATTCTTCAGGTTGTGCCATTTCAGGGTTCACTGTGATATTTAAAATATTATACCCTAAAAGTCCCCTTGTGTAAATTTTTCGAATGATAATTATAGAATCATCCGATTTTAAGACTTTATATTTTTTAAAATCTATTGTGTCTTTTACGTTTTGGTCGTTAATAGAAGTGGTAAGAATTAAAACACTATCCATATCATAGTTGGATATATTTGAATAAGCAATTTTTACTATTAAACTATCCCCTTCATCCAAAGTGTCTTTGTTTTGGTAAAGAGAAACAAATGGGTCAATAAGTCCTTCAGGATACCCATTGAACAAAATTGTCCAGCGAGATATACCAGTTGGAGTTTTATTGATGCTGTCTTCTATATCTGCTTCAATTCTCAAGAAAGGAAATGTCTTGGCATCAATACTACTAAGGCTTATTTCCCGTTGGGAAACATTGCTAAAAAGTATAGACTGGTTTCCGCTATATGTTACACCGTAAATATTAAATTTCACCAATTCATTATTAATATCAGATTTATTTAAAGTACGATAAAAATATTTCCAGTTTTTTGCAGGACCTATAAGTGATGATAACATAGTGCCTGAATCGGCCAAAATGTCGAAATTTGTTGGGAGAACAAATAATTGCTGATCGGTTGGAAATACATCATTTGGATTGGCCATTTTTTCCATAGCTTCACCAAGTGCAAGTCCACGCTTACCAACTAATATATAAGGATCACCATCTTTTAGATTTTTAATGTTAACTGCACCAAATTTTTCAAGTTCATTAAATATTTCCTGCTCCCAATTTTTTATATTGGTTTCTCTCCCATTCATAATTACTAAATTATATCCCTTCGGTATCATTTTTAATAAATATAAAAAACTATCCCTATCTTCTTTATTAAAAGTATTGTAAATATAGTGGCATGTTTTTGCTAGGCCCGGCGGATAGTAATATTTCGTTTGATAGGATGGCGGATTGTTCCACCAAGGAGTCCTGGCAATCTGATTAAATTTAGTACCTAGGCAAAACCGTTCTTCATTAATTAGATTGTATGCAACCACAGCTATCCCGTTTCCATTCAAATACCCCCAATTAAGAGGGAAACCATTGTGCCATATCGTTCTCCCTGTACGCATTATGGCATTCTTACCTCCGGTTTCTATATCATAAGGAATTGATTGTATTGTTACAAATTTTAAAGTGTTTGTTGAATCAAAACCTAAATTATTTTTTTGGGTTTCAATAAATTTCTTTAGGTAACCCTGACTCCAACCTTCCGGACTGTTATAAATCAATGAAAATGTTGAAACATCCCATGAATTGGATCCGGAGCCATCATCAATTTTAACTCTCCAAAAGTAATCAATGCTATCAATAGGCAATAATGCAAAGTGGGCTTTAGCAATATAAGATGAATAAACTGAACCTGAATTCTTTTTGAACGGACTGTTAAAACTAGGAGTGGTATCTAATTCAAATAGAAAACTATAATTAGTATGTTTATAGACTAAGGATTGCGCTATAAGTTCTACATTAGTTGAATTTACAATGCCATCTTTTTTTGGAAAAAGTATCTGGGCACTAGCCGAACCAAAATTAAAGTTGATATAAGATACATTATTAATTTCTCCGAGGGGAGGTTGTTCTTTTATTTTATTTATTGAATCAAGGGTAATAATGAAAGAATTTAATCCTTTAATATTTAAACTTGTTGGTTTATTCATCCAAAATAGGACTGTATCGCTATTTCCTATTGCTTTATTAAAAATCTGTTTATAATAAACAGTTTTCCCGTTTGGTAAAATCTGTCTTACTTTTATCCCGAAAGAATCATTGGTAAATAATGCTAAATTTTTAATATTTAAATTCACAGCAAATGAATCAGCATCTGCGGTCACTTTTTTAGGAAATAAACTACTTCTGGAAATGTCAATTACATAGTCCGGATATGTGGAATCAAATATTTTGATGGAAGGATCTCCCATATATAGCATGTGATTGCATTGTGCTTTGTTATAATTATTGGTGGGATTTTGATATTTTTCTATAGTTTTGGCTACATTCTCAGCAAAAGATAAGTTGATATTTTCAGTTAAATTTTGATGAAAGATTAACGCATAGCTATGTAATTCAGAAACGAATCCAAAAGTTGTGCCTGCAAGCCACCCGATGGCACCTAAATCTTTTGTAAATAAATACTCTTCAGCAATTGAAGTTCCATCAAAGGTGTTACCCAGTCCGCAGCCATTAAAGTAGAAGAAAGGATATTTATACGTATTATTTAATTGGTATGCCTCTCCAAAATCTATATCAGTTGCCTGTGTAGAACCATGACCAAAATAATCGACCAACGCATAGCCAGAGTTTAATTCTAATTGTATTTTTGATTTCAAGGAGGAATCAACGGGACTCGGGTCTTGCTTGGTAATTAATTTTTTGGAAGCTCCCCATTTTTGTTTAGAGGCGATATCGTGATAGGTATTATGATAGCCAATAAATTGGTTTACTTCTGATGAATTTCCTCCTCCGGCCAAATGTAATATTTTTTTCTTCCAGGGTTGGTAGCCATAAGTTTGGTGGTCGTTTAATTTTTTTAAATAATTAGCAATTTGATTATTAGAAGATGCAGGTACTCTTCCTAATGCAAGCAAAGGGTTAAATTTTGAACCGTTAAAACCGGATACAAAATAATAGTCGGAAGGAGGGACACCATATGTGGGTACTAAATCGAAATTTTCATTAACAATGGAATTAAACCGACTATTGTTATAGCGTTGCCCTTTGCCTAATAGCAACAAGTATTTTAATCCAGTGGTATTATTTATGGCATATCTGCAAAAGTTTTTCAGGGCAACAGGATGCTTTTGTCCATAATAAAATTGGTCATAAATATCATTGGTAAATGCTAAATAAGGAATATTACTTCCCCCCAAAGAAGAACTTAAAAAGTCTTTATAAGCTCTTGCCCCCGAGTCTAATCTAACATTGGAAATAATTAAATAAGTTGAACTCGAATTAAGTATTAATTGATTGAATTTATATGATTTAATATTATTAGGCTGTATATTATTAAAAGAAGTCCCATCAAACAGATAAAGTAACCTCTCTGAACTTGCATTCGTAAGATTAAAAAAGGCATCTTGTCCTATTATTTTCCCAATAGATTTCGTGTTATTATTTATATCATAAATTACAGGTTGGGATTTGGATTTATTGTAATTCAGGAATTTAACAAAATTATTTGGTGAATTATAGTTGAATTTAATGGTAGAGGAATCATTTAAATTAAATTCTCTTGAATAGGTTAATTTAAAATAAGAAACACTATGATAGGATTGGACCGTAACATAGGATTTGAGTAAAAAAGTATTAACACTATTTTTGAATTTCGTGATATCTATAGAATCTGTAAAAAAATATTTATCCAATCCCTTCACCCGCTTTTGATTAATTATTGAATTTGATTCAATATGTTTGAGTTGAAGACCATTGTTGTACCCATCAATATCATAAGCCCCCGGAGTATTGTTATTTCCTCTCGTAATGGCTAACATTTCAATTACTGGTTTAGGTCCAATATTGCTAATGTTTGGAGTATTGAATTTGGCATTAATCCCTCCTCCTCCAAAAAAATAACCCCATCCTTCTCCGACTGTATATTCAGAATAAAATCCCTCATTGGCAAATCCCAAACCGTCAAAAAACACACCACCATTTTTATTATTATACCATATAGTTTGATCGTATAAAAAATTAGGATCACCAGTTTTTCCGGTGAAATTGTAATCATTATTGACAGATACTCGTTTCCCAAGGGTTGAAGATATTGTCAAAAAATAAATTGCCGTATCAGAATACAGGCTCATATATTGATGAGGTTGTTCACCGGTGTTATATAATGGTGCATCCAACTTACCGTCATTATAGGTTCCGTAAAATTCTATATAATCGCCATTATCAAATTTAGAATCGGCTTCTCCATTTACAATGATTGGTTGTTCTTTACCATTAATCCAAAGTTGAATATTCTTAGGATTTACGGAAGTTAAAGGGAAACCAATGGTTTGAAGGGTTGTGTAGTCAATCCGGTAAATTCCTTCCTTACCTATTTTAATTTTATAATAATCCTGATTGAAATTTATCCATTCGTTGCCATACAATTGGGCATGAAGGAGGTTTGAAAAAAGCAAGTAAAAACCAAGAATTAAGATTTTCTTCATGTAGTATTTAATAAAAAAAGATACGTTTAAATATTTCTCAATGCAATATTAAACTTTGTTTTTTGATATACGCAACAAGACAGTCTTTTGTTTGCCATAAAATGTATGTGGGATACAGTTTAATGGACACAATACGGTGGAAGACCCAAATTTCATCCGCCTGAGGTGGACCAAATTCCAAGAAGTACTTCCAAAATAGTATGAGTATAAGTAAAACTGGAAGCTGCGAATACCGTTATTCTCTTTGATATAGATTCCGATATAAAGGGGATGAAATGGATTGAAATTGGACTTAATTTTACGATTTGTAACGTGCTGTTAATCAAGTATCCTAATAGGGGCAAATTTTCATCAAGGAGAAAAATATTTTTCATCAAGGAGAAAAAAAAATTTCATCAAGGAGAAAAAATTGTTTCATCTGGGAGAAAATAAACCATCCTAAAGGAATATTTTGAAATCTATCTAGACCTTTTTAAAAAAAAGTCATGACTTTTTTTTAAAAATAACATGACTTTTTTCGGAAAATAACATGACTTTTTTTTGTTAAGTATTTTCAACCGAAAAATCAGGGTAATTTGCATCAATCTATGTTACTTTTGCACCCATCAATTTTTAATACAGAATGAAAAAAGTAGTGAATAATGCCGAAGAGGCTATAAAAAACATTTCAGATGGAATGACTTTGCTGTTAGGTGGTTTCGGCTTATGTGGTATTCCTGAAAATTGCATTACCGCTCTGGTAAAAAAAGGGGTTAAAAATTTAACCTGCATAAGCAATAATGCCGGCGTAGATGATTTTGGAATTGGATTAATGCTTCAACAAAAACAGGTAAAAAAGATGGTATCGAGCTATGTGGGTGAAAACGATGAATTTGAACGGCAAATGCTAAGTGGTGAATTGGAAGTAGAATTAATTCCGCAAGGTACATTGGCTACACGGGCTTTGGCCGCAGGATATGGAATGCCTGTAATTTATACCCCGGCTGGTGTAGGAACGGAAGTCGCAATTGGAAAAGAAACCCGGGAATTTAACGGCAAAACCTATTTGATGGAATATGCTTTTGATGCGGACTTTGCTATTGTAAAAGCCTGGAAAGGCGATACTCAGGGAAATTTAATATTTAGAGCTACTTCTCGTAATTTTAATCCATTAATGGCCATGGCCGGAAAATATACAATTGCCGAAGTGGAGGAATTGGTGCCGGCCGGAGAACTAGACCCTGACCATATCCACACACCTGGGATTTATGTGAATTGTATTTTTCAGGGAGTTAATTATGAAAAAAGGATTGAACAAAGAACCATAAAGCCTAAAGCCTGATTTTTTTATTTTGAAAAAAATACTTCTTCTTTTTCTTCCCCCTATTGTTCTGGTTATTTATAAAAACCTCAAGTTTGCTTTTTTGAAAAATCAATTTAAAACCGAACTGAAAGAAAAATTAAAAATAATCCAAACTTTAAAACCAGATCAAATTGAGAATACCAAACACATTGAAAACTATGTATTGCCTCAATTAGGTTTAAACGGCACTACCAATTATAATTTTGAAATTTTTCCAAAAGAATTAAAACCCCATCTCCTATCTGGGCTTAGAATCTGGCAATACCCTAATCAGTTTGCTCAATTTTTGGTAGAGATATCAAAATTAAACATTGAATATTATTTGGAGATAGGTATGGAAAATGGTGGGAGTTTTATAGTCATTGTCGAATTTTTGAAATTTAAAAATCATGGATTAATAGCTTACGGCGTGGATTACAGAATTTATAACAATCTAAAGGTATATGCAGAAATAAATCAGAATACATTGTTCTGGGAAATGGATTCACACAGTAAAATTTTTAAAATCGAGCTAGATAATTTTAAAAATCTTGATCTGGTGTTTATTGACGGTGACCATACATATTATGGGGTTGAATCAGATTTTAACCTTGTAAAGGATAAAGCCCGACACATTGCATTTCATGATATTGTTGATTTTAATTGTAATGGAGTACGTGATTTTTGGACACACCTGAAAGATAAGTATAAAAACGAATATTATTTTAAGGAATTTACAGAACAATATCCTGAGGTTTTAAAAAATACCGATAAAACATTTTTGGGAATTGGCCTAATGAGTAAAAAAGAAGATTTAACAGGATAAAAAATTATAAAATGTTAGACAAAAACCAAATAGCAAAAGTAATAGCCCGCGAATTAAAGGATGGTTATTATGTGAATTTAGGAATAGGAATTCCAACCCTGGTGGCCAATTATATTCCTGAGGGTATTGAAGTAGTATTACAATCCGAAAACGGATTGTTGGGAATGGGTCCTTTTCCAGTGTCAGGTGATGAGGACGCTGACCTGATTAATGCAGGTAAACAAACCATTACCACTATTCCCGGTTCAGCTTTTTTCGATTCGGCCATGAGTTTTGGAATGATACGTGCCGGAAAGGTTGACCTCACCGTTTTAGGTGCTATGGAAGTAGCCGATAACGGCGATATTGCCAATTGGAAAATTCCGGGTAAAATGGTAAAAGGAATGGGCGGTGCCATGGATTTAGTAGCTAGTGCCAAAAATATTATTGTAGCCATGCAGCATACAAATAAAGCAGGGGAAAGTAAATTGCTTTCCAAATGTTCGCTACCCATTACAGGATTGGGTTGTGTAAAAAAAGTGGTGACTGAATTAGGCGTTTTTGATATTACGGAACGGGGTTTTGAGTTGAAAGAATTAGCACCCGGGGTTTCAATTGATGAGGTGAAATCTAAAACGGAAGGACGTTTGGTGGTAGAGGGAGAAATTCCTGTTATTGAAGTTTAACCGTACCAAAGGAAACGGATTAAAATCCATTTTTACAATATTGAACCGTCTCTACGAGACTTTAACTGATGCTAGAGCCGTAGGCTCGGTCTAATTTTGTAGGGATGGAATTTATTCCATCCCCTTTTAGGAAGTAAAAGCCAAAACAGAAGGACGTTTGGTGGTGGAGGGAGAAATTACTGTGATAGAAATTTAGCATTGGATTTATTTTATACTTCTAAGTTTTTTGATTGAAGATGGTTTACGGGCTGAATGTATTATACCGAGGACAACAATTTCATCCTCTGTAATCCTGAAAATAATATACCAACTCAAACATAGAGTTTGGCGATACATTTTTGATTTGGTAGGGATATATAAACATTCTTTAAAAGAATAGGGGTTTAATGATACATCGTCTATTGCTGCCCAAATCGTTTTACCAACTTTTATTGAATTTTCACGTTGAAGATTTTCGAATTCAATAAAATCTGTTATCCCAATTAAATTGATTAAGGTATTATCAGTAATCCTTATTTTATATTTTCCCATTTAATATTCCTGCTTTTGGCCCATCTTTCTTTAGCCTCTTCCAAACTTATTGTAGGTGAGTTTTCAGCTTTTGCAATCCAATCCTGAAACTCTTCTATAGTTAAAGGTTCTCCCTCTAAATCCGGAGATTTGTATTCGGAATGAGGGCTCTTCTCTAATCCTTCGTTTTTAATAAAGGCAATTATCTCCATTTCTTCACCAACATAATTTTCAGGTACGGTAAAGCTAATATTTATGGTTCGTTTATCAGGGACAACTGTTTTATAAATCATAATTTGTGTTTTAAAATTTTGAGTAATACAAAACTAAGATAATACAACAAAATAGCAAATTAAACTGAGAATAGAATTTGAGAATACTAATTCTAATTGTAGCTTCGCAGCAAGTTTCAAAAATCATTAAATAAATTATTATGAAAATAAGTGTAATTGGTGCAGGAAATGTAGGGGCATCTGTAGCTGAGGCTTTAGCTTTCAGACGGATTGCCAGTGAAATTATTCTATTGGACATCAAACAAGGCCTTGCCGAAGGTAAAGCCCTGGATATGATGCAAACCGCAACACTCAACGGGTTTAATACCCGTCTGACGGGTACTACGGGTGATTATTCAAAAACAGCGAACAGTAATGTGGTCGTTATTACAAGCGGAATTCCCCGAAAACCGGGAATGACCCGCGAAGAACTCATCGGAATTAATGCCGGTATCGTAAATGAAGTTACTAAAAATGTTCTCTCACACTCACCTAATGCTGTAATAGTAATGGTAAGTAACCCCATGGATACCATGACGTATTTAGCCTTAAAAGAAAGCAAGCTTTCAAAAAACCGAATAATTGGTATGGGTGGGATTTTGGATAGTGCCCGTTTTAAATGCTATGTGTCCTTGGCTCTTAATTGCTCGCCTAATGACGTGAACGGGATGGTAATTGGCGGACATGGTGATACTACAATGATTCCGTTAACCCGATTGGCTTCCTATATGGGAGTTCCTATTTCGCAATTTGCAAATGCCGAAACCTTAAATAAAATAAGCGCTGATACTATGGTTGGAGGGGCTACTCTCACAGGGCTTTTAGGTACTTCGGCCTGGTATGCGCCTGGAGCCGCAGT
>CAYHCM010000022.1:34012-36979 GCA_964355045.1 uncultured Chitinophaga sp. | reverse complement strand
AAATATTACGGTCCTACATCATATGTAGCCGATTCCATAATATACGGATGATTGATGGCGTATAAGTTGGCTTTTGATAAACAATATTTAACCACATAAATAAATATACCTGCGAAAGCTAATGGCATTCCTATTTCCAATAATCCTACTCCGGATGAGGCAGGCCCTACTACACCGGGCATTACCATTAAAAATACATCTACCCAATGACCTACCAATATTATTGAACCAGCAAATAATAATGATTTTGGATTGCGTTTGGAATTACGCGTCATCAATAATATAAATGGGATAAAGAAATTCATAAACAGATTGATAAAGAAAAATGGCCTGAAATATCCATGTAACCGCACATTAAAATAAACCACTTCTTCATGAATGTTGGCATACCAAATCAATAAATATTGCGCTATCCAGGTGTAAGCCCAAAATATACAAAAGGCAAACATAAATTTACCCAAATCGTGCAATATATCGGCTGATACCAATTCCATATATCCTTTGGATTTAAGATAAATGGTAAAAAAGGCAATTACCGTGGTGGACGTTACAAACAGCATGGCGAAATTATTAATGGTATAAATAGTGCTGTACCAGTGGGCATCTACACTCATTAACATCAACCAAATAAATGCGGAAAAACTAAATCCGAAAATGACAAGAAAAGCTGCTGAAAAACGGGTGGATTTTCTAAAAAATGTTAAACCACCTTCGGCATCTTCGCGCAAAGAAAGGCGGCGAAGGATAATACGAAAAGTGTACCAAATCAATAGGAAAGCCGGAACTCCAAGAAATAAAAACTTTGAATTTAAAAAAGCACTTTTACCTGCTAATATTTTATCAAATCCTTCCATGCCTTCTTTAAGTTCAAGATCCTCATAGTGCAGCCAATGATATATTTCCCTTCCGCCAAATATTAAGGTAATCATTAATAACAGGAAACCAATAGGTAAATACCCGCTAATGGCTTCAGCTACCCGTTTTACAAGCACAGCCCAGCCGGCATTGGCCACGTAGTTTAGGGCTACAAAAAATAAGGCACCCATTGAAAATAATAAAAAATAGTAACTATTTACAAGCATATTGGCCCAAAATCGGGTTGTCCATGGTTTGGTATCTTCGCTACCGTGTGCTGCAGGTGTTGCTGCTTCGGTTTGGTGAATTGAGGCTTCAGTGGTATGTTTTTCGGTGGCGTGGGTATCGTGATTTTTTATTTGATATATGCCTATAACCGATAATAAAATTCCGACTGCCAGCAATATCACACTAAACATTTTAGACCTGAAAGTAAACTCAAATTTTTCCTGCCTGATTTCTATATGATGATGTCCCATTCGTTGATTTCTTATTTTGTTGTTTTAACTGTTGCACTATCACTCTTAACCACAGCCGTGGCTACTCCGCCGGCCAAACTCAAATATTTAACATAATTTATTACTTTCCATCGTTCGGTTGGAGTAAGCATGTGGGCATGCGAACCCATCATATTTTTACCAAAAGTAATTACATGAAATATTTTTCCATCGGGCAATCCTTGAATTAATGCCGTTTGATAATTTTCAAATGGCGGTTTGGCAAATTTTCCTTCGGTAATCACAGGGCCATCGTTTTTGCCTTCTTTTCCATGACAACTCCAGCAATAAATGTTGTATAATCGTTTTCCTTCAACCAAGTTCATTGTTGTTTTTTCAACCGGGTTAATGTCGGCTGCTGAAGCTTCATATCCATCAGGCGAATCGGGGTAATTATAAATATAATCTAACTGCCCGCGGGCTATGGTTCCTGCTACCGGCAATCGCATAGTCATTCCGCTATCATTATATTTCATGTGGCGGGTTTGGGTATAAGGTTCATATCCTTTTGATACGTACATATCAGGGGCATATTCAATTCCTGTATTTTCGCCGCTGCTTGTGCATGAATAAAGCATCACCGAAAGGCTTCCTATAAATAATAAATTAAAAATTTTACGCATGGGCACCTCCTTGCATTGTTGTATCAACCGCATATTCTCCACTATATTCATGAATCGTTAAAACTCCGTTTTTTTGCATAATGCTGCTCAATTCAGTTTTTGATTTTTGATCTAATGTATCCGCATCAAATGCGATTAATAAATGGTCGTCGGTTTGGCGAATATCCAAAATATCAGGACGAACTCCATGACCCAATTTATTGCGAAAGAAAAATAAAAAAGCTAAGCCAAAGGCTGTGCAAAGAACGGTACATTCAAACACCACAGGCACCATACTTGGCAACATGTGGTAATCTCCGGGCTTACCCCCTATATTCATCGGCCAATCGAAAACCATCATATAAAACTGAAGTAATAAACCAAGACAAAAACCGGTCAATCCGCATAAAAAGGCTGCTATTGAAAGGCGGGTTCGGCTAATACCCATGGCAGTATCTAAATGATGAACCGGAAACGGGGTGTAGCAATCAAATACTTCAATTCCTTTTTCTCTTACCTCTTCTACTGTTTGCATGAGGTTGGTTTCATCGGCAAACACACCGTAGATTAAATTGCGTTTATTTATTGTGGTGCTAAAGCAAAACATATTATTCTTTGTTTTTAAGTATTCCTTTTACTTCTGCCATGTTGATAACCGGTAAAAACCTGCAGAATAAAAAGAAACATGTGAAAAATAAACCAAACGTTCCGATAAAAATACATACTTCAACCCATGAGGCTGAATACATAACCCATGATGACGTCAGATAATCGCGGTGAAGAGACGTTACGATAATTACAAATCGCTCAAACCACATCCCTACATTTACTATAATTGACATCATAAATAAAAACCAGGGGGTAGTTCTGGCCCATTTGAACCAAAAAACCTGAGGTGCTAAAAGATTACAACTCATCATGGTCCAATAAGCCCACCAATAAGGGCCCGTTGCACGGTTTATAAAAGCATATTGCTCGTACTCAAATCCGGAATACCAGGCAATAAAAAATTC
>CAYHCM010000022.1:21175-33912 GCA_964355045.1 uncultured Chitinophaga sp. | reverse complement strand
GTATGTACCGAAAGTACAAGCGGAGTAGAAATACCTGCCAATATTAAGGATACTACTTCATAACGTGCCCAGGTTCTTACAGAACCCGTCCATCCCATTGAGAAAAAATTATACCAATATTTTCTTATTTTAGTTTTAGATCTGTCGCGAATGGTAGCAATATCAGGTATCAAACCTAAATACCAAAACACCAATGAAACCGAGAAATATGTAGAAATTGCAAATACATCCCAAAGTAAGGGAGAGTTAAAGTTTACCCATAATGAACCAAACGCATTTGGCAACGGAAATACCCAGTAAGCTCCAACCCATATCCGACCCATGTGAAACATAGGAAAAATGGCTGCACACATTACCGCAAAAATCGTCATAGCTTCTGCGGACCGATTAATGGACATCCTCCATTTTTGTCTGAACAATAAAAGTATGGCTGAAATAAGTGTACCGGCATGACCAATACCAATCCAGAATACAAAGTTGGTTATATCCCAACCCCACATTACTGATTTATTAATATTCCAAACTCCTATACCTGTCCATACTGTCCAAAACAAGGTAGAAGCTAATAACAATAAACAAAAAAACGAAACACAAAATCCTATCCACCACATCCGGCTTGGTCTATTTTCCAACGGACGGCAAATATCAATTGTTACATCTGAGTAGGTTTTCCCACCGTGTATTAACGGGGGCCTTATGGCTGCATCTATTACTGACATTGAAATTTTATGAATGTTGTTCGGTTGATTTAGGATTATTTTCTACGTTGCGAATTTTAGTCAAATAAACTACAGATGGTTTAATACCGACTTCTTCAAGCATATGATAGGAACGTTCGTTTTTATACAATTTTGAAATTTCACTTTGAGGGTCGTTCATATCTCCAAAAACTATTGCATTGGCCGGACATGCCGTCATACAAGCAGTTTTTACATCCCCATCTTTTATTTTTCGGCTTTCGCGTTTAGCAGAAAGTTTTACGGCCTGTATTCGTTGAACGCAGAAACTGCATTTTTCCATAACCCCTCGTGTACGAACGGTTACATCAGGATTGATAACCATTTTTCCAAGGTCGTTGTTAAAATGATAATCAAACGCATCGTTATCATTATACCTGAACCAGTTGAAACGACGAACTTTATAAGGACAGTTATTTCCGCAATATTTGGTACCTATACAACGGTTATAGGTCATTTGATTCAACCCTTCATTGCTGTGTGTGGTTGCCAATACCGGACAAACCGTTTCACAAGGCGCATGCGAGCAATGTTGACACATTACCGGGGCGTGAACTACCCTAATATTATCGTAAACAGATCCCGCAGATTCGGTAACTTCCTCCTCCATGGTTGTATATTCATTGTTTTTATAAAAACTGTAATAGCGATCAATTCGAATCCAGTGCATTTCGCGTCGAAGTCTAATTTCGTCACGCCCAACTACAGGTACATTATTTTCGATATGGCAACTTACAACACAAGCACCGCAACCGGTACAAGCATTAAGGTCAATAGCCATTCCCCATTTATGCCCGGTTGAATAATCATATTCTTCCCATAAAGAAACCAGGTCAAGTTTATGCTCGTTGGTTACATATGGATTTTTCTTATATTCATCCAGCGTAGCTTCGCGAATATAATCCCTTCCTTCAATGGTGTGATGTGTTTGGGTTTGGGCTAATTTATAGGTATCACCTGTTGATTCAATGGTGATGGCGCCTGAAATAGTATATGAAACTGTGCTATTTGCCAATTTTAAAAACGGATAGGCGTTTTTACCTAAATCTTTTCCCACTTTGCCTGATTGGGTTCGTCCGTAACCTAAAGCGATAGCATAAGTACCCGAAGCTTGCCCGGGTTGAATTAATACAGGAATACCGTCTATTTTTTTATCTCCAATTGAAATATTCACCAAATCATCCTGATGCAGTTTGTTTTTATCGGCTTCTGTTTTCGAAACCGACAAATAATTATCATAACATACTTTTGAAATAGGATCGGGCACTTCATGCAACCATGGGTTATTAGCCCCGGCACCATCCCGTACTCCCACTTTTTGATAAATTATTAATTCGGCATCATCTCCTTTAGGCAATGATGATACAATTTTTGAAGCAATGTCGTTTAAATTAGAATCAAAAGAAGGAACGGCAGCGGCAGCAGCCGATTTAAGTAATATGCCATCATGAACCGATTGATTCCAAACCGCAACATCAGGCCAGTTACTTTTAATAAAATTATAGGCATTAGCCTCGGTTTTAGAAACTCCTGCCCATGTAAGAACTGACTCAATAACCTGTCGTGTATTAAATACGGGTGAAATGGTAGGTTGTGTAAACGAAACAAAACCCGCTTTTGGTTCGGCATCGCCCCAACTTTCCAAATAATGATTATCAGGACAAACATAGCCTGCCAAATCTGAGGTTTCGTCATTTTGTTCGGAGGTTGAAATTACCAACGCAGCCTTTTTAAGCCCGCTTACTAATTTGGCTGAATTATAATAGGAATAAACAGGATTTGAATTAATGAAAATTACTCCTTTAACTGAACCTGAATTTAATTCAGAAACAAATTTTTCAAAATCAGCTTCAATAAATTTCGATTGATTTGAATAATTGTCAAGGTCAATGGCAGAGCCATAGTTACCGAGCATCATATTAATCCCGTTCACAAGAATTTGGTTATTTATATCATTTGATTTTGAAACCACCAATGATTTTCCTTTGGCTGCAAATAAATCTTTGGCCGCATTTTTTATGGCGTTCCCGGCCAACTCAGCATTTTGGGTTACCGGTAATTGAGCAGAACCTGCTAATTTTGCCAGTTCATTATACAATGAAATAATATAAATACCTTCCTTAGATTCCCGCATCGGAACACGAACATCAGCATTGGAACCCGTTAATGATAAAATAGATTCAAATTGATAATGCCGTGATAATTTACCACCTTTAGGATTACGGTTGGCTACCCATTGTTTGGTATATTCAACTGGTGAAATCCAGGTTCCTAAAAAATCGGCACCGAATGAAACTATTACATCTGCTTTATCAAAATTATAAGATGGTAAAACGCGTTTTCCAAATGATTGCTCATTGGCTAATAGTATTCCTGAATATGAAATAGGGTCATATATTACAACTTCGGTAGTTGGATATTTTGTTTTAAATAGTGAAATTGCTTTGTCAAAAGAAGGACTGTTAGAGGTTCCTGTAATTATTCGTATTCCCACATTAGCTGCCGCTATGCTTCCCAATTTCGAAATAATGTCAATATCTGTTTTCGACCAATCTTTTTGCTCCTCTCCTTTTACCAAAGGATTAGCCAACCGGTTAATATCATATAAGGATAAAATGCTTGCCTGCCCTGTAGCGCATAATGCTCCTTTTGAAACCGGTGACATTTCATTTCCATCCACTTTAATTGGCCTGCCTTCTCTGGTTTTTACTATGACACCGCAGCCGGTATTGCATCCGCCACACGTAGAGGCATAATACTCAGCATTGCCCGGAGTTATATTTTGTGGTTTTACAACATAAGGAATGGCATACTTAACAGGTGTCTTTTGGCAGGCTGCCAATGCAACTGCCGAAACACTGAAACCGAAAAATTTAAGGAAATCGCGGCGATTAGAAGATAAATCGAGATCAGTAGCATTCAATACTTCTTCAAGGGGCAATGCTTCATGAAACTCATTTCCCCGCGATTGCATATACTCTGGTTGCCTTTCAGCCTCTTCTATACCTTTCCAATATTTATTGTTATTTAATTCCATTTAATTCAAGCTAAAACTTTCTTTTAATAATGACATTTACCACATTCCAAACCGCCGTTATCGGCTACTGTATAAACATTTTTACCATCAATTTTTAATCGTTTATGAAGGTCTTCATAATATTTATTATTGGCCAAATCTATACTTCTTTCCTTATGACAATTGATGCACCAGTCCATTTGCAAAGTGGCAAACTGATAAACTTTATCCATTTCCTGAATGGGCCCGTGACATGTTTGGCATTCAACCTTTCCAACTACCACATGTTGTGAATGATTAAAATAAGCCAAATCAGGAAGGTTATGAATTCTTACCCATTCAATTGGTCTTTGTTTATAGCCGGGTATATAATTATTGGTTTCCGAATCCCAGCCAATGGCTTTATAAATTTTATCAATTTCGGGCGATACTTTGCCATTGTACCTATCGCGAAGGGTTGTGTATTTATGGCAATTCATGCAAGTATTAGCTGATGGGATACTGGCCTGCTTGCTTTTTTCAGCAGTTGAGTGGCAATATTTACAATCCATTTGCAATTTTCCTGCATGTATTTTGTGTGAAAAATTAATAGGCTGTGTTGGCGAATAGGTTTGCTGTACTCCAACTTCATTCATGCCAAATTTATACCCTTTTACAAAAGCAACCAACCCAAATGCCGTGCCTATTAACAAGGCTGTGATTGTAGGATTTAACGTTTTTAACCAGGGCTTAATAACTCTTTCGTAAGGCGTTAAATCTCTGCCTCCTTCGGTATTTTCATCTATTATTTTATCTAAATGAGTTTTAACCCGATATAGGAAATACGCAATTACCAAAAATAATAAACAGAGTAATAAAACGATAACAAACGTTGTATCTGTATAAAACAGACTTGGTTTTTCGCCTGAAGATGCAGCAGGATTCTGTGCAATTAGGGCAGTAGAGGTGGTGAGAACCGATAAGAATGCTGCTGCACTTCTCCTGCCATTTAGATATTTAAACATATACGATACAACCTGATTTTTTCGGCTGCAAATATAAGGGAGTAAACGAAAGGGCAAAGTTTAATTTTTGCACACATTTTATTATTTAGAATTAGTCTAAATAGATTATAAAATGTTTGTTTTCAGTGAATTATTTTTGTAATCAAAAAGAGTTTTTTTATACAGTATGTTGAAAGATGAATTAGACATAAGGAAAATCATTTTTATTAAAAACATAATTACTTATAACCGCCGAATTGAGTAACCATATCAATTATAAAATTCAAAATTTATTGAGGGGGAAATATTAACTCAGTTAGTCGGTAAAACCTTCGATGCAATAGAGGTGTTAATTCCGGTTTACTAAAATTGCCCTCAGTTATAAAAGCTTTATCAATGTAGCCGTAATAGCTATACTTGCAGCTATCATAGCACCAACTTTTATTATTACTCTGTTTTCGGCTTGTCCTATTTCAAAAATTAATTCATTTTTTAATTCAGCTAAATCTCTGTTGGTTGCTAAATTTTCATTTACTAATTCTGCTAAAGTTTCGGCCTGAACTTCAGGCTGTTGTTTGGTAAAACCTGCTGCTAATAACTTATTTGCATAACTTAATGTATCAAATGCAATTGCTTTCATAACTATTATTTCTTTACAAAAATACAACCTATTTATCACATCATAGTACCTTGGTCAACTTTTCAAAAGTTTAAAACTTTGGAAAAGTTAAACTAAAAATTACCCCTCATCTAACACCGCCATCAATGCCTCATATTGATGAATCATTGCCGGGTTTTTTAATTTTTCGTAAGCTGAAAGCAGATTGCGAACCATGCGTTTTAAAATATCCAAATTGTTACAGGGCTTAAAATATTCATCCCGGGGTTCAATGTTTACCTGTTTCAAAAAAACATAAAGATTTTCACGCGGGAAAACAGAGCCTTTATTAAAAGGATTGATATAAAATTGAACCCTGGAATTAGGATCGGGTATCATCATTTTATTTTCATTGAGCCGCAAAGGCTCTTTGTCATTAAAATTTTCGAGATAACCAACAATAAAATGCTGAGGAAGATTAATACCGAAAACCGGAAGCCTAAGCCTTTGGGCAACGAGTGAATAAATAATGGCTAATGAAATGGGATTGCCCTTTTTTCGTTCAAAAACTCTGGATAAGTAAGAATTATCGGGATTGTGATAATCTTCATTATCGCCTACAAAACGGTGAATATCGAACAATACATAATTCAAAATCTTTATTTTTTCAAAAGAAGTCAGGTCATAATGCATTTCGAGCCATACATCCAATTTAATTTTATCAATTAAATTGTCAATAAACTGACGTTCAACATCCGGATACTTTACCCGGTTAATTATTAAAACCCCCTCCAATAAATCGTTTTGATTTGAAATTTTCCAATTTCTGAGCTCTGAGGTTAAGGCTTTCGATTGAATTCGTTTTATTATTTCATCCAGCCGTCGTTGTCTTAATTCATTAATATCACCTAAATCCCATGGCTGTTCAAGTGCCGGAATAATTTCAGGGCCTAATTGAAAAAGCCGTTGCTCTACCTCGCTCACTACCTCATTATCGGTATCGTCGAGCAGAGAAATCAAAGCTTTTATTTCGGACTCGTTTATCAATTTTGAAACTTGAAATTTGAAATTTGAAATTTTATCTTCTCTTCCCTCTAAACGCAGTTTTTGCTTTTGGATTGCTTTTGGTTTCAGAAATTATTTTTTCGCATTGTTCCAAAGTTAATGATTTTGGTTCTGTGCCTCTTGGAATTTTATAGTTTTCTTTATTTTGGGTAAAATAAGGACCAAATCTTCCGTTTAATACAATGATGCCATTTGGCAATTCCATAATATATTTCTCAGCTTCCGCCTTTCGTTTGTCCAGAATTATTTCAACAGATCTTTCGGCACTTATATCATAAGGATCATCTTCTTTTCCTAATGAATAAAATTTATTATCGTGCTGTACATAAGGCCCAAACCTGCCTATTCCCACTTTCATTGGTTTTCCTTCAAATTCATCCAAAGTACGTGGCAAGGCAAATAAATCAAGGGCTTCTTCCATGGTAATGGTATCAATGCTCTGACCTTTTTTTAGTTTTGCAAAAACAGGTTTGATTTCATTGGCTCCATCTCCAACCTGAATCATTGGGCCATATCGTCCAATCTTGGCAAATACCGGCATATTGGTTTTTGGATGATTTCCGATTTCACGTTCTCCGGTTACTTTTTCCGATATTTTTAACGTTTTGTCAACAGTTTCATGAAACGGATGATAAAATCCTTCAAGCATTTTTGTCCAGCTTTGTGAGCCGGAAGCAATTTCATCAAACTCCTTTTCAACCGATGCCGTAAAATTATAATCCATAATATGGTCAAAATTTTTCATCAAAAAATCGGTAACCACTCCGCCAATATCTGTTGGAAATAATTTATTTTTTTCAGCTCCGGTAATTTCCGATTTGGTTTCTGAGGTTATATTTCCGTTTTTTAAAGTCAATACATCAAACTCTCGCCTTATACCATCGCGTGATTCTTTTTCAACATATCCCCTTTTTTGAATTGTACTTATAGTAGGGGCATAGGTGGATGGACGGCCGATTCCCAATTCCTCCAAATCTTTTACCAAACTTGCTTCGGTATATCTCGGTGCGGCACGGGTAAAACGCTTGGTGGCAGTAATTGCAATAGCATTAAGTTTATCGCCATTTTTCATGGCAGGCAATAAACCACCTTGTTCATCATCGTCATCTTTGCTCTCGTCTTTTCCTTCCAAATATACTTTTAAAAATCCTTCAAACGTTATTACTTCGCCGGTGGCTATTAGTACCTCTTTGTTTTTTGTAATATCAATTCTTACTTCTGTTCTTTCAATTTTGGCCTCACTCATTTGCGAAGCTATAGCCCTTTTCCAAATTAAATCATACAGCCGTTTTTGTTGCTCATCATCTCCCGCAATTTTGGTTTCAAAATAGGTTGGTCTTATAGCTTCGTGTGCTTCCTGTGCTCCTGCACTTTTGGTTGTATATTTTCGTGGATTGCTATACTCCTTGCCATACACGGAGGTTATTTCAATTTTTGCAGCCCCAATAGCCAACTCCGATAAATTTAATGAATCAGTACGCATATAGGTAATGTGTCCTGATTCGTAAAGTCGTTGTGCCAAAGTCATGGTTTGCGAAACGGAATATCCGAGTTTTCGGCTGGCTTCCTGTTGCAATGTAGAGGTGGTAAAAGGTGCTGCAGGCTTACGTGTACCGGGTTTTATGTCAACTGAATTCACAATAAAATCTGATCCGATACAACTTTCCAAAAATTTCAAAGCTTCTTCTTTGGTATCAAATCGTTTTGGCAATTCGGCATTAAACTTTTTGCCTTTAAATTCAAATTCGGCGACAACCTTAAAAGCGGCCCTGGTTTCAAATCCTATGATCTCACGTTCCCGCTCCACAACCAATCGTACGGCTACACTTTGAACCCTGCCTGCTGATAAAGATGGTTTTACCTTTTTCCATAATACCGGCGATAATTCAAACCCTACCAAACGATCGAGCAAACGACGGGCTTGCTGAGCATCAACAAGATTTTTATCAATGTTCCTTGGATTTTCAATGGCTTTTAAAATGGCAGGTTTCGTTATTTCATGAAAAACTATTCGCCTGGATGTTTTATCCGTTAATCCCAACACTTCGGATAAATGCCATGAAATAGCTTCTCCTTCCCTGTCCTCATCCGATGCCAACCAAACCATTTCGGCTGCCTTCGACAGTTTTTTGAGTTCGTTTACTACGGCAGTTTTATCGTCGGGAATTACATATTTAGGGTTGAATTTATTTTTTATATCAATGGCATCGTCGCCTTTATCTAAATCGCGGATATGTCCGAAACAGGATTTTACCTGAAAATCTTTTCCCAGAAATTTTTCAATGGTTTTAGCTTTGGCGGGTGATTCAACAATTACTAAGTTTTTTGACATTTATTTTTTTATGGTATAACTATAAATTTTTTAACGATTATTTGACCATCAATTTTTATTTGTGCAAAATAAATACCTGCCTGAATATGATTGGCTGTAAAATTTATTTCAGAGCCGGTTTTTTTGATTAAGGTTTCAAAAATTGAAATAACCTGACCTGTTGAATTAAAAATATTAATTCCTTCAAACGATTTTCCTTCTGTTTCAATTTCAATAGTTACTGACCCTTTTGATGGATTAGGATAAATAGCGATGGAAAGATTATCAGGATTTATGGCCTGAACTTTAGCCGGTAAATCGGCCTGAATATTTACATTATCCAAATAAATATTATTTCCGCTTTTGCTTCTGGCCTCAAATTTTATCATCAGATTTTTAGTATTTTCATAATTTACCATATCGAGCGTTTGTTCTCTCCAATCAGCAGTGGTTAATGGTTTCCATCCGGGATCCACCACTTTGTCAATTCCTAAATTTGTATTGGCCGAATAGGCTTTTAGTGGTTTCCAGGTTTGCCCGCAATCGGTACTTATGCCTACTGTTAATATTTCCGAATTTCCATCTATGGCCGGTCGGTATGCAGTTCTGAATCTAAGTTTGGGCTGTCGGCCTTTTATAGCTGAAACATCATAAGGCGCCGAAATAAGATTATAAAGGGAGTTTGAAGGGGTTCCGCCATCAATATTAATTACCACGCAGGCTGTTCCGTCATATTTGGCCGAAGTAGTTCTTCTCCAACTATATTGACCACTTTCCCATGATTTCCAATTGTTAACCAATATCTGAGTACTTTCAAAACCTTCGGCAAAAGGAGATTTATTTGGTGAAACCGAAGGAATAACGGTAATCATTTTATCAACTATTTTTGTATTTGAACCTTGTGCATTGGTAACTTTTAAGGTTACTTTATAATTTCCTGCAGTACCATACGTAATTACCGGTGATGCCAAACCTGATGTAGCCGGGGTTCCTCCGTCAAATATCCATTCATAGCTGGTAACGATTCCGTTATAACTGTAATCTTTAAAAGTGACATTGCCCCCCTGACAAACTGTAACTATATTGGTAGAAGTATTAAAGTCGGCAATAGCACTGCACGAAGGATTTGTAAAAATACCTGTGAAGGTATGAGCTGCCGATGAAATATTTTGAGCCCGGTAACTCGCATTCCCAAGTACAATTTCTACAACTGCTTTTTGACCTTTAGTAAACATGTTTTGACATGAACCATTAGCATAATCCATATAATTTTCTACCATATCCAGTTGATTTGGTACATCATTATTGCATGTATTATTTGTTGTTGGACAGCCAAAACTAGGTTTGTCAACCGGAGGAGTATCACATACATAATCACCGGAATTGCTGCAATTTCCTCCGCACCCGGAAGATATATTTGGCTGATATCCCTCAAAAGGATGAAACAAGCCTAACCAATGGCCAATTTCATGTACCAGAGTACGGCCTTTATTTCCATTACCCGAGGCTGTTCCTATACTTCCAACATAATCAGCCCTAAGAACAATTCCATCCTTTGTTGAATTTGTTCCTTGTGGAAAAGTAGCATATCCCAAAGTTATTCCGCCTGCCCCAGGATCAAGTGAAATATTTTTAATAACCCATATATTTAAATATTTACGGTAGTCCCACCGAATTAAATTTTTTACGGCATCATCGCCGCCATCTGTCAGGTAAGAAACCGTTCGTGTAATTCCTTCTGTACAATTTCCGTTAGGATCTTTGCGGGCTAATTTAAATTCAATATCAAAATCGGCTGCAAGTCCTTTAAAAATAGTTCGTGTTGCGGCGGTATCAGCGTTTAGCTTTTGATAGGCTTCATTCATTATTCTTACCTGATCATCAATTTGAGCTTTCGAAATATTCTCAGCTCCGTACATGTGAATAATATGAAATACAACCGGAATGGTACGTGTGGTTCCTTTTTTATTCAGTTTAGAGTCATTATCGCTTGCCTTCGAAATTTCATCATTATACTGCGTTAATGATTTTAATAATTCCGGACTTGTCTTTAATATCTCAGCTAAATATTGATCGGTACCGCACTGAGGATGCTGTGCATAGGAATTGAAAGTACCATGAACAAATATCAGGCACAAAAGCGGGTATATAAAAACTTTCATATATATATTTTAGGTTAAAATTAGTTTAAAAAGTGTGCAATAATAGTTCTTTTAAAAATTGTTAAAAACCTATGATTGAATTTTTACTTTATTAAGAGTTTACAATTAGTGAGCCAACAGTTGTTTTGCACTTTCAAATATAGAATCTCCAAAGGCTTTACCACCCATCATTTCAGCTATTTCATTAATCCGTTCATCATCGGTCAATTCCTTGATATTGGACGATGTAATTGTGTTAATATGTTTCTTAAAAACAAAATAATGTTTATTTCCCTGAGCTGCTATTTGAGGCAAATGGGTTATAACAATCAATTGCATGTTTTTTGACATGTCAACTAACATCTCTGCCATTTTGAATGCTATTTCACCCGATACACCCGAATCAATTTCGTCGAAAATAATGGTAGGCATTATATTTTTAGCTGCAAGTATTGCTTTTAACACCAACATAACCCGTGAAATTTCTCCACCGGAAGCTATATTTTGAATAGGATTAAAACTTTTACCAATTGCCGGCGAATACAGCATATTGGTATCGTCAATTCCATAAATTCCCAAATTATTTTCAGCCCGTTTGGTTACCTCTACCTTAATTTGTGAGCCTGGCATACCCAATTCAGTAATTGTGTTGTTTATCTGCTTCTCTAATAAAACAGAATGTTCATTTCTTTTTGCAGATATAATTAAGGCTAATTCCTTACACTCATTTTCAGTTTTTTCTTTTTCTGTTTTCAGGTTTTGAATTTCGCTGTCAAGGTTCAAATATTTTTCAAGTTCATTTTTTAACAATTCACGCTTGGCAATTAAATCCACTTCCCGGTGTTTTTTAGCTAAATTGTGCAGTAAAATCAACCTTTGATTTACAATTTCCATTCGCTCAGGATCGGCATGCGTAACGGCCGTCAGTCTTTCTATTTCAGAGCTTATATCTTTTAATTGATAATAGGATTCGCCAAGCCGTGAGGCAATTTCTTCAAATCGCCTGTCATTTTTTGCTGCCTGCGCTATTTGATTTTTTATACCTGCCAATTGGTCAATTAGGGCTGTTTCCGATTCTGATAATTGATTATGACTATTGCCAAGAATTTGCAAATTGGTATCGGCATTGCTCAACGCTAACATTTCTTGTTCTAAAACACCATTTTCACCTTCAATAAGATTGGCTGATAACAATTCTTCGTATAAAAATTGTTTAAAATCACGCTCCTCCATACCTCTTTTTTCGGCTTCTTCCAATTCCGAAAGTTTTCGGGTAAGCAATTTTAATTCATCAAATTTTTGCAAATAATGCTTTTGTTCATTTCCTGTACCTGCATAACTATCGAGCACTTTAAACTGAAATGATTTTTGAAACAAATCAAGATTATCATGCTGTGAATGAATATCAATTAAAAATTTTCCTAATTCTTTTAATTGAGCCAACTGCGCAGGGGTATCATTCACAAAAGCGCGTGATTTCCCATTAATTAATATTTCCCGCCGAATAATTAAATCATCTGAATAATCAAACTCATTTTGGCTGAACCAACCCTGCATATCATATCCATCAATATTAAAAAAGCCTTCGATTACACATTTTTCTTCATTCTCTTTTACCGCTACCGAATCCGTTCGTTCGCCCAACACCAAACCCATAGCCCCCAAAAGTATTGATTTACCGGCACCGGTTTCTCCCGTTATTACATTAAACGATTTGCCGGGTTTAAAAACCAGATCTTTAATTAAGGCATAGTTCTTAACCCTAAGTTCGGTAAGCATGGCGGCAAAAGTAAATCAATATTTTAAATTCCAAATCCCAAAATCCAAGGTTAAAGAATCAAGTCTTGGAATTTGAAATTTAAAAATGGTCCGCCTAAGGCGGATGG
>CAYHCM010000022.1:8692-21075 GCA_964355045.1 uncultured Chitinophaga sp. | reverse complement strand
TTTGAAATTTGGAATTTGGAATTTCAAACACTACTCCGCAAGTGTATCCTTCTGCACTTCAATCGGCTTATCGTATTGTTCCCAATTTATTTTGCCCATAAATTTCTTTTCCAAAGCAGTCCATTTCGATGGGTCTTTCCAATGACCACGGGCATAGGCATAGCGTGCTTTTTTCCAACTGCCATACGTTTTATAAAGAGATTTTATATAATAAATTCCTACTATCAGATAATTTTCGCGGGTTTTACCCCCTTTCAGTTTTAGCTTTTTGTACCAATAGTTAAACGTATTGTCAACAATTTGAAGGTCGCCATGGGCAGTACCTCCGCTATAATCGCGAATAAAACGCCATGCAGTTTCATTATTTCCAATATCTCGTATTAATCCCGGAGGTACTCCTGCCGAAATGCAAACACTATCGCTAAAAGCTAAAATACGTGCTTTGCTTTTAGGTTTTGACTGGCTGTAGGATGAATTGGAAAAGAAATGCGAGGCTAATAATAAGAAGGATAATGTAATTATTTTCTGCATAATTTTGGCAATTGGTTATTCAAAGTTATACGCTGCAATCTAAAATTAAAACACAAGTTCTTAACATTTTACTTAATTGAAGAGTATTTGCTCCACTTTCACTGTTATTTTTTTGCTAAAAAAGCAAAAACAAACTACAGAGCCGCTGCCTTATATTCACTTAAAAATCGTTCGGCATCCAAGGCCGCCATACAACCGCTTCCCGCCGCTGTTACTGCCTGCCTGTAAATTTTATCCTGGGCATCGCCACAGGCAAATACACCTTTAACATTGGTTTTACTGCTATCAGGTTTTGTAATTAAATAACCCTGTTCATCCATTGTTAAATAATCTTTAAATATTTCGGTATTGGGCGTATGTCCGATGGCTACAAAAAAACCTGAAACGGGAATTTCTCTTGTTTCATTGGTTTTGTTGTTTTTTACCCGAACCGCGTCCACAGTAAATTTTCCTAATACTTCATCTGTTTCTGTATTATATAATATTTCAATATTCGGGGTATTTTCAACCCGGTGTTGCATAGCTTTTGAAGCACGCATGGCATCTTTCCTTACAATCATATACACTTTAGTGCAAATTTTTGAAAGGTAACTCGCTTCTTCAGCGGCTGTATCACCGGCACCAACTATAGCCACATCTTTACCTTTATAAAAAAAACCATCGCAAACAGCGCAGGCCGATACCCCTGACCCATTAAGCCGTTGTTCGGAAGGAATGCCCAACCATTTGGCTGAAGCTCCCGTGGCAATTATTACCGTCTCGGCTTCAATAATATGATTTTCGTCAATTGTTACTTTATGCGGGTAACCTGAAAAGTCAACCGAAGTAGCCATACCGTATCGAATATCTGTGCCTAATCGGGCTGCTTGTTTTTTGAATAATTCCATCATTTCCGGACCCTGTATGCCATCGGGATATCCCGGATAATTTTCTACTTCAGTTGTTATTGTTAATTGCCCGCCCGGCTGCAACCCTTCATACATCACAGGTTTCATATCAGCACGTGCTGCGTATATTGCAGCCGTGTATCCAGCAGGTCCCGAACCAATAATTAAACATTCTACTTTTTCCATATTTTTCTGCAAATTTACAGCTATTGATTAAAACGATTTACTTTAACTTTTTAAATAATTTTTACGTTCGTCCTAAGATGATTGTTATCAGTTTTTGGTGTAAAATCCCAAAAATCACAAAATGCCTATTTGGAATAGGTCTAAATAAAATACCTTTGCAGCTTAAAATTACATAAAAATATATAAATAATATGCATAAACACATCACGACATTATTGCTATTAGGTACCTTTTTTACAGTTCAGGCCCAAACTTCAGACTCTGTTAGTACAGGAGCTTCCAACGCCAAAGATGTTTATTACAGTTTTTCAAACGGAATTATTAAATCACAGCCCAACAATGACTGGGATTTAGCTTTTGAAATTTCAGGTTTTGCGGCAAGTATTTTAGCTAACCATGTTAAAGGAATGTTGGTTTGGCAATCACCTTACTCCTATTCTCAATGGACAAACTTTGATACTACTAATCATAAATCATGGAAAAAAATGTATAACAGCCCGAAACGCTGGGATTTAGGAGCATTTAATCTTCACAACAATAATAATAATGATCCTTATGATTTGGGTTGGGGAACCTATGAACCAAGCAGTCATATCGTATCAGGCGATAGTGTTTTTCTTTTAAAATTGCCTAACGGAAGTTTCAAAAAATTAACCATTCTTACCCTTAGCTCAGGAATTTATACCATAAAATATGCCAATATTGATGGAACTACTGAAAAAATTAAATCAATTGATAAGCTAAATTTTAAAGGTAAAAACTTTGGCTATTTTTCATTTGATACCGAAAATACCCTTGACCGCGAACCCTTGACTGCTGAATGGGATATCGTGTTTACAAAATATACCGAATTTATACCAACACCATATAACGTAGGAGGGGTGTGGGCTAATAAAGGTATAAAATGTGCAGAGGCACGGGATGTTCCGGTAACGACTAACGATTACAGCGGTTTTACATTTACTGATAATAATAGTGAAATAGGCTATGATTGGAAATCGTATAACCAAGCACTTAATAAATATGTAATAACAGACAGACTTGTGTATTTTGTAACTACCCCTTCAACCACCTGGAAAATTGTTTTCACAGGCTATAAGGGAGGTGGAAACGGCACTTATTATTTTAATAAACAAACTGTAACAGCCTCCACTAAATTTCCTAAAATTTCGTCAGGTACAATATTTCCAAATCCTGCCAATGGTATTTTAAACATTAAATTAACTCCTGAAAATTCGCTAATAAGTTATACCATTTCAACTATTTCAGGCCAGGAGGTTTTAACCGGATCTGAAAATAAAATTGAGATTTCTGCTCTTGCTCCGGGAATATATTTTATTAACTTGCAAACCCAATTTGGATTTCAAGTATTAAAATTTAGTAAAATATAATTTTCAGAGTACTTGCCAACTGACTTTGGCAGACAATTTTTATTCTAAGGATTAAGGATGAAATATTATTAATGAAATTAACAAAAATCATAACTAATCATAAAAATCAGGTTAATCAATGTTCAAAAATAGTCTGGGCATTAGCCTTTTTTTTATTTAGCTTTTTATCACAGGCTCAAATAAAAATAAGCCTCCTGAATGAAAATGATTCTACCCCTTTGGTATTTGCACCAGTAAAATGGACTTTATTAAAAACAAGTCAATCTTTACAATCACAAACCAATTCACAAGGCGAAATAATAATCTATTCTCAAGGTAGCGCAGTAGCTATTCTTTTTACCTATTTGGGTTTTGAAATAAAAAAAGACACCATTCGCAGGGATGGAAATTATATTATAAAATTAAAACCCGACATGAAATATTTGGCGGAAGCTGTTGTTACCGACCAATACTCCGCCACAAGTCCTGAAAAATCAATAAACAAAGTGATAGTTATTGATGAAAAGAAAATAAGAAGCATGGCTGCCAATAACCTGAATGATTTACTGACCAATCAACTAAATGTAAAACTTGCTCAGGACAATTTATTGGGAAGTAACATGACATTGATGGGTATTTCGGGGCAAAATGTTAAGATATTGATTGACGGGATTCCTATTATCGGAAGGCAAAACGGAAACATTGACCTAAGCCAAATAAACCTGAACGATATTGAACGCATAGAAATAATTGAAGGTCCGCTGTCTGTAGCTTATGGAACCAATGCCTTAGCAGGTGCCATCAATATTATTACCAAAAAGAAGCAGTTAAATAAACTTACAATTAATGCTGTAACTTATAATGAAACAATTGGCAGGTTTAATAATACCATTAATATAGGGCTTAGAAAAAGTAATGGCGTTTATCATATTTCGGCAGGCCGCAATTATTTTGATGGGTGGTCGGCTAAAAATTATATTCGTTTTCAGGAATGGAAACCCAAAGAACAATATTTTGGCAGGGTTCAATATCTACGAAAAATAGGATTATTCGATTTAAATATTAAATCAGAATTTTTCAATGAAAAGCTTAGCAATAAAGGAATTCCTCGTGAGCCATATCTGGAGACAGCCTTTGATGAATATTACTACACCCGCCGATTTGATAATTCGATAACGGCCACATCCAAACTTCCTCATAACCGTTATTTAAATATTATTGTAGCTTATAATATTTATAACCGAACCAAAAACAGATATCTTTTTAACAGGATTACACTCGATAAACAATTGGTTCCTGAAGCCAACGAACAGGATACCTCTATATTTACAGCCCTTGTTTTGCGGGGTACTTATACCAAATCGCTGATGAATGCAAAACTTAACTATCAAATAGGCTATGATATTAACAGCGAAACCGGCAACGGAAAAAAATTAAAGAACAATGAAATTACAATTAGTGATTATGCCTCATTTCTAAGTATTGAAATAAATCCTTGGAAAAGATGGCAACTAAAACCCGGAGTTCGTTATTCACATAATACATCTTACAAAACCATTCCCTTACCCAGTATAAATATTAAATGGGCTAATTCCAAAAATCTCGCTTTGCGTGGTTCCTATGCCAGAGGATTCAGGGCGCCTGACCTTAAAGAATTATATTTATTTTTTGTTGATGTAAACCATAATATAACAGGAAACCCAAATCTAAAACCCGAACAATCGCACAATTTTCAGATATCACTCGTTAAAAAAATTATTAAAAAAACCAACTGGCTTCAGCCGGAAATAGCCCTTTTTTATAACACCATAAACGACCGGATTGTATTGGCCAATATTAAAGGTGCAGCATACACTTATGATAATTTAGACCATTTTAAGGCGATTACTTCCAATGTTTCCTTAGGTTATAAAATAAAATCAATTGCAGGAAATATAGGATTTTCAAATAATCTCGTCTCATCATCTGCAACAGGATTTTCAAATACCTTCAATTCGTATGAAATTACAAATAATACAAGCTACACCCATAAAAAATCAGGAATAAGTGCTTCACTTTTTATTAAGATAAATAGCAAAGCCATTAATTTTGTAAAAGACGAATTGGGAAATTTACTTAAGACAACTATAGCCGGATATACCTGGGCCGATTTTACACTGACAAAACCTTTAGCAAAAGAAAAATGGGTGATTGGTTTAGGAGTAAAAAATATATTAAATGTTACTTCGTTAACTGCAAACAATAATAGTGGCGGAGTTCATAGTGGAACTGGAAATGCTTTGCAATTGGGTATGGGACGATTTTATTTTTTAAAATTAGATTATAACTTTATAAAAAAATAATGCAAAAACTTGGTTACATATTATTTGCTCTAATCTTTATTTATGGGTGCGAACGGCCTGAAAAGCCAATTAAACCTTATGATAGAGGAAGTGTAATTTCCCAAACAATCGGAATGGGAAATACGTATAAAGAACATGTATTTTTTAATTTGGCCACCAACCAAATAATTAAAACCATTAACCGCCTCGATTGGGATATAGCCTTTGATTGCAAACCCGATCAACATATTATTTTATTAAATAACGGGCGGGGGGTATATGCTGCAGCCACCGGAAAAACTGATTTTACAGAGGTAAAAGATACCAGTGGTCTTGAATTTTTGTGGGGTCAACCAAATCTGAATTTGGACAGTCTTGCATTAGGCAAATGGTGGCTCAATCCTTCCGAAATTTTTATCCTTAATTTAGGAATTGACGATATAGGAATGCCTTTGGGTTTTATAAAAATAATGCCGGAACTTTTACCTGATAAAAACCTCAAAATTTCGTGGTGTAAGTTGGATGAAATTACACCAGAAACAAGGGTTATCAATAAAAACACTGACTACATTTTCAGCTATTTTTCATTTATTAATGATAAACCAGCCGACATTGAACCACCCAAAAATACCTGGGATTTATGGTTTACTCAATATGTTAAATTGGTGTATTCATCCGATTTTAAAATTTCTCAAAATTATCTGTTAACAGGGGTTTTGGTTAATCATGAACGGATAGAGTTAGCTTTGGATTTTAAAACACCATATTCTGAAATTACAAACAATAATTTGGCCGGATATAATTTTTTAAATATTCGTGATGGAATTGGGTATGAGTGGAAAACCTTTAACTTTAATACCAACGCTTATAGCGTAAATCCTAAAATGAACTATATTTTAAAAGTAGCTGATGGGTTTTATTACAAACTTCATTTTCTTGATTTTTATAATGATCAGGGGGTAAAAGGATATCCGAAATTTGAGTATCAGAAATTATGAATTTAACTTTCTATTTCTCACGTAGCTCCTCTGTCAACACCACCCTATCCGCAATCTGATTATATTCATATCCTAAAATTTTTACAGCATCGGTACTGTCTTTTCTGAAAAAAATCAGTTTTTCACGCAGGTTGCCATCTCTGTACTGTGCTTCAAAAACAAGTTCGGCATAATCTCCCATTCCGTTTCCTCCTTTAAGTTTGCATTTTACCCCATGGTCTATCATTTTTACATATCCAAGCGGGCCTGTTTTGTTTTGTGCCTTTTTATAAATATTTATCCATTCATTTACCGGCGTAACACTTAACCCGTCAGGATGCATATCTTTATTAGCCGCAGCATAATTTTGTACTTTCAGGTTATTATAAAAATCGCTCGATATAACTACAGCTTCATTTAATATTTTTTCATTTTGTGAAATAGATTTTTTACCGTTCTTTTTTATGCTCGGCAATTCATTTTGAAGGGCTTTGGTGGTATCAATTTCATCCACGGTATAATCCGCTTCATTGTCAACTTTAGGGCTATTGCAAGCAATTATCCCTACAATTATTAGTGTTAAAAATTTCATCCCGATTAATTTCGGGACAATTTTAGCTAATTTTTAATTATTAATTTTGGTTTTTAATTTAAAATGGCTTGCTTTGGGAAAAGTTTCCAAACACTAAATGAAATTTCTGATATTCTCGATTTTTGCTTTTGCTACTCTTGGTTTATTTGCCGGGAATATATCTGGAGATGATTTTGAGACTAACATAAAAACAATGGCCGAAACCAAAGAAAAAGTAAACTTATTGAATAATCAGGTTGACAAATTGTTAAAGCCTGAACCAACTACTAATAATTGCAAAATAGCAGAAAAACTGGCACTGCAAGCGGCTTCAATTTCCGAGAAACTTGATTATAAGATAGGCATGGCCAGAAGCTACGAGCAACTTACCTTTATTTACAAAACTCTGGATTATCCAATAAAACGCATAAAATACAAAAGGAAGGCTGCTGCTATAGATCGGGGAGGAGAATTAAAAAAACAAGAAGAACAGATTGAATGGCAACAAAAAGAAACAAAAAAAATAAAAAAGGAAATAGATGAATTAGCAAAAGATAATTTAACAAACAAAGAACTTATTGAAAAAAAACAACTTGAACTGATTAAAAAAGAAATGGCATTGGATGAAGCTGCAACCCAGCTAATTCAAATGGCTGAAGAAACAGAACAATTAACAAATAAAAACAAACTATTAGAAAAAGATAAAATAATTAAAGAACTTGAGGTATATCGCCAAAAAATGCAGAAATATTTTCTTCTTTCAATGCTTGGTGCATTTTTTATACTCGCAATTGTATTATTTAAATTATTTAAAACTAAACAAAAAACTGCCAAAGAACTGTTTGATAAAAACGAAATAATAATAGCTGAAAAAAAGCGCTCTGACGAATTACTTTTAAATATTTTGCCGCTTGAGACTGCCAATGAACTTAAACAGAATGGCAAAGCCATTGCTCGTGATTATGAAATGGTAAGCGTGCTGTTTACCGACTTTAAAGATTTTACAAAAATCAGTGAAAAACTTTCCCCAAAAGATTTGGTTGACGAAATAGATATGTGTTTTTGTGCCTTCGATAATATAATTGAAAAACACGGTATCGAAAAAATTAAAACCATTGGCGACGCTTATTTATGTGCCGATGGTATAGCTCATAGTATCCCTAAGGGCACCATACATAACCCTGCGAATATTATAGATGCGGCTTTTGAAATAATAGATTTCATGAACGATATGTATGAAAAAAGGGATGCGGAAGGAAAACCATTTTTTAGAATACGCATAGGCGTTCATAGCGGACCGCTAGTGGCCGGTGTGGTAGGTCGCAAAAAATTTGCTTATGATATATGGGGCGATACTGTAAACACCGCTGCCCGTATGGAGCAAAGCAGTGAACCCGGAAAAATAAATATTACCTCGAGTACCTATAATATGGTAAAGACAAAATATAATTTTACACATCGGGGAAAGATAGAAGCCAAAAACAAAGGACATATTGATATGTATTTTGTGGATAGCAAAAAAGGATAGATTTGGAGATTTGTCCCGATAATTATCGGGATGAAAATTTGAGGATTTGGAAATTAAGAATTAAAAATACAACAATTTAACTTTAAAACAATTTAACACTGAAACAATTTAACATTACTTAAAACTAAAAATTATGCAAGAAGAATATCCCTGGCTAAAAAGCTACCCGAGTTTTGTACCTCACACCATTGATGAAAATAAATATTCATCATTAATTGACATTTTAAATAAGGCAGTTAAAAGTTATGGTGATTTGCCCGCATTTGAAAATATGGGTAAAATCATTTCGTTTAATCAATTGGATGAATACTCCGATGCATTTGGCTGGTGGCTACAGAACAATACATCACTAAAACCGGGTGATCGCGTTGCCATTCAAATGCCAAATCTACTTCAGTTTCCAATAGCGGTATTTGGTGTTTTAAAAGCAGGTTTTATTGTAGTAAATACAAATCCTCTGTTTACTGCCGAGGAAATGAAACATCAATTTACCGACCTTGACGTAAAGGCAATACTTATACTTGAAAATTTTGCCTCCAATCTTGAAAAAATTATAGGCCAAACTCCGATAGAAACTGTAATTGTAGCCTCTATTGGCGATATGCTTGGTATGATAAAAGGAGCCATTACCAATTATGTAGTGCGAAATATTAAACATATGGTTCCAAATTATTCGCTTCCAAAAGCTATTTCGTTTAAAAAGACCATTAATTCTAAAAATAAACCTTCGGTAAAGACATATTCGCTCAAAGATGTTGCTTTTTTGCAGTACACAGGCGGAACAACCGGAGTGCCTAAAGGGGTAACTCTTACCCATGGAAATATTTGCGCCAACATGGCTCAGGTAGATGCCTGGGTGGGTTCATTATTTACCTTAGGCAAAGAAGTGTTTATTACTGCATTGCCCATGTATCATATTTTTTCGTTGACTGCCAATTGTATTTTGAGTATTCATTTGGGGGCAAAAAACAAACTGATTACCAACCCCCGCGATATGAAAGGTTTTATTAAGGAATTAAAAAAAGAAAAGTTTTCCTTTTTTACAGGCGTTAATACTTTATACAACGGTTTATTAAATCAGCCCGATTTTAAAACCATTGATTTTAGCGGACTGAAATTAGGCCTTGCAGGTGGAATGGCCTTGCAGGATGTGGTAGCCCGACGCTGGCAGGAAGCCACCGGCAAACCTATAGTAGAAGCCTATGGGTTGTCGGAAACATCACCGGGAGCAAGTGTAAATCCTATTGATGGCACACATCGTATCGGCACTATTGGCCTACCTCTTCCTTCTACTATTATTAAAATATTTGATGATGACGGAAAAGAAGTGCCATTAGGTGAGTCGGGAGAAATAGGAATTAAAGGCCCTCAGGTAATGCCCGGCTATTGGGAACGACCCGATGAAACGGCCAAGGTATTTAATAGTGACGGTTTCTTTTTAACAGGGGATATTGGCATTATGGAACAAGATGGTTTTACCCGAATTATTGATCGAAAAAAAGAAATGATTATTGTTTCAGGATTCAATGTTTTCCCAAATGAAATTGAAAAGGTAATTTCAGAACATCCGGGTGTAATGGAAGTTGGGGTAAGAGGCGTTTCGGATGAAAAAACAACGGAAGCCATAAAAGCATTTATTGTAAAAAAGGATTCAAAACTAACTGAAGATTCAATACGTGAATTTTGTAAGGAGAGACTTACTCATTATAAAATCCCTAAACATATTGTGTTCAGGAATGAGCTTCCTAAAACCAACGTGGGCAAAATTTTAAGGCGAATGCTCGAATAAAATTGGTTCGTCGTAAAAAATATAGAATTTTCAGATGGTTTATAGCATTGACAATACTCGGTGTATTAACTTTTATTGCCCAAAAATTTTATAACCGTTATATTTATAACCATTCAGAAGCAAATTTAACGGCGGTAGAAAGAACCTGGCTCAATTATAATGAGGATGTTAAAAAAGTAAGTACTGAATTAAATCTTCCAGCTAATTATTTGTTGGCTCTGATAGCCCTTGAAAGCAGCGGAATGAAAGAAGTACCAAGCCGTTTTGAGCCTCACATTTTTGTAAAACTACAGGAAGTAAGAGATGGTGAAGCACCCAATTTTGAAGGGATAAATTCAGCGGATGTTAATGGCAGCAGCGATGAAGCTATAAAAAATCTGGCTTCCTCATGGGGACCTTTTCAATTAATGGGATATCAATGTGTCTATCTCGATATTAAACTCAAAGAAATGCGAGGCAAAAAAGCGGTTTACCACGGATGCAAATGGATTAAAGAGGCTTACGGGAAATACCTTGATAAAAAAAAATATAAAGACGCCTTTCATTTGCACAACACCGGAAAACCCTATCCTAAATTGGGCCCGCCAAGAACTCATAGCCGGTATTATGTTCCGAGAGGTATTAAATTTATGAAGGAGTTTAAGGTTTTGTTGGATAAAGAAATAATTACTGAAAGATAATTTCTAATCATAATGTCCATAACATGAAACAACCTCAATACTGTATTCTTTAATTCTATATATCAAACGATGTTCATCATTAATCCGGCGAGACCCATTACCTTTTAAATTTCCTTTAAGTAGTTCGGGTTTTCCTTTGCCAGTAAATGGATTTTTTTGAATATCTTCCAAAAGCTCAAATATTTTAAAAACAAGGTTCTGATTCCCATATCTGAATTTTTGTATTCCTATGATCGCATCAGATGAAAAAACAACACTTTTCATTCATTGGCCAAATTTTTAATATACGCTTCTAAACTTTCCATAGTGAAAGTGACACCCTTACCTTCATCCAATTCCGCTATTGAATTTAGCAACCTTGCTTCATATTGTTCATTTGATTCATTGTCAAAATCTGCAATGGCATTATCTTTAAGTGAAATTGTCATTTTTCCATTCTTATATCTTTTAACTAATTTCTCTAATTGATTAAATAATTCCTGATTAAATTCTTCTGTAGAAATTTTTATTAATGCTTCCATACCAACAAAATTACATCAAATGCAAACTAAAATCTTTATTTGTTAAAAAAAAGGAATTTGTATAGTAGGTAAAATAAAGCAAAGCTTATCTTAATATTATCACCACCCTGTAATTAAACAACTGACCATCAATTTTAACATTTATAAAATAGGTTCCTTTTCCAATATTACTCAAATCTATAAAGGCTTTTGAGTTTTGATTTTTGTATAAAAATAATTCTCTTCCAACAGGATCCACAACCTTAATTTCCGAATTGTTCTGAAGCCCTTCTAAATAAAACATACCTTTATCTGAAGGATTTGGGTAAATAAAAATATTGGATTTATTAGGTTGCCTTACTCCCACTTTCATAAATTGAACCGAATCAGATGTTCGGCTGCAATTGGAATCGTTGGTAACTTTTACAAAATAATAGCCATCCGCAGGTGGATTATAATTTTGTTGAATGGCCCCGGCAATTACTCCGTTTTTATCCAACCATTGATTTCCTTTTACAGCACTTGAGGTAAGAGTGTTTTTTAAAATACTTATCATTGGTTTTAAAGGAGAAGCATTTACCCTAAGCACAGCAATGGCCGAATCGCGGCATCCAAAATAATTAACCACTTTGTATTCTATTTTATATACCCCTTTGCCCCTTGTTGCCGGACTGAATATATCATCCAATTTACCTTCCACATAATATTTTCCGCTATCTGCCGGTTGTCCACCTTTTAAGATAAAATCTTTATCATTATCACACATACTTGAAAATGGCAAGAATTTAGCTACAGGTGCTTCAGAAACATAAATTTTAGCTGAATCTATTACAAGGCATTGATGCGAATCGGTAATGGTATAAAAAACCCATTGAACTCCTTTATTGGCAAAAAGAGGATAAAACGATTGACCAACCACAGCACTGCCTTTAAGAATTCCACCTGAGGGATAGGTATGTACCAAAAAAGAACCATCGTATTGACAAGCCTTATCTTTTATAACTACCGAAATGCTGTCGGGTTTATTTATTAAAATATTAAAA
>CAYHCM010000022.1:0-8592 GCA_964355045.1 uncultured Chitinophaga sp. | reverse complement strand
AACCCATTTGCCGCTAAAATAACCTCCTGACGGCGTGCCTGCTGTAAGCAATACACTGTCGCTGTTTTCACATGTAGTTAAATTAAAGTTCCAGATTACTGCGGTACTTTTACTGCTAATAGCCATAGAGGCACTTGTAAAACTGCATGAAGTTCCTCTTCGGGTCAGTTTAACTTTATAATTTCCAACCGAATTTACCCATAGTGATTTCTTTGTTTTCCCGCTAATAATATTTCCGTTTTTATACCAAGCATAATTAAATGAATCATTTGCCATTGCTAAAAGCATTAAGCTATCGCCACCGCAAAACCAATTTTTCCCCCCGGGTACCGTCAATAATTTCAAACTATCGGTTTGATAAAGTGCCATTGCAAATTCATTTTTTACTTGATTTTTTATCAGCAAACTATCGCCGGTATCAAATATTTTCAAAGGTGCATAGTCCCAAGTTCCGGCATTACCCAAGGCTTTTACAAACATATTTACACCGCATTTTTTTACTCCTTTTACTGAATTAAGATTTCGGAAATTATAATTTATATCAAATTTAACCGATGAATTATCTTCATAAAACACGCCAAAAAAATGTGTTGAATCCAAAGCCCCTAAGGTATTTAATTTTATGGCTTGCAATGAGGTATCATAGGTTAAATACGTGTGTACCATTGGGGGTGAACCGCCAATATTTTTAACTGTAAATACATCTCCTAATTTGGTTTGCATTACCATGGATGCCCCACCGTAAGTATGTACACTGCTGTCGCCTAAGGCTGCCCCTGAATTTACCCAAACCGGCCCGTTGGTTAACGTGCCTGTATTGGCATTTGGTGATTTATCAAATGCATCTACCCCTTTGCCTTCATCCAATTTATAATATACTCCAAGATTGCCGTAATTAGGATGTTTTGAGGTTACTTTTCTACACATCCAATTTCGTAAAGTTGCCTTGCTTAAAGCAGTGTTCCAAACCCTTACTTCATCTATTTGACCATTAAATAATCTTGCCCCTCCCGGAGTATAGGCCAAATCTCCAATCTTAGCTGCCAAGCCGGTCGAAGGGAACATAACGCCTGTATATAAGGTGGTAGCTTCTAATTTTCCGTTGATATACACATTTACCGAATCTCCTGTAAAAACACCTGCCACATGATACCAAACTCCTGTTTTCATTATTGAAGCTGAAAAAGCCTCAACCCATGTTCCTGATGCATTTGAAATATTAAAATTTGCTTTCCCATTATCACCACATCTTAAAACATACCCCTTATTGCCACTGGCCCATCCATGCTTGCAAAAAATGCTATTTCCATAATTAGTGGTTGCATAAGCATCGGCTTTAATCCAGGCCTCTACTGTAATGGTAGCCGTAGGATTAATGGCTGAAATATCAGGAACTAATACATAATCATCCGTTCCATCCAAATCTACCGCATTTAACGAGCCTGGTTTTTGTGCAAATGAGTAGGTGAATTGGGTAAAAATAAATAGTAAAACAATTGATAATTTTCGATGCATAAGTATTCGATTTTAAAAAATCAAAATTAAAATTATTTCACATATTGATATTCAATATTTCTAAATTGCAGGATTCTATTTTTTTTTAAATTGAATCCTATAGAAATTCTTCAAAAATACTGGGAACATAAGTCGTTCAGACCTATGCAGGAAGACATGATTAATGCTGTAATTTCTAAACAGGATACTCTGGCCATATTGCCCACCGGTGGCGGGAAATCAATATGTTTTCAAATTCCGGGGCTTTATTTTGAAGGGATTACCCTGGTTATTTCTCCTTTGATTGCTTTAATGAATGATCAGGTTGAAAATCTTAAAAAAAGGGATATTTCGGCCATTGCCTTTCATTCAGGAATTACCCGGCGCGAGGCCGAAATTGAATACAGCAACATTAAAAATGGCAAGTACAAATTTGTGTATGTGTCGCCCGAACGAATTAAAACCGAACGATTTAAGGAAGTGATTGCTGAAACTCCAATAAAACTTTTGGCTGTGGATGAAGCGCATTGTATATCACAATGGGGTTACGATTTCAGGCCTGAATATTTATTAATATCTGAATTAAGGGAAATTTTCGAGGATGTTCCCTGTATTGCCCTTACTGCTTCGGCTACTCCGCAGGTAGAGAAAGATATTAAAAACTATCTTTTATTTACCGGCAAATCAACAACCTTTAAACAAACGACAATAAGGCCAAACCTGAATTATGTGGTATTGGATGATGAAAATAAAAATGAACGGTTAATAAATATTGCCACAAAACTTAGCGGAACGGGTTTGGTTTATACCAGAAACCGAAAAACTACAGTAACTTTATCCGCCTTATTAAATAAAAATGGGGTTGTTTCCGATTTTTATCATGCAGGTTTGGCTATGGATGAACGGAACCAAAAACAGCAATCGTGGCAGAAAGGATTTACACGGGTGATGGTTTGCACCAATGCCTTTGGTATGGGGATTGACAAAAGCAATGTACGGTTTGTAGTGCATTATGATTTGCCCGAAAGTTTGGAAGCATATTATCAGGAGGCAGGAAGAGCAGGGAGAGATAATCAGGAAAGTTGGTGTGTTTTATTATTTTGCAAACCGGATATTCTTGGAGCCGAAAAATTATTAAACTCCAAATATCTGGATAAAAAAACGGTTCAAAATTATTTCAATGCCTTGTGCAACCAGCTTCAATTGCCGTATAATACAGGCTTTGACGAAACATTTGAATTGGATATAATGGAGCTTGCCAAAAAATATAATTCTCAATTACCCGAAATTCAAACTGCTTTGGGTATGATGCAAAAGGATGGAATTATTAAACTGTCAGAAGCCTACGCCAATCCTTCACGATTAAGAATATTGGCCGATAATATGGATTTGTATAAATTTTATTTAAGCAACCCAACCTTTGAATTATTTATTAAAACAATCCTGAGAATGTACGGCGGCATTTTTGATAATTACATTCAAATTTCTGAATTTGAAATAGCTAAAAATTTAAAAATTCCTTTGGATAAAATAAAGGAAGGTTTGCTGCGTCTTACCAAAATGGAGTTTTTTGATTATTTACCACAAAATGAAATGCCGGCCATTACATTTTTAATGCCTCGTCCCGAAATTATTCCCTATAATTCGGAACGGTGGAAATTTTTGAAACAGGCGGCTACTGAAAGATTGAAGGCTGTGATTAAATATGCTACGAAATCTGATTGCCGCGAACAAAACATCGCTATGTATTTTGGTGAAACTGAAGCGCGCTTATGTGGCAAATGCGATTTGTGCAGGGCAAAGAAAAAAAATATGGGAAAAACGTATGAAACTGTAAAAGACATTTTAAAAAAATATTTTTCTCAAAACTACTGTTCCTTTGAAACCATATTGGAACAGGTAGGAAATAATCCGAAGAATATTGAAGCCCTGAGGTTTTTGATGGATACTGGCCAATTGAAAAAAAATAAAGAAGGAAATTTTATATGGCACGAAACAGCAAAAAAATAACTGTCACCGTTTCAAACGATATTGTTACCGATCAGCGTATGGAAAGAATTTGCACTTCTTTGGTTGATATGGGTTTTGAGGTGGAAATAGTTGGGAGGATTTTACCTGATTCATTACCTGTAACCCAAAAAAAATACAAACAAACCCGCTTGAAATTAATCTTTATAAAAGGGTCCTTATTTTATGTTGAATTAAATTGCAGACTCTTTTTTTATTTATTATTTAATAAATCTGATATCGTTTATTCGGTAGATGCAGATACAGCATTGGCAGGATTTTTGGCGAAAAAACTTACCAATCTGAAATTGATATTTGATGCCCATGAATTGTTTTCGGAAGTACCCGAATTACAACAGAGAGGAATAATAAAACGCATTTGGAAATGGATAGAAAAGGTAATCATAAATAAGGCTGATTGTAGAATTACGGTTTCAGCAAGTGTGGCTGATTATTATTTTTCAAAGTATAATAAACCCTTTGAAGTTATTCGGAATATTTCACGGGCAAAGCCAATATTAAATAAAACGGTTACTGAAAAATTCATCCTTTATCAGGGAGCATTAAATGAAGGCAGGGGTTTAGAGCAATTGATTGAAGCAGCAAATAGTTTAAATATAAAAATTAAAATTGCCGGAGATGGTGACTTAACCGAAAAATTAAAACAACAAGCTAAATCAAATAGCAAAATAGAGTTTTTAGGGAAATTATTACCTGAAGAATTAGAGAAAATCACCAACAATGCCTGGCTCGGTTATAATTTATTAGAAAAACGAAGCCTCAGTTATTACTATTCCCTTAGCAATAAAACCTTTGATTATATACAAGCAGGTATTCCTCAATTGATTCCTGATTTTCCGGAATACAAAAAGTTGAATGATGAATTGGGTTTTGGGATATGTGTAGATTTATCTTCTGTTGAAATAGTAAAATTTGTCAGGCAATTATTGGAAAACAACAATCAATATGAAACTTTAAAAGTCAACGTGGTAAAGGCTTCAAAGGTGCTAACCTGGAAAAATGAATCGGTTAAATTGAAGGGTATTATTGGTGCATTAGTATAAAATTTCTATACTATCCTTAGTAAACAAAACCTGCTAAAAATTGCCCTAAAAAACATGATTCTCGTCATGTCGATATTCTCAACATTCTGATTATTAATCATCTTATTCGTCGAGTTTCAATTGAAAAATATGATTTTAGAAATAGGTGACAAATGTATTGTTTAGAATCATTCTAAATACGATTTTTGTGCGGTAAATTATAACCAATCATAAAGCCCACTTTATTAACACATGAAAAATATTTATCTAACTCTCCTATCGTTTTTCGCATTAATTTCAGCACAAGCGCAAAACGGAACGCTTATCGGAACAATTACAAATACAGATAGTTTAACCGCCTTGCCGGGGGTTAATATTTATCTCGAAAAAACCAATTATGGTGCTGTTACCAATGGAAACGGAAATTACACCATTAAAAATGTTCCTGTCGGAAACTACACTATGGTTATTTCAAACACTGGTTTTCTCACAATTAAAAATGAAATAAGCATTATCGCCAATGAAACAATCAGAGCAGATTTTAGTATGACAGAATCTATATTAAAATTAAAAGAAGTTTTAATTATGACCAATGGCAGTCTGGGGCTAAAAGACATTCCCGGTTCAGTGCATTACATATCTTCAAAAGAAATTCAAAAATTCAGTTATACCGACATCAACCGCACTTTAAGAGCAGTGCCAGGAATTAATATGCAAGAAGAAGATGGTTTTGGGCTGCGGCCAAATATTGGTTTAAGAGGAACCGGTGTAGAACGAAGTTCAAAAATTACTATTATGGAAGACGGGGTACTTATGGCTCCCGCTCCTTATGCCGACCCGGCTGCCTATTATTTTCCTACCATTGGCCGCATGCAGGGTATTGAAATATTAAAAGGCAGCAGCCAAATTAAATATGGCCCTTTTACAACGGGGGGTGCTATCAATCTTATCTCTACCCAAATTCCTTCTCAGTTTTCAGGTAGATTTAATCTTTTAGGAGGTAGTTTTGGAGGCCGAAATCTTCATGCGTTTGTCGGTAATTCTCATAAAAACTTTGGTTATGTTTTTGAAACGTTTCAATATGGTTCTGATGGATTTAAGCAATTGGACGAGGGAGGAAATACAGGTTTTGATAAAAAAGATTATCTCGTAAAATTCAGAGTTAATACAAATCCTACGGCTAAAATTTATCAATCCCTGTCATTTAAAATTGGGGAAACCATAGAAACTTCCAATGAAACCTACCTTGGATTAACAGAAGCCGATTTTAAAATTAATCCCTATCGCCGATATTTTGCATCGCAAAAAGATGTGATAAAAACCGACCAATCTCAATTTTCGTTAACCCATGTCATTAAACTTTCTAAAAATTTTAGCATTATCACCACCGCATATCGCTCCGATTTTAAGCGAAATTGGTATAAGCTTGACAAGGTAAAAGACAGCACAGGGTTAAAAACCAGCATTGCTGATTTACTTCAAAATCCAACCAACTACCACGATGCCTATGATATACTTACAGGCTCAACCAGCAAACATAGCAATGCCCTTTTTGTAAGAGCCAATAACAGGTCGTATGCTGCGCAAGGAATTCAAACGGTGGTTGGATATAATTTTAAAACAAAACAAATATCTCATGATGTTAACTTAGGATTTAGATATCACACCGATTATGTTGACCGGTTTCAATGGGAGGATGAATATGCCATGAAAAATGGAGTGATGCAATTAACCAAAAGCGGAACACCCGGAAGTGAAAGCAACCGTATTAAATCGGCCAAAGCTTTTGCTTCCTACATTCAATACAAAATCAAGTACGCTAAATTTACGGTCATTCCGGGTTTACGATATGAAAATATTACACTTTTGGAAAAAGATTATGGCAAAAATGACCCGCAAAGAACAGAAGCCAGTTTAATAAAAAACGAAAATCAGGTGGACGTTTTTATACCGGGTATCGGGTTCGATTATCAATATTCGCGGTTTCTGAACATTTTCGCAGGGGTGCATAAAGGATTTTCGCCTCCGGGATCAAATGATAAAACCGATCCTGAAAAAAGCGTGAATTACGAATTAGGAACACGCTTTACCAAAAGCATCATATCAGGCCAGGCCGTTATTTTTTTTAATGATTACAGCAATTTGTTAGGAGCCGATTTGGCGGCATCAGGAGGAGGAGGAACCGGCGACCTCTTTAATGGCGGAGCAGTGCAGGCCAAAGGATTGGAATTTCAAATGACCTACGATCTTTTGGCATATAACAAACAGAGTAATTTCAGCCTTCCCCTTTCACTCGTATATACCTATACCAATGCTGTTTTTAAAAATTCATTTGTAAGCACCTTTGAAGATTGGGGAACCGTATCAGCCGGCGATCAATTTCCCTATTTGGCCAATAACCAATTCACGTTTATCGCAGGATTAGAAAATAAAAAACTCAGCATCAACCTAAGCGGACGATATATGGACGAAATGCGAACGTCTCCCGGTCATGGCGAAATACCACTAACCGGAAAAACAGATTCTTATTTTGTAATTGATGCCAACGCAAGCTATGTGATGCATAAAAACATATTCCTCTTTGTAAGTGCCAACAATGTAACAAATGAAGTGTATGTAGTGGCACGAAGACCCTCAGGATTAAGGCCGGGAATGCCACGGGCTTTTAATATAGGATTGAAAGCGAATTTTTAGAAATTGAAATTCTTTTGATTTATCAGTTAATGTCTTCACCAAAGGATACCAAAATCTTTTGATTCCAAACCACCCCACCATTATTCACCCTCACGAAATAAATTCCATCCGCCTTAGGCGGACCCAAATTACAAGCCCCAAGCCCAAAGGAGTTTAATTCACAAAGGGAGAATTTTATTTCAACAGGAGATGATGACTTATTTGAAGATGCTTCCACTCTTTTAACCAATTTTCCCACCATATCATAAACCTCAATTGAACCATCCTTCTCAGGCTTTTCAATTTCAATACTAAAATTCCCATCATTAGGATTATGGTAAATTTTAAAACCACCGGATTTTAAAATTTTAGAAATACCGAGGGTTATGGTTTTACAGGATTCGGAAATGGAACCGGCCAGATTGGTAACTTTAAGACAAATGGTGTATTGACCGAAAGATTTTAATGTTTAGGTGTAATACCCAACGGTGGTGGTAGTGCTGTCATTGTTTCCAAACTTCCATTGGTATTTGGTATTTCCTTGCACAGTGGCTCTTAAATCCACTTTATTGCCTGTAGTTGTATAGCTGAAATCAGAATCGGGATTAGGATTTACGGTCAGGGCTTTGGTTAAAGAATCAGAACTCCCGTAAAGAACCAACGCTACCAAATTAACATTAAACCTAATAGTGCTTGAAATTTGGTAAGCCTCAAAGGATGGATGTTGTTTTTTCATTCGTAAAAACTATTTATCTTTGTGTGAAAATAATAGAATGGAACGATTAGACAGAATAGAAAAAAATATTGAAGAACTATCAATTTTACAAAAAGAAACTGCAAAAATAATAAAAGAACTGAGCCGTCAATTAGGCGATATAGGCCATAGCAGTGGCGATGCTGCGGAAGAATTTTTTTATAATGCCTTGGAAGAGAATAAAGTTTTAGGCGCTATAAAGTTCAATGAAATAAGCAAAAATATCAAAGCCAAAAAGCATCGGTTAGAAGATGAATATGATATATTTATGGAAAACGGGAATTGTGTTGCTCTGGTTGAGGTAAAACACAAAGTTAGAAAACAACATATCGAACAATTAATTTCAAAAAAAGTAGAAAATTTCAGAATATTATTTCCCGATTATTCAGGTTACAAATTATATGTGGGTATTGCAGGATTAGCTTTTGAACATCAAACCGAAGAATTAGCAACCGAAAATGGCATTGTTGTTTTAAAACAAAAAGGCGATGTGATGCAAATTAATAGCGAACACATGATGGCTTTTTAATTCATCATCTATCGGTTGGTGTCTCCACCAAACGAAACCAAAACTTTTTGATTCCAAACCATTCCTCCATTTTTAACTTTCACCAAATAAAT
>CAYHCM010000021.1:17265-37004 GCA_964355045.1 uncultured Chitinophaga sp. | reverse complement strand
CCGGGTTGAAATGCGTTTTGTGTTAATCTGAAATATAATTTAGAAATGGTATCGGGCGAATTGTTGGCATATTCCAATATTTCGCTTCCGGTTATTATTTCGGTGGTATCGTTCAGTTTTGCTTTTATGTAATATGAAACATCCTGCTGCCAGTAGCCGGGAAAAGGTTTTCGGTTTTTCCAGTACAAGGTATTATCTTCGCTTTGATAGGCTGATAGGGCACTAATTGGGTCAAAAATTTGTGCAGAAGAAGAATAAAAAAGGATGAATAGCAGTGTGAAGATGCCGGTTTTAAACATGGCGTGAAAATAAATAAAATTTTTTATTAACTACTTCTTTGATTTGAGCCAGAGTTGGTAACCCATTCCAAAATAAAAACCGAAATCACCTGTAAGGGCGTATGCGTTATTGCCGTATAGTTCAAAATATTGAGTTCCCTGATATTCTTTTGGTTCACTTATTATAACATAAGAGCCAAATTCTAAATGGGTCCTGTTTCTTATTTTATAGGTAGCCCCTATCAAAAGCTGCGGAGATATAAAACTATATCTTTGTTTATAGATTCTTTCTGAAGTAAAATCCTTATAATCTATCCCTTTAAAATAATATCTCGCCTGTTCCCAGTTATGTCCAATAATTACTGAAAGAGATGTTAAAACTGTTAATTTTCTTTCTTTCCCGCGTTTAATATTTCTTGTTTTTTTAACTATGCCACATGACAATGTTCCTCCATGAGTACGAATTTCTGATAATTTATAGTTCTTATTTCCCGGATAGGCAAGACCATAACTTAAGCCTGCATTAAATCCAAATGTTTCCGTTAGGTTATAGTGTGCTTTCCCATATAATGCTCCTCCTATATTAAGTGGTAAAATACCCGTTGATACCCAGAATTCCTGCTGTAAATTGAATACCTTTTTATTATTTTGCCCAATTAAAATCACTGGTTCCAGCAATAAAATTATTATTAAAAACTTCTTCATCGGTTAATAAAATATATCCTTGGAATGTTATGATAGCTACCCCCGTCATCCATTTTTGCATCTTCAAAAGAAGTTTCACTCACGTAAAGTGTGTCAAAATTAATCCAGTTTTCATTTGCCTGATAGAAGGTTTTTAACCTATAGTTTACAGTAAATGAATCATGCCTTATTCCTTTTTCTATCCAGAACTTCGTGGAACTAGCATGCATATCTATACCGGGAAAATCATCGTCTTTTACCCGATGCTTTTTCTTATTTATACTTTCTGAATACGTTATAAAATCTCCGGGTTCATACTTAAAATGGATATTTATAGAAGGTTCAATCTGATAGCCCGGAGCTTCCTCCTCACAGGTTGAAGCTAATAAGGTAAATAAAATAAAAATTATAAATAAGTTTTTCATAGTGTTACAAACTTATACCATTTTTTATTAAAATTAATATTAAACTTCATTTTACCTGTTGCCAATAAATTCTGTAAGTTTGCCCAACCCATGCCACCCATCCAACAAATTTACAAATTCTATTGCGAAAGCAACTATACCATAAGCTCCGATACCCGCAAAATAGAACCCGGCAGTATGTTTTTTGCCCTCAAAGGTGAAAACTTTGATGCAAACACCTTTGCAGCTCAGGCTTTGGAAAAAGGCGCCAAATGGGCGGTGATAGATAATCCGGAATTTGAAACAGCCGGAACTATATTGGTGGAGGATGTTTTGAAAACCCTTCAAAATTTAGCCAATTATCACCGACATCAATTAAAAATACCATTTATAGGAATAGGAGGGAGCAATGGCAAAACCACCACCAAGGAATTGGTTCATAGTGTGCTTTCACAAAAATTTAAAACGTACAGCACACCCGGAAATTATAATAATCATATTGGAGTGCCGCTAACTATTTTAGGAATAAAACCCGGAACCGAAATGGCTGTGATAGAATTGGGAGCCAACCGAATTGGTGATATTGAAGAATTATGCCAAATAGCCGAACCCGATTTTGGGCTGATAACCAATATTGGTAAAGAACATTTGGAAGGTTTCGGAAGTTTGGAAGGAGTGGCCAAGGCCGAAAGTGAATTGTATTATCATTTATTAAAATCGGGAGGTTTGGTATTTGTAAATAATGATGATATCTGGCTTACGCGAATGTCAAGGTTAATACCAAAGTCATTTGATTATTCAAGTAAGAATGCTAATATGGAAAACTACTTTCAATTAATTAAAGATTTTCCAACCATTGAATTTTCGTTTCAATCTATTTCCATAACCTCTCAGTTATCAGGTTCCTATAATTTTGAAAATATTATGGCTGCTGTGGCCATCGGACACTATTTTGGTGTACCTTTAGAATCCATAAAAAAAGGAATTGAAACGTATGTTCCTAAAAACAAGCGGTCGCAAATAATTACCCAAGGCAGCACCATGATTTTTTTGGATGCCTATAATGCCAATCCCAGCAGTATGGAAAAGGCTTTGGAGAATTTTGCACGGTTTAATTTTTCAAAGAAAATAGCTGTATTAGGAGATATGTTTGAAATGGGCAAATCTGCCGAAATCGAACATAAGTTGATTTATGATTATGCCAGTTCTTTAAATTTTAATCACCTGTTTGTAGCTGGTGATCACTTTAAAAAGCAGGCTTTGGCAAACGGAAAAGATGGATTTGAAACAGCAAAAGAAATCAATGTGCTATTAAAAGACTTAGATTTGAAAGATACTGCCATTTTTATAAAAGGAAGCAGAGGGATGGCGATGGAGGAGGTACTTAAGGGGATAATTGAAGTTTAATTTTATTTAAAAAATGATAATAATTTATGTTTAATACTCGTGCGTCAGCTGTCCCCCTTTGAAGGGGGTAGGGGGATGTGTTTGTTGTTAAACCTAATTAATTTATGAAATAATAATAATGTTCAATAATCAAATTTCAATATTAACTATCCGCAAAATGCTAAATTTGTGTCAACAACATAGAACTTTAGAACCCCGAACTTAGAACCCATAAAATGGACCTCTTTTTCAGCAACGAAATTTATGACAATCATCTTTTTCTGAAAATAGATGAAAGTATTCATTGTATAAAAGTTCTACGTAAAACGCGGGGAGATATTATTAAAGTAATTGATGGCAAAGGAAATTTGTATGAAGGCCCTATTGAAATTGAGAGTAAAAACAAACCAATAAAAGTCAGGATTCAAACCAAAACAGAATTTGAAGCGGCCAAATTTCTACCCGGTTTTCATTTGGCCATAGCCCCAACAAAAAATACCGACCGCATGGAATGGCTGGTAGAAAAAACGGTAGAATTAGGAATTGGCTCCATCGCATTTTTGCAATGTGAACACAGTGAACGAACTAATTTACGATTAGAACGTATTGAAAAAATAGCCATAGCAGCATTGAAACAAAGCCAGCAATATTGGTTGCCGGAAATTTCATTACCCATGCCTTTTAAAAATTATTTGGAACAATTTCCACCGGATGAAAATAGCTACATTGCCCATTGTGGTAAGGAGGAAAAAATAGAATTTGGTTCAAAACCTCTAAATAAAAGTTGTCGGGTTTTAATTGGCCCTGAAGGAGATTTTTCGGAATCTGAAATTGAAATAGCATTGGATTTAGGCTATCAGGCAATTTCTCTTGGCGAATCCCGTTTAAGGACTGAAACGGCTGCTTTGTATGCCTGCGGGATTTATAGAAATAGATTTGCCGGATAACTTTTAAAAAGTTGTCAAATATTTCAAGAAAACCTATATAAAACTATACCCAATTCCAATCATCATCTGACCGGAGGTATTCCTGAACCGATAATTGTTATTATGACCAATTCTGTTTTTAGAAGAATATTCAGTAATTATAAAACTATAACCTACTTTCAAATTGTAGCGCTCTTTATAAATATAGCGCACAAAAATTTCAGAAAACAACGTTCCCTTATTGCGATTACCGGATAATAAAAAATTGTTTCCACTAGGTCTAACCTGCTCATTCGTTAACATTTTGCGGGGTACCGTTTCATTTTGCGAAGCCGGGCCGGGATAATAATCAGCATCTCTTGTTTTACCAAACGCAAATCCGAAAAAATCCATATTACACCCAACAGACCATTGAGGCGTGAAATGATAGGAGGCATTTAAACTAAGATTGATATTAATAAATAGAGGCTTCGAAACTGTAATGGTATCAATTCCATCATCACTTTTGGTATGTTTGGCTGGGGCTGTTAGATACGAAAGATCATTCCCCATAAAGAAACCGGCTCTTGCTCCAACTCCCAAATGCAATTTTTCACTTTTTAAAAATTTGAAATTTTTAACAACATGACCTGAAAACGAAAAAGAATTTTTCCCGAAACCGTAGGCTAAATCGGCGTGGTGCTCTCTTTGGGCAAAACTGGATGATGTGATTATTATTAATGCTATGTTAAAAAAATACTTCATAATTTATGGTTTCAAAAATAGTAAGGTTTGGGGAAAAATGGTTACGAAATGAAGAAAGTTCTGAGTTCTTGGTTCTAAGTTCTTTCAATCGCAGTCAATGTTTATTTTTTAAAAGAGTTTTGTTTTATATTTTTAATGCGAAGCCAACATAGAACTAAGAACTCCGAACATAGAACTATTAAAAGAGAGTGCCCGGGACCGGAGTCGAACCGGTACGAGTGTAACCTCACAGGTGTTTGAGACCAGCGCGTCTACCAATTCCGCCACCCGGGCAATCAAAATTTAATATCCCTTTAATTAATTTACGATTTACGAATTACGATTTACGAATTACCGTCCTTTAATTAAAGCCTGCAATATTAGCCAAAGTTTCCTGCAATCGCAAAATATATTTGTGCTTTAAAAGGTTTTCTTTTATTGATTTTAAAGGCTTTTGTTGTTCTGAAATCAGTTGGTCGGCCTGTTCAGTTAACATTTTTAATTCTTCATCCAAACTCCCCTTAATTCCTGAAATTTCATTTTCCAAACTTTTTAATTTTGCGGTATCAGGTTCGGTTTGTAAATCATCCAGGGCTTCATTAATTTCCATCATTTCCATTAAAAAACCTGAAGGTAATTTGTCATCCAAATCCTGACCTGATAAGGAGAGAATATGATTAGCCCGGTTATTAAAATCGGATAAATATTTATAAGCTTCGTTATTTAAGGATGAATTAATCAATGACTCCTTGTATTTTTCAGAATCATTTACAAAAAAATCAGGATGGTTGGATTTAAGAAGATTAAAATACTTTGTCTTTAATTCCTGTTCATTCAAATTAAATTTTACAGGTAAGCCATAAAATTCAAAGTAGTTAATCATCACTTACTGAACCATGTTTGGAAAATATCATTTCCAAAAATAAAAATCATCAGGGCAAAGAGAATAACCATTCCGATAACCTGCATCACATACATAAACTTTTCGGGAAGCGGTCGCCGAATAATCATTTCAACGAGCAGGAATAATACATGACCGCCGTCTAAAGCCGGAATTGGTAATAAATTCATAAAGGCAAGAACAATAGAAATCATAGCTGTAAAAGCCCAAAAACGTTCCCAGTTCCAGGTATCACCAAAAAGTTTTCCAATTTGAATAGGGCCGGCCAAGGATTTACGAGGATCCATTTCGCCTCTGAACATTTTACCAAAAGCTACCATCTGCTGTCCAATTAACTCTTTAGATTTTTTGGCTCCCTCAGGAATGGCCTGAAAAAATGTAAAATGTTTCTTTTTTACCAAACTCTTTAGTTCATAAGAGTCAGCTTCAATACCAATAATAGGCTCATCTTGTATGGCCAAATTTTTGGTAAGAGTATCTTTTCCTCTTAATATCTTAAATTTTTGAGTAGTGTTAACTTTTATAGCACTTTTCAATTCCTGAAAGTATTCGATGGGTTTATTATCAATTGACAGGATATAATCTCCTTTTTTTAATCCGGCTGCCGAGGCTGGGGTTCCGTTTTTGACTCCGCCAATTTTAAACTTTGTCCGGGCATCAATAAATCCGCTATCTCTGCCTTCCTTGGTTAACTTATCAGCAAATTTTTTGGGAAGGGTAATAGTTACAATCTCCCCGTTTCTATTTACCTTATACTTCGAAAAATCCTTTAGAAGAATATTAGGATTAACAGCATCTTCAAAATTTTCAACGTTTTTACCATCCACACTAATAATTTTATCACCATTCATAAAACCAACTCTTTTTCCTAAAGAATAAGCATGAATTCCGTATTTTACATTTTTGTTGGGAAGATAATCATCCCCGTACATCACTAAGGAACACGCCATTATTAATATCCCTAAAATTGCGTTAACGGTTACACCGCCAAGCATTACAATCAATCGTTGCCAGGCAGGTTTACTTCTAAATTCCCATGGCTGGGCTGGAGTGTTCATTTGCTCTTTATCCAACGATTCATCAACCATACCCGCTATTTTTACATAACCACCCAGTGGAAGCCAGCCAATGCCATATTCGGTATCACCTTTTTTAAAGCTAAAAAGTTTTAAACCCCATGCATCAAAGAAAAGATAAAATTTTTCTACACGTATTCCAAAAAACCGGGCTGCCCAAAAATGACCCAATTCGTGTAACGTAATTAATATTGCAAGAGCCAGTATTACCTGACCTACCATTGTTAATACTCCCATTTTTTAAATTAAGGTGCGAAATTAAGGAATTAGAAGTTAGAAATCAGAAATTAGAAATTGGGAATTGACTAATAGGCTAATTTTTATCGTTTAAATTGATTATTAAACATCGGAGGTTTCAAAAACCTCCGATGTTTAAGGATTTATTTGCTTCCGCAACGTTTCAATTTTACTCTCAGCATCTGCTTTCTTTTGCATTTCTTTTTCAATTAAATCCTTTTGGGCATTAGCCATAAATTTTTCATTATTTAATTTGGCTTCTACTGATTTTAGAAATCCTGTGAGGTAATCAATTTCCTTTTGAAGCTCAGTGCTATCAGCCGGTTTCATTTGCCAGCCAATAAATTCAATTGTTATTTCATCTTTTCCAACCAACCCTTTCAATCCTGTATTGCTTTTACCAAATTTTATTGTTGAGGCGTTTGCAAGCTTTTCAATTATTCCTTCAAACGAATTATAAATCGTTTGATTTTGTGTTGAGATAAAAACATTGGCGGCCAGTTTTGGAGAAATTCCATTTTCATTGCGTTTGTTCCGTATTAACGTTATCAGTTCAAAGGCACTCTCATAGTCTGTGTCATCTTGTTCGGTAGGGTTAGGCCACGGTGTATTATTAATAAATGAATTTGAATTTACTAATAATCCGTTTCTTATTTCCTCGGTAATAAACGGCATAAAGGGGTGAAGCAATCTAAGAATCAGTTCAAAAATATTTTTTACCTCAATCAAAGCATCAGCAAAAATAGGTTCACCATACGGTGGTTTCATCATTTCCAGATACCACGAACAGAAATCATCCCAAATTAATTTATAAGTAGCCATTAAGGCATCTGATAACCGGAATTTATCAAAATTTTCATTTATTTCTCTAATGGCTTTATTCAATCTGGATTCCATCCATTCCTGAGTTACAGCCATATATTTTGAATAATATTCTGAAGGAACATCTGTGGTTTCCCAACCCATTACCAAACGATACGCATTCCATATTTTATTGCAAAAATTCCGACCTTGTTCCACCTGACTGATATCGAATAAAATATCGTTTCCGGCTGGCGAACAAAGTAAACTTCCCATCCTTACCGCATCAGCACCATATTCATTCATCATTATTAGCGGGTCAGGGCTGTTACCAAGCTGTTTCGACATTTTGCGGCGCAATTTATCTCTTACAATTCCTGTATAATAAACATTACTAAACGGCTTTTGGTGTCGGTATTCATAGCCCGACATAATCATTCGTGCCACCCAAAAAAACATAATTTCGGGTGCTGTTACCAAATCATTGGTTGGGTAATAATAATTTATATCAGCATTTTCAGGGTCTTTAAAACCATCAAAAACGGAGATGGGCCAAAGCCAGGATGAGAACCAGGTATCGAGTACATCTTCGTCTTGAGTTAGGAGTTCAATTGTAAAATTATTAAATTGTTTTTTATAAACTTCAATGGCTTCTTCATGGGTTTTAGCAACTACCGAATTGCCATGTTCATCATACCAGGTCGGTATGCGCTGTCCCCACCAAAGTTGGCGGCTTATACACCAGTCTTTAATATTAGAAATCCAATGGTTGTAGGTGTTTTTAAGTTTTGGGGGATAAAAATTTATTTCATCGCTCATTACACTTTCCAATACCTGAGGGTTTCGAGCCATAAATTTTTTCATATCCACAAACCATTGTTTTGAAATGCGGGGTTCTATCACGGCATCCGTCCTTTCGCTGTAGCCCACTTTGTTTTTTATAGGTTCTTCCTTTTCCAAAAGACCAAGTTCGGCTAAATCTTTGGCTATTAATTTTCGCACAGCAAACCTATCTAAACCAATGTAAAACCCTGCAGCCTCGCTCATTGTTCCGTCTTCATTAAAGCAATCAATAGCCGGAACGTGGTGTTTAATTCCTAAATTGTAATCATTGATATCGTGGGCAGGGGTTATTTTTAAAACACCGGTACCAAATTCCGCATCCACATAATCATCAAAAATTACCGGTACTTCCCGGTTCACTATTGGTACTATTACCGTTTTGCCTTTGAATTTTTTATACCGTTCATCATTTGGATTGGCACAAACTGCTGTATCACCCAACAGGGTTTCCGGTCGGGTGGTGGCCACCATAATAAAATCTTCCGAATCGGGAACCATATATTTTATATAATAAAGTTTTGAATCTACTTCCTTATAAATAACCTCTTCATCACTCACGGCAGTTTTTCCTGCCGGGTCCCAGTTTACCATTCGGCTTCCACGATAAATCAAACCCTTATTATGTAAATCAATGAACACATCAACTACAGCTTCCGAAAGTACTGGTTCCATGGTAAATCGGGTACGATCCCAATCGCAACTACAGCCCAATTTTTTGAGTTGTTCTAATATTATTCCCCCATATTTTTCTTTCCATTCCCATGCATATTTTAAAAATTCATCCCGGCTAATATCTTTTTTATTAATCCCCTTTTCCTTTAGCATGGCTACCACTTTGGCTTCGGTAGCAATGCTGGCATGGTCGGTTCCCGGCACCCAGCAGGCATTTTTGCCTAGCATCCTTGCCCGTCGTATCAACACATCCTGAATGGTATTATTAAGCATATGGCCCATGTGCAATACCCCGGTAACATTGGGCGGAGGTATAACTATAGTGTAAGGCTCTCGGTTATCGGGAACACTGCGAAACAGTTTATTATCCAACCAAAGTTTATACCATTTGGTTTCTATTTCATTGGGCGAATATTTTGATGATATTTCCATTTTTAAGTAGGTTGCGAATTTAAGAATATTGAAGGGGTCACGCAAAGGCTATCTCTATCCAAGTTAATCTCACGCAAAGACGCAAAGGCGCAAAGTTTTTTTTAAATGAATTAGCCGTACTTAGATATTGAAGTTCTTGAACAGATTTGACAACTTTTAAAAAGTTGTCAAATCTTAATTCTAAAGCAACCCGCTTTTATCCTCTTTAATACTCTCCTCATAGCCCTTATCTATCAATAATCCACCGCCATCAGCAGCCTCGGTGGCCAATACATCACAGCGTTCGTTCATCGGGTTTCCGGCATGGCCTTTTACCCAATGAAATTTTATAACATGTTTGTTGTATAAGGCGATCAAAGGCCGCCACAGATCAGGATTTTTAATATTTTTAAACCCTTTTTTTTGCCAGCCGTATATCCAGTTTTTTTCAAAAGCTTCCAAAACATATTTGCTATCAGTATATATATCAATTTCCAAATTGTCTTTGGTCAGGGCTTCCAAAGCAGCTTTTACAGCCATCAGTTCCATGCGGTTATTGGTGGTTAATCGGTAGCCGGCACTTAGTTCTTTGCGGTGCTGTCCGAACATCATGACCGTTCCGTAGCCTCCTTTTCCGGGATTACCTCGGGCTGCACCATCTGTATATATTATTACTTTCAAAACTTGGTGCAATAATATGAAATAAAAAAAATCAAGAGCGAAAAAGGTGATTTAATATTCATAAATGTCTGAATTGTAATATTCCGCTTTCTTATTAAATTACTCTTTGTAAAATTTTATTTTTAATGTACGTTTGAACTCAAATATGAGTAAAAGATTACTACCTCTGTTTCTCTTGCTATTATCGGCATTTCAGGCCTTTTCTCAATATGATTATCGCTTGTTTGGCTATATAACCAACGAAGAAACCGGTGAACCAATAATTGGGGCAAGAATACTACTTCCTGATTGGCAAACGGAAACCTATTCTAATAATTTCGGATATTTCAGTATCTCGGTTCCGCCTCAGGATTTTTTTGTTGAATACAGTTTTGGAGGATTTAAAACCAAGGTGGATTCGGTTTATATTGACGCCGATATTCAAGTGGATATAAAAATGCAAAAAATTGAGGTGGACGAATCACAAATAAACGACCTTAAAAAATCACAGAGCGATATCACAAATCCACTTAGTGGCAAGATAGATGTACCCACAGGATTATTAAAAGAATTACCCTACTTATTATCAGAACCTGACCTTATTAAAGGATTGCAAAGCCTTCCTGGTATTACAGCAGGTAATGAATTTGGAAGTAATTTATTTATCAGGGGAGGGGCATCCGATCAAAATCTTATATTGCTTGATGGAGTGCCTGTGTATAACGGAACCCATATTTTTGGTTTGATGTCCATATTTCAACCTGATATTACCAATTCCATTCAGGTGTATAAAGCCGGATTTCCTGCCCGGTATGGAGGAAGGGTAAGTTCGGTAATAGATATTACATCAAACGAAGGAAATACAAAGGAACATTATGGCAGGGCTTCTATTGGTTTTTTAATTACGAAACTATCGGTACATGGTCCTCTGGGAAACAACGAAAAAACGACTTATTCCATAGGTATCAGAAGGACTTATTGGGATGGCTTCGGGCTTTTTCAGAATGCAGATAATGGGGCCGATATATTTGTGGTATCAGATTATAACCTTAAAATAAAGCATAAACTTACTAAATACGATTACCTCCATTTTTCGATATATGCTGGTCGTGATAAATATCCCAGCACGTATGATGACTCAACTATAAGTATGAAAATGAAAATTCAATATGGCAATGCATCGTCAATCCTCAGGTGGAACCATATTTTTAACCCCAAATTATTTTCAAATCTTTCGATAAGTGGCACCCGGTATAAGGTAAACTTTGATTATTCCGAATCTTATTTTGATTCGTTGGCCAACAAAAGCCAAAAGGCTGAGTTGAACTACCAAAACGGGTTAGCTGATATAGCCTTAAATGCTGATTTTGAATATAGTGCTACCAATAATCACTATATGCACTTTGGCATTCAAAATACAAATCATTTTATAAATCCCGGATTTAGTGAAATAACTACTACTGATAATTCAATTCCCGCTATAAGTGGAAATAAAACAAATAACTTTTGTCCTGAAATAGCCGGCTATTTTGAAGATGATTATAAAATTTCGAACAGCTTAAAACTCAATATAGGTTTAAGAGCCGTTTATTTTATAAATAATACATACGATTATAATCCTATTTTGATTGAACCCCGCTTATCGGGTCGTTATATTATCGAGCCTACATTGGCTATTAAAGCCTCGTATTCGCGAATGCATCAAACAGTATTTTCACTAACTAATACCGGAAATGGTTTGCCATTTAGTTTTTGGGTTCCTGCCACCCAAAAAATACCTGCACAACAATCCGATCAGATTAACATCGGCATTGTAAAAGAATTAAAAGACGGCTACAATCTTTCGATAGATGCGTATTTCAAAAACATAAAAAATGTAATATTTGCCAAAGATGATCCAGGTTTTTTTGATAATGACCTCGATTGGCAAAGCCGCTTAGAAACAGGTAAGGCCAATAGTTATGGTTTAGAAATGATGATGAGCAAACGTGCAGGGTATCTTACCGGATGGCTGGGTTATACCCTTGCTTTTGCCAACAGGGAGTTTGAAAATTTAAATCGTGGCAGGTCGTTTCAGTTTTCGTATAACCGACGGCACACGGTTAATTTGGTTATGAACTACCGCATTACCGAATGGAATTCAATTTTTATGAATCTCACACTGGCTTCAGGCCGTTATTTTACAATACCCGGAGGTAAATATTTAGACATTGACGGCAATGTTATTTTAGATTACAGTTCGCTTAACAATTACAAAGGCCCGTTTTTTCAACGGCTTGATTTAGGGTGTATTTTTGAACGAAACAACACCAACCGAATATTTGAACAACAGGCTTTTTTAACGCTTTATAATGCGCTACTCGCCAAAAACCCCATTCAAATCTTTGCTGATTACATAGAATCGGCTCCGGGTGTGGGGTCTTATAAGTTAAAAAAAGTTTCCGTTCCCTTTTTCATCCCGGGTCTCAGTTATATTTTAAGATTTTAATTCTATGCAAAAAACATTTTTAATCATTTTTATTACCTCTTTTTTATTTTCGTGTGAAGAAGAAATTCCTTTAGATACGCTTGATAAATATCAGGAAAAGTTGGTTGTTAATGAGTATTTCAGTAACACCGAGCCTTTTTCTATACAAGTTTCGGTAAGTAAGGATGCCTATAAAGAACCTAATCCTTTTGTTTTAGGTAATCAGGCTAAGGTAACGCTAACCGAAAATGATGTTCCGGTTGCCCTAACCTTTGATAATAGCGACGGGGTTTTTTATTCACTTATTAAACCACAACCGGGCAAAAAATATAATCTTACAGTTAGTGCTAATAATTACAGCACCGTTACAGCTACCGGATTTTTACCCGGAAATATTGCTGCCAAAAACTCTTCCTATATTGAAAATGGAGGAATAGATATGCAGGGAAATAAATCAGACCTGTTGAAACTAACCTTTAAAGATGATGCCGGAACCAAAGATTATTACAAGTTAAATTTTTTCTATTACAGTGAATTGGTCGGAAAATTTTTTGCATTTGATTTTGAACTTAAGGATATTCTTTCGGCTGTAAATACGATAAAAACACGCGATGGTGGTTTTCTTTTCAGCGATGAATCGTTTAATGGTGCCTTAAAAACTTTTACTGCAGTTCCTCCTTTTGGCATAGTAGCCGGTAATACCGATGCCAAATATTTAATACAAATCCAGAGGCTAAATGATGATTTTTGGAAATATAATACTACGCTTGAACAATACCGTTTAGGCATAGGAGGCAGTGCCGGATCTAATATTTTTGGAGGAGCCGTGGTGGTTTACACCAATATTCATAATGGTCTTGGCATTTTTGCCGGGTCAAATATTGAAAGCGATACGTTGAAATAGTTCTTTTTCATTTTTCAGCAAGCTTACTATTTTTAAACCCATACATAAAATAAAAAATCAATCCCAAAGCCAACCAACCTATAAACCATTCCCAATTATTTTTGGTCATTCCTGTTAACAGATACAGGCAAGTAGAAACCCCCATCAATGGGATAAACGAATATTTTTTGATAAAGGTAAAAATGCTTAATGCAATACAAATTATCCAAAAAAGCAGTAGCGCTATTTTAGGCGTAGCCAAATCCATAAAGGAGGCTTTTTTTGTTAAATAATCGGCATTTCCCGAAAAATTAAAGTTAAACGTTTCATTAAAATATGCCTTATCTACAAGACAAAAACTCATAAAAGCTGCCATTACAACTAATGGAAAAATAAATTGCCCGTTGATATAAGGCATCACAAACCGTCCTTTTCTTTTTTCAACCCGTGGTAAAAGCAATACCCCGCCGCATACCAGCACAAAAGCAAATAGGGTGGCAATACTTGTAAAATCAAGGACAAAAGTTTTATCGGTAAATAAAATAGGAACACCCACTACCAGGCCGGTTACAATAGTGGCAAACGATGGCGTTTTATATTTAGGATGAATATTTTGAAATTTTGAAGGCATCAGCCCGTCACGGCTCATGCTCATCCATATCCGGGGTTGGCCCATTTGAAACACTAACAAAACACTCGTCATAGCCACTACCGCACATATTGAAACCAATATTTGCATCCATCCAATATTTAAATTTTGAGGTTCAAAAATAAAGGCTAAGGGATCACCCACGCCATCAAAATTTTTATAATGAACAGCGCCTGTCAAAACCAGAGTAAGTAAAATATAAATTACCGTACAAATTATTAACGAATAAATCATTCCCCTAGGCAAATCGCGCTGTGGATCTTTGCTTTCCTCAGCTAATACGCTTACAGCATCAAAACCAATATAGGCAAAAAACACCCCGCTTACAGCCAGCATTACCCCTCCAAAACCATTGGGCATAAACGATTTGATGCCTTCGTCATTTTGAGGTAGCCAGTTAAAAGATAAACCGTTGGAATAAATTAAATAACCACCCACCAATATCACAAGGCCAACAATACACAATTTTAAAACTACCATCGCATTGCTGAAATTGCGGCTTTCTTTTATTCCGCGATACACCAACCATGTTATTAAAATATTGATAATCAAAGCCGGCAAATCAAAAATCATTTTTAAGCCGCCAAATAGGGGAGGAGCCGTGTTCCAGGCATTTAGCAATTCCTTATTGGTACTATGGGAAACCATGGCTTTTTTGGCTTCCATATAACTGCAGGTTAGGTAATCGGGAATATGAATATTGATGCTTTTGCTTGATAAAAAGGATGTAAAATAATCGCTCCAGCTAAAGGCCACATAAATATTGCCTATGGAATATTCCATAATCAAAGCCCAGCCAATAATCCACGCAAAAAATTCGCCGAAACTGGCATAGGCATACGTATAGGCGCTACCTGCCACAGGTATGCGGCTGGCAAATTCAGAATAGCAATAGGCCGTAAACGCACAGGCAATGCCGGTAATTACAAATAAAATAACTACCCCGGGACCTCCATGAAAAACAGCTCCACCTAAACTGCTGAAACTTCCTGCCCCAATAATAGCGGCAATTCCGAAAAAAGTAAGGTCACGAACATTCAGCACCCGTTTCATGCGGTGCTGTTCATGGGGTACATCTTCCAGCAATCCATCGGCAAGCCCACCCTGATTGGGGTTTTCATCATCAAAATCAATACCGGATTGAAAGGTTTTTCGTCGGAATAATTGGGAAAAATTCATATTTATGCGGTCAAACCTACATAATTTTTTTGGAATGGGAGAGGAGATTTGATTTAGATTTGACAACTTTTTAAAAGTTGTCAAATCCTTTAGGAAGATTGCCGAAATAACTTCGACATATTTTTAATACTATTATTGAAAGAAAGATTTTTTTAATGTTCAATAAACAATGCACAATATTCAATATTCATTGGGCTTCGCATAATAATTTAGAATCCGTAAGGTTTTGAAAATTGAGAATTGAATATTGATAATTCTTAGGCCTTTTGTTTAAGTTATTTTGAAAACTTTACTTAAAAATTCTGAGAAAGTATTTATTCGACCATAATTTTCTTTTTTATAAAATTACCATCCCGATCCTCAATCACGATGCTGTAGTTGCCTTTGGATAATTTTTGGTTAATGATTTCTAATTGCAAACCTTTCATATTTTTTTCTAAAATAAGTTTGCCATCAATGGAATATAATTTAAAAGAATAGATGCCGTTTTTGTTTATCTCAATATTAAATTCACCCTTATTCGGGTTTGGAAATAACGAAAAATCAAAGGGGGCTTTTGTATTAAATTTAGCAATACTAAGGATAGTATCTTTACATTGGATTGAATCTATTCTTATCCTAATCGTATCTAAAGAGAACGGACAAACACCTTCGTTTTCTGTTATTACGGTTATTAATATAGAAATTACGCTATCCTTAGGCGGACTTATTGAATAAATTACAGGATTACTCGAGGACGTTTGTTGCTTATTATCAAAACTTGCTTTTAACGGATTAAAATTATGAAACCAAGTGATATTGGAGGATGTAAAATAATATTTGGCAGTTAATTTTAAGTTCATCACCTTTCGCCAACACGTATCCATATCAGGTGTAATAATATCAACAATGGGTTTGCTTTGCACAAATACCATCAAACTTTTAGCTGTATCACATTTGGTTTTTGCATGTGTATAACTATATGTTAGAGCTATCCATTTATCCCTGTCATTAGCAGCTACAGCGCTTGGTTTAAACTTACCACCTCCAATAATACCGGCTACTGAACTGGTCCATGTTCCTCCCGACTGTGAGGCATAAAGGGTAACATCGCCATCCGTTTCACAAAATTTCCCTTTATCACCTGTTGGATTTATTCCAATACTAAGATTTGGTAACGGATATATTCGAAGGAAGGTATCTCGCTTAACATAGCATCCACTGGCTGTATGAACATAGCGCAACAAGTATAATCCGGGGCCATTTTGAGGACTTAATTTTAATGTATTTAATGAATCACATCCAATCATTCCTGGCAAAAGGAAGTTTTTTGACTTGAAACCAGCAGTATCCAATAGGTTCCAGCAGCCATTAATTGGCTTTGTATTCGAAATTTTTGTAAGATTTACTTTTCCCGCATTAATACACAATTCAGGAAAACCATCAAATGTAATTTCAGGATCATTAATTAAAATAAACGTGGCTGTATCTTTGTTATAACAGCCGGTTCCGTCTTGAATTGTTATTTCAAGAATAATGGAATCTTTTGTTTTAGTTCCTAAATCAATAACTTTTTTACTTACGGTTAGCCACCAATCATAATTCAGAGTGTAATCTTCGTCATGAATCAAATCGAATTTTGTGCAAAAACCACCGCCAACTTTTGGTAATGTTTTTAAAAGCCGAAATTGAACATCAACCATCGCATTAAGATTTATCGGTGCTTTTATAAATGGCTTTAGCCAAATTTTCTCTGCACTTTGACAAATAGTTCCTCCTACAAATTTTAAGGCAGGCAAAGGATTAATGGTAAACTTTGTGCTGTCTTTATTAACACATCCTGTGATTGGATCCTCGTAGGTGTATATTACAGAGAAAACACCTGGTTTGGCAGGGTTGCAAGCCTGAGAGGTAAGAAACGTATTGGATTTAATATAAGAAGAATTTTGCCGGCAACTCCAGATTCCTCCAACCGGTGTTGCAAACTGAGAACTACTCAACGATATGTCTCCATAATCACAACAATATTTCTGGGATGCAAGAAGGGTAAGTTTTGGTAAGGCATTGACGGTTACAAATAAACTTGATGCTTTGCCCGGTAAACACGTATTGGTACCATACACGGTAATATTTCCGCCTGAGCCCTTAAAAATAACTTTTATGCTGTTCGTATTTGTTCCTGAAAGAATAGTTGCCCCTGAAGGTAAGGTCCAGTTATAACCTGTGGCGAGGGAAATTGCCGCTACTGAATACGTCGCGGTATCACCAAAGCAAACGTCTTTGCGGCCATTGATAGTACCTGCCGAATCGGGCGAAGTACACCATATTTTCAATAAATGATCATCCTTTTTTAGATTTCCCTTAGCATCTTTTAATAAAATAAACCAGAAGAAAATAAAAAGGAGGCTGATGAATTGGGTTTTATTTATCATTTGATAAAGCAAATATAAATCAATGTTACTCTATAGACTCTAATAAACTCTAATGGTTGCTTTATTAAAATGATTTATATTACAAATAAGATAAATCGTGGTAAACTATTTTATGAGATCTAATAATTTCAATGCTAAATTTCAATCTTTATTGCGAAACCCCTTGGAATTTGGGTCTTCTAATTTTAGGTCTTGGGGCTATTATAAATAAAAAACCCCTCGAAAGGGGTTCTATAATTTTTATTTTATAAAAAAATTTAAGCCGTTTGCCCCAATTCTCTTAAAAACCTGTGATGAATAACAAATGCCTTTATAAATGAAGGCTGAGTAAAATAGGGAATTCCAAATTCTTTAGTGGTTTCCTTGACAATTTTTGATATTTTTTTGTAATGCAAATGGCAAATTCCGGGAAATAAGTGATGCTCAACCTGAAAATTTAAGCCACCGGCAAACCAGTTTAAAAATTTGCTTTTTTCACCAAAATTAGAGGTTGTCAATATTTGATGTACGGCCCAAGCATTTTCAATAGTATCATTTTCATTGGGTTTGGGGAACTTGGTTTCCTGCATTACATGTGCCAATTGGAAAATAAAAGCCAATATCCATCCTGCAATAAACTGAACGGTTAAAAAACCAATTAAACACTGCCACCATGTTATATCCAACAAATACATTGGTAAAAAAACCATATAAAAATAATAGAAAATTTTACTCACTATCATTATGGCGAATTCTTTTCGCTTAGTGGTATTGAATTTTTTTAAAAAATCCTGGGTCGAATAACGGTTCATTTGCTTAAAATCTTTGGTAGTAACCCAAAGCATGGTCATTAAACCGTATAAAAACCAGGCATAAAAATGCTGATATTTATGATACCATTTATAAGAGGAGTGGGGCGAAAATCGCAAAACCCCTTTTCCGGTTATGTCTTCATCCATGCCTTCAATATTGGTATAAGTATGATGAAGAAAATTATGCTGGATTTTCCAGTTCATGGCATGGCCGCCTAAGAAATTCAAGGTATAACCAAAAATTTCATTAATCCGGTTGTTTTTCGAAAATGTGCCATGACAGGCATCGTGCATCACGGTCAATCCGGTTCCGGCCATTGTTAATCCCATAAAAGCAGAAAACAACCAAAGCCAGCCAACCGATAAGCCGGATGTAAGAATCAGAACGTAGGATGCAATGTAAATTCCTAACATGACTATGGCTTTAATCCATATTCTGTAATCACCATATTTAGAAATGTTATTGTCTTTAAAATAATTTTCAACGCGACTGCGAAGCGTAAAGAAAAACTTGTCTTGAGAACGATTAATAAATTTTACTACCATTAAAAATAATTAAATTTTCGGCAAATGTAAGCTAATTCCCGTAATAGTGTTAGGCATTTTTCAACATTCTTTCGTAAAGCTCTCATTGAGATACATTTAAGTATATTTTATTAATTTGCAAATTTCAGTCAGATTTGTTCTGTCCGTTTCATCAAATGTATCAAACTCACTGCTGTCAATATCCAAAACGCCCCAAACTTCATTTTCATTAATCAAAGGAATAACTATCTCAGATTTTGAATACGGACTGCAGGCAATGTGGCCTTCAAAAAGGTTGACATTTCCTACCGTAACAGCCTTTTTATCTTTCCAGGCTTTTCCGCAAACTCCCTTTCCAAAACCTATTCGGGTACATGCTACAGGGCCCTGAAACGGGCCTAAAACCAATTCCTTATTTTTAACCAAATAAAAACCGGTCCATTGATGATTAAAAGGAAAATGCAGGGCAGCACTAATATTGCCCAAATTGGCTATCAGGTCAGTTTCATTCTGAATTAATGATTTAATTTGGGGGAATAATTCTTCGTAGATTTTTTGTTTATCCATTAGGTAAAACCACCAAATGAAATTACACTTCCCATAATATTATAGTTTCTGGCATTAACGCACAAAACTGCAATTTGCGAATCGTTATTTACAATTTTTACGTCCTCGTCGGCAATAAATATATCCGCTATTTCTTTCTCTCTTTTGGTTGTAATAACTATAAGTCCGGCATTTACGGTAGAGGCATAGCGAATTACTTCCTTCGAAAAACTTTTGGAGCCTTCGGCTTCGTGAGCCTCAATTACTTTAATACCTTCTGCCAATA
>CAYHCM010000021.1:0-17165 GCA_964355045.1 uncultured Chitinophaga sp. | reverse complement strand
CATGCGTGATTCATAGCACAGTTTGCTTCATCTGTAAAATCGTAAGTAACAATTACGAGATTGTTTTTTTCTTGATTAGCCATAGGTATTAATTGTTTCTATTATTTTTTGTAAATTTATTGCTTTTTGAAGGTTGCGCAATTCGCAATTTGTTTTGGTGAAATAATGATGTGAGTTAAAAAAATTAACCTGAATATTATTCCACGTTACAGGATCCGAAATTATTTTACGATATTTAAACTCATCGTAGAGCAAGTCCGAAATTTGTTCAAAATCATCTCTTCCCAAATAATCGAGATCCGCATCACATAAAATTTCAGCCAAATGTGAAGTAGGGGTTTGTGGTAATTTTGTAGCCATAATTATATCACAGACCCTATTTATTTCAACATCAGAATAGCCATAATTTGGTAAAAGCGACATACAAATAATAGAACTTTGTTGTTCATGGTTCAATTCTGAAGCTACAAATCCCATATCATGATAAATAGCTGCAGTAAGTAAAATTGTCATATCATCATTGGAAACAATCTTCTCAGATTTGGCTAACCGTATAGTTTCATTATACACATCCAATGTATGTTCCAAACTATGATAAGTCAAATGATCAGGAAGCGATTCCTTCAACATACTTATAGCATTTATTCGGGCTTCTTCTAATTGCATCAATTTTTATAAAATCAAAAATAATATTTTGCAGCAAAGAAATTATATTTTTATTACTAAACAATTCCCACATAGCGTATAAAATAAAAGAAATCAATAAAAATAAAGAAGGAAATTGGTTTTTAAAATTATTAAATAGATGCTAAAATTTTGATTTATTTATAGCTATATGTCTAACTAATTGACATTTAAATATTTTTTTAATAATATCAGGTTATGATGGTATGGTTTAAATAGCTTGAAAAAGAATATTAAAAAAATGTTTCTATTTTTTTTTTCGTGTAAAAATAAAAATTAACCATTTTAATGAATCTTATTGCGAAACACGATTTTAATGAATCTTATTGCGAAACACGATCTTGGGCAACTAAATAAAAGTGAGCCAGTGAAATCAATTAAACAAAAAAGTTATTCCTTTTGTTCTATAATTTATATTATGTTAAGTAGTATTTAAATTTAAAAGGGAGATTACCTCCCCCTTTTCATTAGTACCTATTCATTAAGAGCCTTCATTTCTGCTTCTTTTACAGTATTGCCAATTTGCTTATAGAGCCGTTGCATACTTTGAACCAATTCAAACTTTTCTTTTTTATTATCACCAGGTACGCCTATCTCCAGGCATTTTTCAAAATACTTTAAGGCAATTTTATAAATATCATTAATTTTTACATCTAATTTATCCTGTTCTGCTTTTACATGGGTTTTAATCAATTCTTCTATTATTGGCCTGGCTTTATTTACACTTAGCACACCCATATTAAAATTGGCATCATAATAGTCGGGATCCAATTCAAGTGCCTTTAAATAGTCCTTTTCAGCCAAATCAAAATTATTCAATTTCTCATACGTGGCAGCTCTTGCAAAAAAATAAATTTTATTTTGGTCATCTGCTGCTATGGCGTCTTCCAGCTTTTTTAATAAGATGTCCGTTTTGCCTAATTTTAAAAAAATATCCAATTCCATGTTCATAAGGTCCATATCGGATTGAAACCTCTCTCTTCCCGTTGCTAAAGTCTTTAAGGCGTTTGCAGTGTCCAAATCTTCAAGATAAACTTTAGCCAAAGCGGTATATATTTTCGGATCATTAAAATTTCGCTCTATTAATTTTGTGATAAATTCTTTGGTTCGTTTATTATCGCCCATTGCCATTGCAGCATAATAGCTGTATTGATAGATGGCATCTTCATTTATATTGTTTCTGCTCAGCTCCCCTTTTGTATCTAATGGAATCAACTTAAGCGTGGTTTGGTAATAATTAATGGCAGTATCATAACTTTTGTTATAATATTTAGTGATAGCTGTATTGAACATTACATATGCTATATTTAAAAGATACAAGTCAAACGGATCGCTCCATTGTTTATTGGTAGCTGTTTCAGAATATTTGAATAAGGCATCGGCTGCAATTTCAATAGCACCCGGAGTTTCTTTATTAAGATCGTCGAACTTCCGCGATATTTCATAATAAACTGCAGCTCTATATACCCACATTTTAGGACTGTTAGCCGTTTTGGGATGTTCCTTAGCATCATCAATCAGGCGTTTGCACTCACGCAAATCCTTTACTTCATTGGGATCAGTATTCTCAATAATCATCCTTACCGATTCAACCTTGCTGTTTTGAGCCTTAACGGCAAAAGCACCTACAAGCAATACTAAGAAGATTACATGTTTTAATTTTTTACTCATTATCATTTTTAATTTTAGATATTCGTTAAAGATTGTTTGCATTTTACTCATTCTCATGATTTTTTTTAAAAATAATCATCAATAATGATGCCAAACGTAATTCAAAAATAAATGAATGCAAAAAAATAAATAAAATTCGATTTACAAAAACATCTTTTCACTTATTCAACGGCATCATTATCTGTTTCATTAGTTTCCGTTTTTTCATCCGTTTCAGGTCTTTGTTCAGTTTTTTCTAAAGTTTCCTGAGTTTCAGAGTCTGCAATTTCATTGCTTAACTCAATAATAGGTTCCCCATTTTCGTCTAAATGAACTACCGGCTCATCCTCCTCATGGTCAACGCTGGCAATTGAAGCAATTTCATCTGATTCCTTCATTTTAATAAGCCTTACCCCTTGTGTAGCGCGACCCATCACCCTTAAATCGGCTACCGGAATTCGAATAGTAAGTCCTGATTTATTAATAATCATCAAATCTTTTTCATCATTCACATCCAATATAGCAACTAATACACCTGTCTTGTCGGTTATATTTAATGTTTTTACCCCTTTTCCTCCTCGTCCTGTAATTCTGTAATCTTCAAGATCGGTTCGCTTGCCGTACCCTTTTTGTGAAACGACAAGAATGGTAGATAAATTTCCTTTTTCAACACATACCATACCTATTACTTCATCTTTATCGTTTTCAAGTTTCACAGCTTTAACACCTGAGGCGGTTCTACCCATTGGTCTAACTTTAGATTCAACAAATCGGATAGCTTTCCCTGATTTTTTGGCAATTACCACTTCACAGGTTCCATTGGTTAATTGAACATCCAATAATTCATCATTTTCACGAATAGTTATGGCATTTATACCATTGGCTCTTGGACGTGAATAGGCTTCCAAGGTGGTTTTTTTAATGATACCTTGTTTGGTAACCATAATTATAAAATTATTATTGGTATAAGTTTCATCTTTTAAACTTATCACATTAATACAGGCTCTTATTTTATCTTCGGCCGGAATACTGATCAAATTTTGAATGGCACGTCCCTTTGTAGCTTTGGCACCTTCAGGCACTTCCCAAACTTTCATCCAAAAGCAGCGGCCATGATCGGTAAAGAACAATAAATGGTTATGATTAGTAGCTACAAACATGTGTTCTACAAAATCTTCGCCCCGGTGGCTCACACCTTTGTTACCAACTCCTCCCCTTCCCTGGGCTTTATATTCTGTTAACGGGGTTCTTTTAATATAGCCCATATGCGAAATGGTTACTACTACTTCTTCGTCGGCTATCAGGTCTTCCACATTAAAATCTTCGGCTGAGTGAATAATTTCAGTGCGGCGCTTGTCACCGAATTTATCTTTCATTTCCTGAAGTTCTTTTTTAATAACTTCCATACGCATTCCTTCATCAGATAAAAGTGTATTGAGATAATTAATCAACTTCATTATTTCTTCATATTCCTCTTTTATTTTTTCACGCTCCAGGCCTGTAAGTTTTTGCAAACGCAAATCAAGAATAGCCCTGGCCTGAATTTCGGATAATGCAAAATTTTGCATCAATCCTGTTCTTGCATCTTCAACAGTTGCTGACGCACGAATTAATTTAATAACCTCATCCAAATGGTCTAAGGCAATCAATAAACCTTCTAAAATATGAGCTCTTTTTTGAGCATCTTCCAGTTCAAACTTAGCCCGGCGAATAACCACTTCATGCCTGTGCTCCACAAAATAATGGATTAAATCCTTTACGTTCAGCATCTCCGGCCTTCCTTTAACCAAAGCTATATTATTTACTGAAAATGAAGTTTGTAAAGGTGTATATTTATAAAGCTGGTTTAAAATAATATTCGGAATTCCATCCCTTTTAATATCAAAAACTATGCGAAGCCCGTCCCTACCCGTTTCATCTCTCACTTCGGCTATGCCATCAATTACTTTTTCATTTATTAAATCTACAGCTTTTACAACGATTTGTGAAGGAGAAATTTGATATGGAACTTCAGTAATGATAATTTGCTCGCGACCTGAGGATAAGGTTTCAAATTCAGCTTTTCCACGCATTACTACTCGTCCCCTGCCAGTCATTAATGCTTCTCTAACCCCTTCATAACCGTAAATAACTCCACCAGTAGGAAAGTCGGGGCCTTTAATAAATTGCATTAATTCTTCAATGGTAATATCGCGGTTATCTATGTAGGCCATAGTTCCGTCTATTACTTCCGAAATATTGTGCGGAGCCATGTTGGTGGCCATTCCTACTGCTATACCTGATGCTCCGTTTATCAATAAATTTGGAACTTTTGCAGGCAAAACGGTTGGCTCGGTTAACGAATCATCAAAGTTGGGACGAAAGTCAACAGTATCTTTTTCAATATCGGCCAACATTTCTTCGGCCATTTTTCTCATACGAGCCTCCGTATATCGCATGGCTGCCGGAGGATCATTATCAATAGAACCAAAATTTCCCTGCCCGTCAACCATCATGTACCTTACACTCCATTCTTGTGCCAATCGAACCATGGCATCATAAACTGACTGGTCACCATGAGGGTGAAATTTACCCAACACCTCCCCTACTATTCTGGCTGATTTTTTATAAGAACGGTTGCTGGCAAGGCCAAGTTCCGACATTCCGTATAAAACTCTTCGATGAACAGGCTTCAATCCATCACGTACATCCGGCAAAGCCCGGCTTACTATAACCGACATTGAGTAATCAATGTATGCGGTTTTCATTTCATCCTCGATATTTATCGGGATAATCTTTTCATTTTCAGGCTCTAGTACCTCGTCCATTTAATTTTGAATTAATGCGTGAAAATAGGCATATTTAGGTGGATTTAGGGAATTAGTTTTAGGATGAGATACCCACAAGTTATTTACAAGGAAAGTTTAAGAAAAGCCGGGTTTAAATAGTTCTGGATAAAAAAAGTTTTACTATTTTAACGTTATTTCAAATTATAAAATAAATCCCTTGCATCAATTTTCATTTCTGGAAATAGAATGCTTTCAATCGTATCCTCGGATGTAAAAGGCCGTAATCCTATAAATTTTTCATTTTGTAAAACATAAATTAGAACTGTTTTGTTGGCAGGCTCTACAATCCAATATTCTTTTACCCCGCTTTCTTCATATAAATCAAATTTAACCCGCATTTCATGCCTGGTGTTTCCGGGAGATAAAATTTCGACCACCAAATCAGGAGCACCGTTGCATCCTTGTTCATCCAATTTTGAAAGATCGCAAATAACTCCTAAATCGGGCTGAACGACAGTGGTATCTTTTAGTGCAGATGCAATAGGTAACCTTACATCAAAAGGAGCGATAAATAATTGACATGCGTGTTTATCAAAAAAATTATAAAATTTCCCTGAAATATTTGTGACCAAACGTTGATGATTGGTATTTGGTGCAGGGCTCATTTTAAAAATTTTCCCCTTGATTAATTCTACCCTTTCCTTGAAATGAAAAAGCATATAATCAGCATACGTATAGGTTTTATTCAGGTCGAGCTGAAAATAATCGGTTATGGGTTCATGAACTTCATCCATATGACAAATTTAATAATAAAAATACAAATGCAATTATAGTAAAAAACTATCCCCTTTATGAGGTATCACAATATTTTCCAAACCTTTATTCAAAAGAAAATTCTTAAATTCGTCTATGTTTTGTTCCTCCCCGTGAACCAGAAATATTTTTTTTAAATTTTCGTTTTTGGTTTCACTAATATAATTAAAGAGTCCATCCCTATCAGGATGTGCCGAGAACACATCGGTAGAAGCGATGCGGGCATATATAGCACTTTCTTTATTTTTTATTTTAATGGTTGATTGTCCTTGCAACAGGCGATAACCTAAAGTTCCTTCGGCACAATAGCCCGCAATTAAAATAGTACATAACGGATTTTGAATATTAGCGCGAACATGTTGTTGTATCCTGCCTCCTTCGGCCATTCCGGCTGATGATACAATGATATAAGGCCCGGTATGATAGGCCATTTCCTTTTGGTCACTTTCGGTTTGTATCGTTCTTAGGTTTGGAAAATCGAACAAGTTGCCATGTGATTTATAAAAAACTTTGGTTTCTTCATTTAAATAATCATCGTATTTCTCATGTACCAAGGTGCTTAAAATTCCCAATGGACTATCGGTAAACACTTTTATTCCCTTTAATTTACCTTCAACATATAATTGATTTAGGGTAAATAAAATGGCCTGCGTTCGCCCAACGCTAAAAGCAGGAATAACAAGCCTTCCCGGTGAGTCAATGCAATTTTTTTTAATGTATTTGTAGAGTTCATCCTGGGGGGAGGAAGCTATTGAATGCAAACGATTACCATAGGTTGATTCACAGACCAAATAGTCTAAATCGGGCATAGCTTCAGAGTTAACCACAATTTTCGAATTTAATTTTCCAAGATCACCCGTAAAACCTATTCGTTTGGTAATTCTATTTTCATTTACTTCCACCAAAACAGAAGCTGCTCCGAGAATATGACCCGCCGGGTAAAATGTAATACTTACCTCATTATTTATTCTAAATATTTTCTTAAAACTGAGTGTTATCAACCTATCAATTGCAGTAACAACTTGAGCTTGACTATATAATGGTGCAGGTTTGTTTTTATTGAATTTTCCCTTTCTTCGATTTGATTTTGATTCGGCCAATTGAACATTCACAGAATCTTTTAATAAATTTTCGACCAATGCAGCCGTCGGTTCCGTACAAAGTATCTGTCCATTATAACCCCTCTTAATTAATGTTGGAATATTGCCCGAATGATCAATATGGGCGTGGGTTAGCACTAAACTATTGATGGATGATGGTTCAAACGGAAAATCATCGTTCAATTCAATTGCATCGCCCCGTTCGTAATGTAAACCGCAATCAATTAAAATTTTGAAACCTGAATTTAAGGTGATAAGGTGCATGCTTCCGGTAACTTGCCTTGCTGCCCCCCAAAAGGTTATGTTCATTTATTATTTAACTGCAAAACAAACCAATTTATGGTTCAACAAAAAATTTATTATAAACCACATTGTTTCCTGATTTTAAAAAGGCAAAATAAATCCCTGCCGGCAAATTCGGCAGTTCAATATTGGTTTCCGATTCTTTACCATTTTGCGTAATAATGGCTCTTCCCAAATAATCATAAATGTTTAAATTATAATCAGAATCGGCAAATACAACCAAATTTTTATTTGAATAATAAACATATAATTCATCGGTATTTAGGTTTTTTGATTTAATTTTAGCTTCTGATAAATGAAGGACAAAAGCCAAAGCACCTTTAGTTACAGAGATTAAGGAATTAAAATCCATGTATTTTAATAAATCATTTGCAGTATGATAATAGGGGAAATTAGAATACTGGTAAATACCGGTAATAACATATCCCGCATCGCGAAATGAAAGATAATCTGAAGCATAAGCCTGTGTTACGAAAGGATATAGATTGGTATAAAGAGTATATATTTTAGCCAATGATTGGGTTATTGCATCGCTTTTATATCTGTTTGATGTTGATTCGTCACGTTCACATTTTATTCCACTGTTATTTTCGCCAATAGTGCCGCCAAGTTGATCTAAATTTAATACGAACTTTATTTTAACCGAATCTTTATTAATTAACTTTACAAATTCTTTACTTCCCAAATAATCAATTTCTTCACCGGTAAAATAAAGAAATTTTAAAGAATATTTGGTTTCTACCGATTTAATTAGCTTAGCTATTTGATATATTGCAAAATCACCAGAACCATTATCATTAACCCCCGGCCCTATTTTGCTATCATAATGGCCACATATAATTATGCAACTATCTGTGGTTCCTTTTTTATTAAACTCTAAATTACGAAGGGTATGTGTAACGCCATCATTATATAAAAAATTGCTTTCTATGGTATTATATCCAGCCTGTTCTGCCAAATATTTTAACCAATAAAATGTAGAATCCAATCCTTTGCTTCCTACTTCTTTTAGTCCCAATTGCTCATATCTTTTTAGAAAAGTAAATGGATGTCCAACATTAGTAATATAATTGGCTACTTTTTGGTTATAGGTTTGTGAAAAGCTAATAAAATAGCATCCTGCTACAAAATTTAGTAGCAAAATAATTTTATAAAAAACTCTTAATTGGCCCACGCTTTTAGTATTCTTTCGTTCAGGCTAAGGTAAGCAAGTTGGCAATTAACCACAAGTGAGGTAGGTAATATCTGTGCTACTTTTTCGGGCCACTCAATAAAACAATAATTGTTGGAATAAATATATTCTTCAAAGCCTATATCCATTGCCTCTTCCAAGTTTTTAAGACGGTAAAGATCAAAGTGATAAATTTTATACTCAGGCATTAAGTATTCATTTACAATGGAAAATGTAGGGCTACTTATATCATCAGTACTTCCCAATACCTTGCACATTGCCTTAATGAATGCCGTTTTACCGGTGCCTAAATTTCCATTAAAACAAAATATTTTAAACGTATTAAATTGTTGCAACAAATTATTGGCAATATCTTCAATTTCTTCAAGACTATATCTTACTTCATAATTCATGACTTACCTGTCTTTTGTTTGAAGCAATTCGCCATTATCCCACTTTTCTGAACGAATTCGTTTGCCCTTATAATTATAATAAAACCATTCGCCATGTTTTTTGCCAAATATAAAACTGCCGTTGCATTTACCGTAAATTTTACTCATACCAAAAGTCCAGACACCATCTCTTAATCCATTAATATAATTACCGGAACATTTTGTTTTGAGGTCTGAAGCTTTTTCTATCCACGGTCCGTCTTTTTTGCCATTTTTATAATTTCCCTCGTTTTCAATTATGCCATTTACCCATTCAGCAAAATAGCCTTCCAAAATATCATTCTCATAATTGACTTCTTTTATTTTAAGGCCTATAAAATCGTAATAAATCCACTTACCATCTTTTTTCCCTTTTTTAAACGATTCCTCATTTATTTTTTTCCCTTTGGTATCAAATTTTATTGTCTTTCCATCAGGTAATCCATCTTTGAAAAAACCGGTTTCACCAATGATTCCATTGGTATGATAAATAATTGATTTTCCATGGCGTAAACCACCTTTGTATTCAATATCCTTTCGTATTTTACCATCATCTGTATAAGAAAGAACTCTTCCTTCGGGTTTACCATTTATTAAAAAGGCTTCCTGTTGTTTTTTACCATTTTCAAACCACAAGTCCAGATTACCTTCTTCTACCCCATTTATAAAAGTAGATTCCTTTTTTGGATTTCCATTTTGATAAAAACTTTTATAGGAGCCATCTAATATCCCATTGTTATAATTGCTAAATTCTTGAGGCTTTCCATTAGGATACCATAATTTATAGCTTCCGTTTCTTTTTCCATCACTATATTCAATCTCAGTTTCTTTAATCCCGGTTTCATAAAAGGAGCGATAATAACCATTAATTTTTCCTTGTTTCCATTCCACTTCCTGCCATTTCTTATTATTGGCATGATTTAATAATGATTTTCCGGTGAATAGTTTTTCTTTATAAACGTAATCGCCATCTTGATTTTTCTTTAATTCGGAAAACTTAACCGTTTGCGAATAAGCAATAAAGCTTGAAAATAGTAAAAGAATTAGAATTGATTTCTTAGTAAGGTAATCGGACATTAAAGTAAAATGATAATAAAAATGCAATTTTACTTAAAATAACGCATCCATCGGAAACTTATTTCAGGCGAGGTTCAGAAAATTTATTTAAACAAAAGAAACAGCGATACCAAAAATATACCATTTACCAATAACGCACCAATAATAATTTTAATGTCCTTTGAATTTGAAGATTCGTTTGAGTCAGTAGAGTTAAAGTCCATAAGCTGAAAGTGATTTTTAGTTAAGGCAAATATAAAATAACAATTTTCAATAAATTCAACCTTTTTTTTAAAAGAAATCAACATTAATTTTTTCTTTATTGTTTGACGCAAATTCAGATAAATAGTGTAACACCAACTCTATTATTTTTAAAATTAAGCCTAAAAAATTGAGAAAAGTATAATAGCGATTCTGGTATTTATCAACTAAAAAGAAGTCAGGATAACCAGAAGATGAATATTCATTACAAAAGCAGACCAGCATGTAGCATAATTCTGATGATGCATTTTATCCAAATAATAAAAAAGGGTTAATAAAATCCGCCGGTATTTTTTTTTGAATTATTTTTTTTTCAACAAACATCTATGTTTTCTAAAAAAAACTGTGGCCGGTTATCCTTTCATCGAAAAACAAAGATATTTTGAAAATAATTTTTCTTCCAAAAATTCAACATCCTCAATTGATACAAACCAATTGAGGATGTTGATAACGTTGAAATAAAACTTTAATAATCCACCTGATTTAATCAGATTATTTTCTTAAATTGATGAGTAGAGGAAATCAGATAAACTGAAATTAAATAAGGAATAGAACAATAAAGCAAAATCATGAATGTAAGACGATTTTACCTAATAGGACTTTTCCTTCAGAAACTTAAAAATTAAAGAAATAATCCTTAAAATGTAAGTATCAAAGATGCTAAAAATACACCGTTAGCAAGTAATGCTATCAGTAAAATTTTAACGTCTTGAGAGGATAAAGATCCCGCGGACTTGTCTGAAAAATTGAGCATAAGTAGTAAGTAATTAGTAGTAAATAGTTTGTAAGTTGGTACAAAGGTAAATCTGAAAATACCATATTTCCAAGCTTTTTGTGGATAAAGTGTTAATTACTTTATTATCAATAGTATTTATAAGAATAAAAGAGTAAATATCCTATAATGTATGATTAAAATTATAATATTGCAGCGTGTTAGGATTAAAACTTGAAACAGACCCGCGATGGGTAAATATTGCTGAAAAAACGATTGATGAAATTTTGACAGACCATGCTTATTGTGAGCAAAAAGCTACTTCCAATTGCATTTCCATTATTGTAAGGTATCCTGAGTATGAACAAATGGTGGAAGAAGTTACAGCAGTAGCGGCTGAAGAATGGGGGCATTTCCGCAAAGTACTGAAAGAATTAAAAAAAAGAGGTTTCAAATTAGGGCCAAACCGCAATGATAATTATGTTGTAAAACTTAGAAACTTTAAACTGAAAGGTGAGTCGAGATTAAAAACATTTATTGATGAACTATTAATAGCCGCTATGATAGAAGCCCGAAGTTGTGAACGATTTCGTTTACTATCACTTTATATTTTGGATGATGAATTAAAAAAGTTTTATCATGAATTTATGGTATCCGAAGCCGGGCATTACACCTTGTTTCTTGATTTAGCCAAAAGCTATATTGACGAAGCCTACGTAAAAAAACGCTGGCAGGAGTTTTTAAATTATGAGGCTGAATTGATGCGAAGTATTGAATATAGAGGCGATAGGATGCATTAATTCTATCCTGGGTTTTTTCTCTAAATCCTTTCCCTATAGGTTTTAATAAATAATGCTCCTAAATTTTGATGAGGCGGAATGTAATCGTAAAATTTTTCGAGTGCCTCATTATTTCCTTTAAATTTTAGTTCAATGGCTTTCCAGAGGATAGCCCAATCAAGGTCTTTGCCCAGGCGAATGGCTTCATTCATCTGATAAATAACTTCATTATTTACCAACATAGTACCTATTTGCTTGGAAGAAATAATATGACTCTCTGGACTAATATCCAGAACTTTGCTGATATTATTGTAACCTCCGCAGCTTCCAAGTACTACCACTTTAGCTTCAGGATTTAAGGATTCGATGGTAGCCCATGCATAAAAACTGTGACCCCGGTGAATGACTATTTCAGGCCAATGATTTTTGTGTAAAAATGTATCACGTATCTGCGCTTGTCCTTCCGCTTCTTTCTCGGGTCTATTTGCAAATATTATTATTTGTTTTCCTTTCTTAGGGCTTATTTTTATATAGTTTTCAAATTCTTCAATTTTCCATTCCGATTTTTTATAAGTCGCAATAAACGATTTGAAGCTGGCATCTCCGTCCTTGTCATCATAAAACATAAGTTGTTCGAAACAGGTATCCGATTTAAACAATTTATTAGAAGTGATTATTGAAATATTTGGACGATTTATGGTATTTTTATTTGTAATAATTTCAAGTAATAGTTCATATAATTTGGAAGCTTCAAAATTTCCTTTTCCCGTTACCAGATAAAAATAATTGGTTATCAATTTTTCCAATTGCTTTTTAGTAGCATTGTCTTTCAGGCTGCCGTATGTATCGGCTACAGTAACTGCATTTTCCAGATTTCCGCTTTCATCTTCAAGGCCTTCACAAAACCTGCGGAATAATTTATTTTTTTCATCCGCAGTTAGTTTTGAGAGAAAAGAATTAAAGGTATTGTATCCTGCACACATTTTAATAAATGTCCGAAACTTCAACCAATTCTGTTCCTCCAAAAAAACATAAAAGGATTTGTCTTTAATTTTTGATTCCATGCGTTTATACAAACCAATAAAGGTGGATGTGTAAACCTCACTTTCCCCAAGTACTATGAGTGTATAAATTTCGTTTGCCGAAAAATTATTTGTAATGGCAAATCTGACTTCATCCTTTTGCTCATGTAAATCGTTAATGTCTCTGATTTGTTTGAGACACAGTTCCTGTAATTCTTTTTCGATGGTAAACCTTGCTGCTACTTGTTTTCGGCCTATTAATCCAATCAGCTTTTTAATATAAGAATCGGGCTCATTGCTCAATTTGTCGGCACTGGCAATGGTAATTTTACTATTATAAATATCATCCAAAAACGAGTAGGCACGGCTTCGCATCCCCACCTCATTATATATTTTTACAAACGATGCCATCCACGGATTATTGGATTTGCGAATAGCTGTACTAACCTGATTTTGCGAATAAAGATATCCTTTTACCTCACCCGGGGCATATTTTACCAATTCTAAAAGAACGGTGTCGGAATAGGGTTGGTCGGTTATTAATTTATAATGACTTAATAGTTCAGTTGGCGAAGTTTTGATCACCTTTAATAAAAATTCCCTTGTTTCGGGTTTGTTGACATAAAAAGGTAAAATTTTCAATGCACTTACCGGATTGCTTAGCATAGCGGGCAACAAGCGGGTAAGTTCGGTTTCAATCATACAGCGGTTGGCCAAATTTATTTGCGATTCGTATTGATTGGTGAGTTCAATATTTTCAGGCTCTATGCGTTTTAAAATATTTAAAACGCTTTCTAATTTAATAAGTCTCGATCTATAATCGGTTTCTCTTTTTTCCAATAAAATAATCAGATCGTTAACTTTAAAAAAAAGCGATTGCTGAATTTTATCGGTCAATTCACGGCTTTCAAAACGCACTTTGTTATCAACTATACTATCGAATAAATCAATTCGTCGTTGTTCGTTTTTTATTTTTCCTATAATATAGGTTACCGCATCCTTGGGCTGGGCTTGGCTTTTATTTATAAATGAAAACAGAATTACAGTAATAAGTAATAGAATATGTGGAATGCACTGTTTATTGAATGATCTATTTTCCAAATTCTTAGTCAATACTGAAGTCATTTTTTATTACCAAATAGTATTCCAAAATCTTTTTAATCCTTTTTTATCATTTCCCATAATGCAATTCCACAACTTACAGCCACATTAAATGAATGTTTGGTTCCAAACTGCGGAATTTCCAAAAGTGTATCACATTTTGCCAAAGCCTTGTCGCTTATTCCTTCCACTTCGTTTCCAATAATTAATGCGATTTGTTTTGTATCGGAAACAAAGTTACGAATATCTGTGCTTTTGTCGGTTTGTTCCAACCCCACAATGGTATAATTATTATTTTTTAAAGTGTTGATAAGTGTTTCTATATCCTCATGATATTCCCAATCAATGCTGTTTTCGGCCCCCAACGATGTTTTATGAATATCGCGGTGTGGCGGCTTTCCGGTAATTCCGCACAAATATATTTGCCCAATTCCCAAACAATCGCAGGTTCTGAATATAGAACCTACATTGTTCATACTCCTTACATCATCAAGCACTAACACCACGTTGATATTTTTTTGGTTTTTAAAATCATCAATGGATAGGCGATTTAGTTCGATATTCTTTAATTTGCGGACTCTTAAATCCATACTCGTTTTGTGTGCAAAAATAGCTGATAATGAAACACCGTTGATGAAACAATACAACGCGGTAAAACAAAAGTATCCCGGTGCTTTGATTTTATTTCGCGTTGGAGATTTTTATGAAACATTTGGCGAAGATGCAAAAACAACATCCCGAATATTAGGAATTACATTAACAAAACGCAGCAACGGCAAGGCAAGTGAAGTGGAATTGGCAGGATTTCCGCATCACTCTTTGGATGTGTATTTGCCCCGATTGGTAAGGGCCGGACAGCGGGTAGCAATATGTGACCAATTAGAAGATCCCAAACTTACCAAATTATTGGTAAAACGCGGAGTGACAGAACTTGTAACACCCGGTGTGAGTATTAATGATAAAATTTTAGAATCGAAACAAAATAATTATTTAGCGGCTTTGTTTCCTGAACAAAACAAATTTGGAGTAGCTTTTATTGATATTTCTACAGGAGAGTTTTTAACTGCTGAAGGCGATGCAGATTATATTATTAAATTATTTCAAAACCTTCAGCCTTCGGAGGTTATTTATCCCAAATCATTCCGACAGAAATTTGAAAACCAGTTTGGCGATTTTTATACATATACCTTAGATGATTGGATTTTTGAAAAAACCTTCGCCCAGGAAAAGCTCCTCTCCCACTTTAAAACCGCCACACTTAAAGGATTTGGCATTGATGAATTGCTTTTAGGAATAACCGCTGCCGGAGCCATTATTCATTATCTCAACCAAAATCAACTTACCAATTTAAGCCATGTTAATACCATCTCACGCCTGGATAGAGATGAATACGTTTGGCTAGATCAGTTTACCGCCCGAAATCTTGAATTAATTACAAGCAATCATCCTCAGGGAAAATCACTTTTAGAAATTATAGACAATACTCAAACGCCTATGGGTGCTCGTTTGCTTCGCAAATGGTTGGTGCTGCCATTGAAAGATAAGTTTTTGATAAAACAACGTTTGGATACAGTTGAATTTGGGGTAACCCATTCAGATTTTACCAAAGAAATAAGAAATAAACTGACCCGAATCGGCGATTTGGAACGATTGATCACCAAAGTTTCTTTGCTCCGAATTAATCCACGGGAAATTATAGCATTGGCGAGGGCTTTGGAAATAGTATCTCATGTAAAACACCTTTGTAAAATTACAGAACATGAAGAATTGACGGCTTTGGCTGATAAATTAAATCCTTGTGAGGTACTTTTGGAAAAAATTAAAACTGTAATAAACCCTGAACCGCCCATGCTTACTAATAGAGGCGAAATTTTTCAACAGGGATTTAATGATGAATTGGATGAATTGCGAAGCATTGCTTTTTCAGGAAAAGATTTTTTATTAAATATTCAAAAACGGGAGGTGGAACGAACCGGAATTACCAATTTAAAAATATCGTATAACAATGTGTTTGGCTATTTTTTGGAAGTAACCAATAGCCATAAAGATAAAGTTCCTGCCGAATGGATTCGCAAGCAAACCCTTACCGGTGCTGAGCGCTACATTACTCAGGAACTTAAAGAATACGAAGACAAAATATTAAATGCGGAAGATAAAATTTATGCCATTGAAGCTGATTTATATAAAGATTTTGTAGAATTTACGGCCGGATTTTTTAATCCTGTACATACCAATTCTCAAGTTATAGCCCAAATGGATTGTTTGTTGAATTTTTCAGAATTAGCTATTCAAAATAATTATTGCAAACCTGAGATAAACGATTCAACAGCCCTCACAATAAAGGATAGCCGTCATCCTGTTATTGAAAAACAATTGGCTTCGGGCGAAGAATATATTCCCAACGATATCCATTTAGACAGAGAAACTAATCAGGTCATTATTCTCACCGGACCTAATATGTCTGGAAAATCGGCTATTCTACGGCAAACGGCTTTGACGGTTTTGCTGGCGCAAATGGGAAGTTTTGTGCCGGCCAAATATGCAGAAATCGGGATTGTTGATAAAATTTATACCCGCGTTGGCGCTTCCGATAATATCAGTCAGGGTGAAAGTACCTTTATGGTGGAAATGATAGAAACGGCCAGTATTCTTAATAATTTAAGCGAACGAAGTTTGGTAATATTGGATGAAATAGGCCGCGGTACCAGTACGTTTGACGGGGTTTCTTTAGCTTGGGCAATCGCCGAATATTTAAACCAGCATCCCACAAAACCAAAAACATTTTTTGCTACCCATTACCATGAACTAAATGAATTGGAAGCCAAAAACGAGGGAGTTGTCAATTTTCATATCAGCACCAAAGAAACCTATACCAAAGTGATATTTTTGCACAAGCTAACCAAAGGCGGCAGCGAACATAGTTTTGGAATTCATGTGGCTAAAATGGCCGGTGTGCCTGCCAAGGTTGTAAACCGGGCGGCAAAAATTTTGGAAAAACTGGAGAAAGACCGTGCCATGGCAAGCAGTAAAGAGGTTACTAAAAAATTGGAAAAACATGATTACCAGTTGAACTTGTTTCAATACAATGACCCGAAATTGGTAAAACTTTCGGAGGAGCTTCAAAAATTAGATACCAATATACTTTCGCCTATTGAAGCCTTATTAAAATTGAATGAGTTGAAAAATATAATGAATGGGTAACCTGCCACTAAAACACAAAGACACAAAATTACACTAATTAATTTTGTGGTCTTTAGAGCTTTCGTGTTTTTGTGGCAAAAAATAAATAAATAAAAATGAGAATACTATTAATA
>CAYHCM010000020.1:24622-37366 GCA_964355045.1 uncultured Chitinophaga sp. | reverse complement strand
TAATGATGCTTGTACTTGGATGGATTACCATGTCGTTCGAATCAAAAACTCAGGACGACAAACCAAAACCCTGGAAGGTTCCTGAAACTTCAAAAAAAATGAAAAATCCTCAGGCTAAAGCCGGAGCCGAAAGTATAACTGCAGGTAAGGTATTATATACCAAACATTGCAAATCATGCCATGGTTCCAAAGGGTTAGGAGACGGTCCAAAAGCAAAAGAATTAGATACACCTTCAGGAGACTTTAGCACAAAAGAATTTCATGCTCAAACTGATGGCGAACTCTTTTATAAAATAAAAGAAGGACGCGATGACATGCCTTCATTCAAGAAAAAAATTACAGATGATGAGGATATTTGGAATATCGTTAATTACGTGCGAACATTCGCCAAATAAAAAACGGGAAATTATTAAAATAATTTCTCAAACCTTACACCTGCTTTTTCGGGTAAAACCTGTTATAAAAATGCCGCATTCTATAATGCGGCATTTTTAGTATTTACACTATTAATTTTATGATTAAATAAATCAAATCCTGTATTAAAATCAGTACCTCAATAAAATAAATATTATACAACATGCTATCTGTTTCATTCACTCCCCGCATTTATTTAACACTTCCCGCATCCAATATAAATATTCTTAATCTTTAAAAATAATCAAGCAAGCAGATGAAGATACAAAACGGTAAAACCATAGACTGCAATAAATGCAAAAACGATCAATGCCTTATTAAATTATGCGATAAAAAATGGCTTAAATTAGTGAACGGGAAAAAACATCAAACTGTATTAAGTAAAGGTCAGCCCATTTTTTTGGAAGGCTATCCTGTATTTGGCGCTTATTTTATCCAACAGGGAAAAGTAAAAATATGCAGTTCGAACTTTAGCGGTAAAAAACAAATTGTAAGGCTGGCAAATGATGGCCATATATTGGGACACAGAGGCTACAGCGGCGAAACATATCCCGTAGAAGCCATTACTTTAGAAGATTCACGAATCTGTTTTATTGATAATCAAACCTTGTATGATGCATTTAGATCAAATCCCGAGTTTTCATTTCGCGGAATGATGTTTTATTCCAAAGAATTACGCAAAAGTGAATTGAGATCAAAATTCTTCGCCCAAATGACTATTGAAGAAAAAGTGATATTTGCCATACTTTATATCGCTTCAACGTTCGGTTTAACAAAAAAAGAAAATGCGCTTGATGTGAATCTTTCGAGGCAGGAAATAGCGGAAATTGCAGGAACCAATGCCGAACAGGTAAGTCGTATAATAACATCTCTTAATAAACTAAAATTAATAAAAACTCATGAAAAAAAAATAATTATAGCTGACAAAGAAGCGCTAAAAAAAAGAATAGTCCGTTACAAAATAAGTTTACTTTAACCATTATATCTATCCTAAAATAGAGTTCTATTTTTTAGAGTTATTAAATTTAATATCTGCTTTTTAGCATATTATTTCGTGCAAACAAACATGTTCATTTATGACTTAATAAACTTTTGTATATCTTAACTTTGAAGTCTTAAAAGAGGGTGAATTGCTATAATAAAAAAAAAAATTCATGCTCTGTATAAGGTTTTATTAAACAGAGTGAAAAGAAAAGCTACATCTCATAGCTGTTTATCTTTCTTTAAAAAAGTAATTACCAATTTTATGAGCAATTTTTTCTCCCGTTGCACACGGTTAATTGTTGTAGGCTTAAATTTTTGTCAATTTTTTTCTGTACTAAATTCCATATGATGCATGATTAAATTTAATAGATAAATGAGTTTTTATTATTCAATCTTTTAATTGCTCATTTACCCAAGAAAATTTTAAATAGTAAAATAAAATAATTTTTTAAAATATCAGATGAAGGTAGATTATAATGGAAATATCAGTTGTAACAAATGTGAAAATGTAAAATGCCTGATAAAACTTTGTGACACTAAATGGCTTTCATTCGTAAACGAGAAAAAAAATCAAATTGTATTACAAAAAGGCCAGTATATATTTTTAGAAGGTAATCCTGTATTTGGAGCCTACTTTATCCAGCACGGAAAAGTGAAGGTATCCAGTTCAAATTTTGATGGTAAAAAACAAATAGTCCGTTTGGCAAATGATGGACATATATTAGGACACAGAGGTTATAGCGGCGAAACATATCCAATTGAGGCCATAACTTTGGAAGATTCACGAATCTGTTTTTTTGATAACCAAACATTGTATGATGCTTTTATGGCTAACCCTGAATTCTCATTTCAGGGTATGATGTTTTATTCGAAAGAGCTTCGCAAGAGTGAATTAAGAACAAGGTTTTTCGCCCAAATGTCAATGGTAGAAAAAATAATTTTTGCGTTGTTATATATAGCTTCCACATTTGGGTTAAGCAAAAAAGAAAAAGCGCTTAACGTAATCCTATCGAGGCAGGAAATAGCTGATATAGCCGGAACAACTGCCGAACAGGTTAGCAGGACAATTACTTCTTTGAACAATCAAAATTTGATTAGAACAGATGGAAAAAAAATTCAGATATTGAACATGGAAGGAATGAAGAAATGTATAGCCCATTACAAAATCGATTTTTTTTAAAATCTCTTCCAAGGTTAGCATTCGCTCAACCACCATCAAGTTTCAAAGGTGACTTATTTTTTCAGCGGAAGGAGTTCTTCTATTCGGTTTATTGGGTAAAAAGGCAATTGCATAAAACCTCACTGTCCTATTGTTTTGTTTCATAGAATAATCTTAATAAACTGCATTTTATCAGCCTATTAGTTGCAAACAAACAGTGACATATATGACTTTAAATAATTGAGTATATTATAATTTTGAACCGTCAAATTAAATAAACATAACAAAAATCAATTATGAAAACAAAATTAATTAAAAAAAACACAGTCACTATGATGGCTGTACTTGCAATTGCAATTGCTCTAATTAGTAGTTGCAACAAAGAAAACAAAGTAGAGTTATTGGCAGCAAGCAACAATACTGGTACCGATGTAATTAATGCTTCAATTGGTGGTATTGTTCCTCCAACCTATACATCGGGTTGGAAAATGGACAAATCACACAGCAGCGTAAAATGGGAAACCCAGTATTATGCAGCCGGTGCTGCACTTACCGGCCGATTTAACATGTTTAATGCCAAAGTGTATTTTGATCAGGCCAATCCTGCAAACACCAAAATTAGTGGTTGGGTGCAATTGTCCACATTCAACACCGGAGAACCCGGTAGAGATGCTTATGGTAAAAGCGGACCAAATTATATGGGTGTAATCATGGATACTGTAACTAAATCACCATTGGTACTTATGCCAAGGGCAAGTACTGATACAGCATGGTTTAAAAGTACATCCTGTGAGAAATTCGGGAACGGCTATCTTGTAAAAGGAGATTTCAAATTCAGAGGATTAACCAAAACAATTGAAATGACCATGACATATTCAGGTAAAAAAACATTTACCAGCAGCACTACTGGTAAAAAGAATGATAAAGCAGGATTAGTAGGAAAATTTAATATAAATGCACTTACCGTATTCGGTGTTCCTTCAGGCTCTATCTCTGATATTGTAACTATAACAGTAGATTGCAATATGGTAACACTTCCTTATGACTAAATATCACCTTAATTTAAAAATAACTCAAACTAATAAATAAAATAAATATCATTATGAAAACAATTAAAATAACATTTATAATTATGATGGTTTCTATGTTCATGCTTTCATCTTGCAGCAAGGAACCAGGCTTTGAAGGCCAAAATAAAATAAAAGGTATTGTAACTTATAAGGGCTCACCTGTTGCAAATGCTATTGTTCACATTGCTTTTAATAAAAAAGAAGTAACCTCTGAATTTAATTCGTCAACAGCAACAGATGCCGGTGGTAATTTCAGTTTTTCAGCTTTAAGCAAAGGCGACTATTATTTAGAAGCTGATTATACCAATCCATCACTTTTTAAATTTAAATCAGGGGGGGCTCATGTTACCATTGGTACCAAAAAGGAAGATGTTACTGTAAATTTGGAATTGCAATAAGTTTTAGCTGTGTCATAAATATTTGTTAATTAGGAATTGAACAGCACATCAAAATAAAGTGATTCATTAAAAACAGGGTGGTTATAATTTAGGTAACCACCCTGTTTTATTAAATTTAAACATACAATCTGATTTACTAAACTAACTAAAATACATAGTGAAATTGAATCCAGACATACGTTTAATTAATTTTTTGTACAAGCATAATAGTTGATTGAAATGAAAAATAAACATAAAAACATATTAATTTTTTCGGGAACATTTTTATTGCTTTTTACAGCCTGTGAAAAAGAATATTTTCCGCAACCCCCAAAAGCAAGAGTTCCCATAGAAACAGTAAAACTTGAAGCATCCTTCGTAAATACTCCACCGATTACCATTACCGATGCTTATTGGAAAAATGCGGATTATTTAAAAGTACCTGTTATTGACCTGAATAAAAATTCAATTTATTCTAACGGGTATTTAAACATGACGGAAACTTTTAAAGGCATAGCTTCCTTTAATAACGGTGTTGACCCCAAAGTGGTAATGAAAGCAGCATACGACGACACAAAACTTTATCTCTATATTGAATGGATTGATTCAGATTATAGTCCGGCATTTGAGGCTTCATTTTTAAATGGCCCATTGGATCCTTTAAAATCAGATACAACGAATGGATGGACCTCACAAGGCAACAGCGATAAGGTATCCTTAGCCTTTGAAATAGCCAATGCATCAAGTGCTGCGGGAACATTTACTGATAAAGGCTGCGCGGCATCATGCCATAATAATAAAATGCAACCAGCCTTAGGATCAGTAGATATTTGGAACTGGGACTTAGCCGCTTCGGAACCCCTTGGATATGCCCGCGATATGGTAACCGAATATTCTAAAGGCTTATTAAATGACGCCGGAGCCTCAATGTTTGTAAGAAATAAAGTTATTCCGGGTAATCCCCGCTCTGCCCCTGAATATGAATGGGACGGAACCCCTCAATCCTATTTGCGCCCCGACGGTAAAACTACTAACCTTGATGCTGCCTTTTTTCTATGGAACAAAGCTCCGTTTATAGGTGACATTAATAAAGGTGACGTGGTTTACCACCATGTTACTTACGGTTGCAATCATTGCCATGGAGATAATGGTGAAGGGATTGGCTCCTTTGGTGAAGCCACTGCCTTTGCATCTGCCGGATTTGCCTCAAAATGGTCACGAACAACGATAAAAAGTTTTTCAGGCGACCCTGATCATGAAGGAAAAACATACTGGCAGCAAGTGCCTCCAATCAACTATGATGATCTTATAGCCTATATAAAAGGACTTGGAAGTTTACCCGGTTATTATTTGCAAACACCTGCAGGAAGCAGTGCCAACATTTGGACGGTTTCAAATGTTACCCGAACAAAAGTAAATACCAATGCTCCTCACACCGTTTATAAAGTTATACTGATTCGAAATCTCTCCACCGGAAATCCGGATGATGCACAGTTTTTACTTCCCGAAGGAAAATCTTTTCCGTTTGGTATTGCCTTAATGGATAATGATGGTAAAAACCATATAGGTTCACTTAAACAAATTCTCTTTTTTAAAGCAAAATGACCATGAACATTTATAAAAAAACAATTGTACTTTTTATTTTTTCAGGAATACTTGCTTCATGTCAGAAGGAATATTTCGAAAAACCCAAACTTGACCTGAGCATCCCGGTAAGTTTTTCGGTTGATTTGCAACCTATTCTTACGGCAAAATGCGCAGGCAGCGGATGCCATGACAAAAGCTATCCTCCAAAGTTATTGATAGGCGAGGCTTATACATCCCTTATAGAAGGTGGTTATATTGATACACTTGTTCCGGCGCAAAGTTCGCTTATGGGACGACTGAATAAGGATATGCCCAAGAGCAAATTACCACCTGCTGAAATTAATAAATTTCTTACCTGGATAACACAAGGCGCTAAGGATAATTGAAGGATTGTAAAATAAAATTAACAGGTGCATCCCAAATTGTAGCTTAAGATGAACCACATAGGCACATAGGCATTTAAGGATTCACATAGACGATTCCCTATGCGGTTTTCTATGTTACTATGTGGTTCAATTTTTTATTCATGTAAACATTTTAGCGACAATTTGGGATGCACCCAAATTAACATACGTAAAGAACTTTTATTAAAATACATTATGAAACAATACCTAATAAGCAAGGCAGTTATGACATTCATACTCCTGCACATTTTTATGTTCAGTGCATTGTCGCAGGAAAACGATTCTGCAAATACCGAAACAGATAAATCGGTTAAAGACAAACGGCCCGTAAAAGACCCTTTTGAAAGCGGGTATCTTTTAAACAATCAAACGGTTAAAATTCCAACTGCACATACGCTTGAATTTATTATTCAGCACCGGTTTGGAAAGCTTAACAGTGATGAATTTGATTTGCTCGGTTTATATGCTCCATCCAATATCAGAATTGGGTTTAATTACACGTTTACCGACAATATTTTACTTGGCATTGGAACAACTAAAAATAACAAACTCCAAAATATAAGCTTGAAATATGCCTTGTTAAAACAAACAAGATCAGGGAGCATTCCTATTAGTATTACGTACTTTGGTGATGTGGCAATTGATGTTAGAAAAGATGTTTTTCCGGAAATGACCAACCGGTTTTCCTATTTCAATCAACTCATTATTGCCCGTAAGTTCACTGAAAAAATTTCTTTCCAAATAGCACCAAGCTATTCCCATTTCAATATAGTTGACTCACTTGTTAAGCATGGTAATTTTGGGTTATCGGTAAACGGGCGGGTAAAAATTGGGGACGCATCTGCTATTCTTATTGAGTACGACCACAACTTTACAAAACAAGATGAAGCGGCAATTACAGTAAAGCCGAATCTATGTATAGGATTAGAAGGCTCAACCGGATCACATGTTTTTCAGATTTTTGTTGGCACGTATGAAAATATACTAAACCAGCATAACATTCTTTATAACTCGAATGATTTTACAAAAAAGGATTTAGTAATTGGGTTTAACCTTACCAGATTGTGGAATTACTAATGGTTAAAAATGCGTGCTAAAAACATTGAAAATAGTGGCCTTTCTATGAATTATATAATTCAAAATATGCATTTTAGCAGGTATTTTTATGTAAACAAACAGATGCCCGAATGACAATTAATATGTTTGCAAGTTTTAATTTTGAACCGTCAAATCAGATGAAAAAATTTAGTTCAATGGCATCATCTAAAGTAATAATTACTCAAAATAATTTTTACAAACCGACTATTCTTAATAGGCTTTTTAAAAAACAATTTCTGAAATAATAAATAAAATTTCAATTATGAAAGAAGATAAAAAACTAAACAATAATAACAACCGCCGCGATTTCTTAAGAAAAGGTTTGATTACCGGAGGCGTTCTTGCTGCAGGGGCTTTTGGGCTTGAAAAAGTTTTTTCAGGCGAAAAAGAAGTTGACTCCGGCGATACTGTAAAAGTATTAACCGCGGATGGAAAATTAGTGGAGGTTGATAAATCAAAATTAAAAGATTGTGATTCTAATCCATTAGACAGCAGTCATGTCCGACAAGGAATACCCGGACGAAAATTTGTAATGGTGGTTGATTTGGCTCGATGTAAAGATGCCAGAAAATGTGTGGAAGGTTGCCAGAAAATGCACAACTTTTTGCCACCAATAGAATGGATAAAATGCAAGGAAATGCAAAATACCGATTTAACAGGTAAGTATTGGTTTCCTCAAATGTGCTATCAGTGCGACAATCCACCTTGCGTTAAGGTATGCCCTGTTGGGGCCACTTTTAAACGAAGCGATGGGATTGTAGGTATAGATGCTGAAAGATGCATAGGCTGCAAATTTTGCATGGCTGCTTGCCCCTATTCATCCAGGAGTTTCAATTATGGAAACCCAAAACAAGTGGCCTATTCAAAAGAACATTCCGTGCGAAGTTGCCACACCATGGATCCAAACACCATCGGTACTGTGTCCAAGTGTGATTTTTGCCCCGATTTTGGCGCTGCCGGAACGCTTCCTTCGTGTGTAACTGCATGCCCAAACGGAGTAATTTATTATGGAGATGAAATTGAAGATGTGGTTTCAAATGGCGAAAATGTTGTTCGTTTAAGCCAGCTTTTGGTTGATAATGCAGGGTATCGCCAATTTGAAAATTTAGGAACAAAACCACGGGTTTATTATTTACCCCCGGTTAATCGCCTGTTCCCATTCAAGGAAGATCTCATTGAACATAATCAGGAAGAATAACTAAAAGCAATCATGAATATTCAATTTTTTTATAAACCAATTTACTAAAAGAAATTTTCAAAGGACAACTTAAATAAATATATAAATGAATATGGAAACATCAATTAATGAAATCCACGACCTTAAAAAATATGAATCTATGGAGGAAGAATTACTCCGGCCTTTGCAAAAAACCGAACTAAAGGGTAAACTATGGATTGGTTTTCTTAGCCTGGTCGTTGTTGCCGGACTTTGCGCCTTTATTCTTCAGGAAACAAAAAGTAAATATGAAACCATTTCGTTAACAAATTATACGATGTGGGGTATCTACATCTCTAATTTTGTATTTTTTGTTGCATTAAGTTTGGTAGGTGCTTTGATGTCGGCTGTTCTAAAACTTACCAATTTTGGATGGTACCGCCCTTTATCCCGAATAGCCGAAGTTATTGCAGTAGGCGCCATCATGTTTGCCGGTGTCGGCATTATTGTTGCCATGGGTCGCCCCGAGCGTTTGTGGCATCTATTGGTTTATGGCCGGCTGCAATCTCCTATTATTTGGGATATAATAGTAATCATAACCTACTTTGTAGCATGCAGCTTGTTTTTATTTATCCCGTTAATACCCGGTTTATCGGTATGTCGGGATAAACTTAAAAATAAACCTAAATGGCAAATGTGGATGTATAAAAAATTAAGTTTTGAATGGAAGGGAACACCTAAACAATGGAAGTTATTAAAAAGATCCATAACTATTTTAGCTGTACTAATTATCCCATTAGGAATTTCAATTCATACGGTAACGGCCTGGCTTTTTGCATCCACATTAAGGGCCGAATGGGATAGTACTAACTTTGGGGCCTATTTTATATCCGGAGCATTTTTATTGGGTGTGGCAGCGGTTATTGTTGGTTCCTATTTCTTCCGGAAATTTTATTACTATGAAAAATTTTTATCCGAAGTGCATTTTGATAAAATGGGAAAGATGCTGGTATTTATGGCTGCCGTTTACTTTTATTTTAATGTAAACGAATATTTAGTTCCGGCATTTAAAATGGATAGTCAGCATTCCCATTATTTATTAGATGAATTTACTGGCGAAAATTCAAAAATGTTCTGGTTGGTGGCCATGTTCGGAATGTTCATACCGGGTATTTTACCGCTTTTTCGTTCCATGCGAAAACCACTTCCATTAGCTCTCATCGCATCATTGGTGGTAGTGGCTGCCTGGTTCAAACGATATATTATTGTTATTCCGGGATTAGCACATCCGTATTTACCAATTCAGGATGTTCCAAAAACATGGTTGCATTACACACCAAGTATAATCGAAATTACGGTTGTGCTTGGCATTGTTGCTGCTATGCTATTATTTGTTACCCTGTTTTCAAAATTCTTCCCTATTATTTCAGTTTGGGAAGTTGCTGAAGGGGATGGAGTTCCTCTTGAAAAAATAAATCAAATATCACAAAATCACAATCAATAATTAACGATTAAAAAAATGTATTTTAATAAAATAAATCGCAGCAAAATAGCCGAATCATGGATGATTATATTGCTCATACTCCTATGTTCATTTTCTCCCGGTTTAGCACAGGATGCCGTGGAAAAGAAAACGCCTGTAATTGATATAAAATATTTCAATCTTAACAGCGATTCTTTTTTTGTTCGGATAAGTTCAATTTATAAGGACGACAAGGTGTTTCCGATTGAAAATCAAAATATCAAATTATTTTTCAATGAAGCTATCGAGAACAATTTTTTAGGGCTTACTACAACGGATATTAATGGAAATGGCCTGATTCAACTTCCCAAAAAATTTAAAGGAATGATTGATACCTTTACCACATTCGACCTTGTAGCTGCGTCAGATGAAAATTTAAAATTCGAAACCGGTTCAGGTTCAGCTACCATCGAAAATACTTTTTTGGAATTACAAACATTTATTGAAGACTCAATTAAAACGATTAGGGTGTTTGCCTTTGCAAAGGGGAATGAAGTAAAAACCCCTCTTTCGGGGGTGGAAATAAGTTTTTTTATTAAAAAAATGGTTGGATTATTTCCCATATCAGAAGAAAGTGTAGTTACAGATAGCAGCGGAATGGCTGAGTTGGAATATACCATTGAAGACATGCCGGGCGATTCGTTGGGAACTTTGATTATAGGTGCTAGGTTTACTGATGACGATACCTACGGCAATACTATGAGCTATATGAAAACCTTATGGGGAATTAAAACTTCGGCTAAGGATAATTTCAGTTCAGTTCGTGCATTATGGGCTACAGCCAATAGAGTTCCAATTTGGCTTTTATTTTTAGCATCCGTCATTATTTTTATAGTTTGGGGAAGTATTTTTTATATAACATTTCAGGTTTATAAAATTTATAAAATAGGGAAAAAACAAAAAAATAACACTTAAAAATCTTTAGGTAAAAATCAAATCGCGGATTTGATAAGATCCATAAATAAAATCTAAATAATTAAAATATGAAAACATCAGCAATCAAAAAATCAATCAATCTAACATTAATCATGCTTATTTTCGGATGGGTTACCATGTCATTTTATACCCATACACAGGATGATAAACGGAAGCCCTGGAAAGTTCCGGAAGCATCAAAGATTAAGAAAAACCCTGTAAAAACAGGTGCTGAAAGTACAGCGGCAGGTAAAACCTTGTACGCCAAACATTGCAAATCCTGTCATGGCTCAAAAGGCTTGGGCGATGGCCCTAAAGCCAAAGAATTAGACACCCCTTCAGGTGATTTTAGTGTAAAAGAATTTCAGTCACAAACCGATGGCGAACTTTTTTATAAAACCAAAGAAGGCAGGGATGATATGCCAACCTTCAAGAAAAAAATCCCGGACGATGAGGATATTTGGAACCTTGTAAACTACATGCGAACACTGGCAAAAAAATAACGATGATAACTTTACCATTTTATATTTTTTAGAATTTTTTGTAACCTTTTGAAAATGTAATTTTAATTTATTTTCTAAATCTTAAAAGGCCCGTTGAAACACTTTTTAAAATGGTTTTGACGGGTCTTTTTATTGTGTTGATTTCCCAGAGGGGTCATCCGTTACTTTTTTGCATCAGTATTTAGCTTTTATCAATCAGTATTCAAATCTTACCTGTTTGAATTTCATACCTGCCCGCACCATCTCCATATTAAGCATCCTCCTGAATCCTGAAATCTAACCAAATCCTCCATTAATTTATAAAAAAAGGCGGGCATCAATGCCCGCCTTTTCGTATATTCGTATCATTCGTATTTCGTAAAGCCCCCTCATTCGTATTTCTTAAAGCCCCCTTATTCGTATATTCGTAACATTCGCATTTCGTAAAACCCCCTCATTCGTATATTCGTATCATTCGTATTTCGTAAAGCCCCCTCATTCGTATATTCGTAACATTCGCATTTCGTAAAACCCCCTCATTCGTATATTCGTATCATTCGTATTTCGTAAAGCCCCCTCATTCGTATTTCGTAAAGCCCCCTCATTCGTATATTCGTAACATTCGCATTTCGTAAATTAGTATCATTCGTATTTCGTAAAGCTCCCTACTTCAATCTCTCCCTAATATCCAATCTAAACTTTCGTGCCGTATCAATGGCTATATCATATCCCGCATCCGCATGTCGTATCACGCCCATTGCAGGGTCGTTGTGCAACACACGTTTTAATCTTACTTCGGCTTCAGGCGTTCCATCGGCCACTATCACCATTCCTGCATGGATGCTGTATCCAATACCAACCCCACCCCCATGATGAAGGCTCACCCAGCTTGCTCCGCCTGCAGTATTAATCAATGCATTTAATATTGGCCAGTCGGCTATCGCATCGCTGCCGTCTTTCATTCCTTCCGTTTCGCGGTTGGGGCTGGCTACCGAGCCGGTATCCAAATGGTCGCGGCCAATGACAATAGGTGCTTTCACTTTTCCATCCCTTACCAAATTATTAAATAATACCCCTGCTTTTTCACGTTCGCCCTGGCCCAGCCAACAAATCCGGCAAGGCAAACCCTGAAAAGCTATTTTTTCTTTGGCTAAAGTTATCCAACGTTTCAATCCCTCATTTTCCGGAAAAAGTTTTAATATTTCTCTGTCCGTTGTATAAATATCTTCCGGGTCGCCGCTTAGTGCAGCCCAACGAAAAGGCCCTTTTCCTTCACAAAACAATGGACGGATAAAAGCCGGCACAAAACCCGGATAATCGAAGGCATTTTTTAATCCCGCCTCAAATGCCCTGCCTCTTAAATTATTTCCATAATCAAACGTAATGCTTCCCATTTTTTGAAAATCAATCATCAGCTTTACATGTTCTACCATCGTGGCATAGCTCAGTCTTATATATTTTTCGGGGTCTAAGGCTCTCAATCTGTCGGCTGCTTCCACATCCAAATCTTTTGGAAAATATCCCACCAAAGCATCATGGGCGCTCGTTTGGTCGGTTAATAAATCCGGAATTATCC
>CAYHCM010000020.1:19781-24522 GCA_964355045.1 uncultured Chitinophaga sp. | reverse complement strand
TGCCGCTTCCTGAATCCATCCTTTACATGATAATTTATAACCGGTATCGGCTTTAATATGGCGTTTATTTCCTGCTATTGTCATAGTGGCAAAATTAAAATAATAAAAACTATTCGGCATCAGGTGTTTTCATCAATTAGGGATTTATTCTGCATTGACAGATTATCAAATAAAATTAATATTCGTGTTACAAAATTCAATACATTCATAATAATATTTGGTGCCTACAGCACTTTTTAAACGAAAATATTTTTCTACCGATATTTAGCCTAATGGGGCTTTTTAAATCCTGTTAAATATTAAAAATCGTTAGAAAAAAAATACTCAAAGTCCTTTAAGGATTAAATATCGGTAGAACAAAACCATTCAGCGATTGAAGTCCTGTAAGGACGTAATATCGGTAGCAAATAATTAATCCGGGCTAAAAGTCCTGTAAGGACTTAATATCGGTAGAAGAAAACCATCCGGTGAAAAGGTAAACATCGACAAACGCTCAATAAATAAATTTTGGGGAAAAGAAAAAAATCTGCCCTACCTGATCAAATGAATAATTAATCCATCGGTAACCCTTTTCTTAGTATTACCATCCTGCATCAGATATTCAAAAACGCAACAATATGCTCCGTCCAAACACAATTCCTTGCCATTATATCCATCCCAAACAGGGCTTTTATCTGAAAAATATACTTGCTCACCCCATCGGTTAAAAATATTCATACGAATAAATTCATATTTCCCGTAAGGCTGCCAGGTATCATTTAAAACGTCACCATTTGGTGTAAATGCATTCGGAAAAAATACGATACATGCGGTTTCTTCCACATTTAAATTAAAGCTGTCACTCACAGCACCGCATTTGTTTGCTAATATCACTTTATAAAGACCCGATTTACTGACAATCCGATCCAAAGAATTATTTCCATCGCTCCAAAATACATTTCCATCCTCCACCTTCAGACTAAACCGTAAATAACTGCCACCGCAAAGAGTGGTATCAGTGAAAGCAATGGAAAGAGTAGGACTGCTAATGACTTTGACCGTTATATATGCGCTATCGTAGCATTTACGTTCATACGATTTTACCCAATATTTTCCAGCCTGATTCACTGTAATAAACGAACCCTGATATCCATTAATATTAGCGATAGGTGGCGATGAATACCAGGTAGAAGTTAAAGCCGGATCTACATTTAATTGAAGGGGTCTGTCTTTGCATATGGTTGTATCTTTACCAATATAAATACTTGGCCGGTTATAAACAATCGTTGTATCCCAGGCCGTATCGCGGCACCCACCTATAAACGATTCATATCCAACAATAAAAGTTCCGATGGACGCCGGTGTAAAACTGCTGTCTAAATCATATACATTAATACCAAAAAATTTTCCTTTTGCGGGTGTAGGTGTTAAAAATTCTTTAGCATCATTTATGCAGTACTCTTTTTTAAGGTCTTTGAAAGAAACATTTTTATTTTTAAATACATCAACAATGCTGGTATCCTGATCGAGGCATCCGCTAAGATCATACGCTTTAAGGGTTACATAATAAGTACCCACTTTTTTAAACGAATACGAAGCCGGATTTTTAAAGGATGAATCCAAATCTTTCGTATCCATGGTATCCCTGTAATGCCAACTGTTTATTATCGAGTTAGGACTGTTATTTTTAAAAGTAAAAAGATTATTGCTCAGGCACATTGATTTTTGATTAAAAACAACCTTGGTAGGATCAATGGCTCTGGGTAAAACTTTATAAATCCGGTAGGTTGAATCTCTGCACCCCCTGTTTGATATTGCTATGAGTTTAATGGTTTTTACCCCGGGACTTGGAAATGCCCTGTCAGCCTTATACCCGGTAGCTATAAAGCCATTATCCATATGCCATTCGTAGCGCATGCTTGATTTTCCTGCACCAATATCAGCTAATGATGAATTATTTCTAAATGTAAATCGGTTCCCAAAATAACATTGAATGGAATCGTTTTTTGGTTTCATCGGGTCTAAATCAAATTTCGTAACCGGATGAGGGTGAACCGTATCATTAATTGTAATTGAAGTTAGGCATCCGGGTGCTCCAACAATTAGTTTTACAAACATTATTTTGGAAACAGTATATTTATGAACCGGGTCTTTAACATTTGAAGTGGCAGTTCCGTCCCCAAAATCCCATAGGTATGTTAAAGGTGTTAAATCACCGTACGATTTATTAATGAATTTAAATTTATTGATATACTGGCATTGGGCAGCAGTATCATAACCCGTGCTATCCTGAATTTTAAAGTCGGCAACAATATTGGCAGTGGTAACACTTGCGGTTGCATAACTTGAAGTAAGATAATCATATTTTCCGCCACCCCCGTTATATTCAAAAACGCCAATGTAATATTTTGTTAGTTTTTTTAACCCTTTTACGGTAATTGAATTACCTGATCCTTTATAGACACACCAATGTATACCATCATTTTTTATACTTTCACCGGGTATCCCAAAATTAGGATTATCTGCATAAAATTCATCATATTCAGGCACCTCGGTCAAAGCTGAACCTTCTCTAACAAACACCGCCCTAAAATTCCCATTACCATTAGTCCAAGTAGCAGTAAACTCATTACAGCCTACAACTGGAAATGTAATATTGGAGGCGGGCACGGTAGGTGTCTGGCTAAATGCAGGAATATTAAAGATTAAGAAAATAAAAACTGCTAACTGCCTCATGTGAACCACAAATATACTTCTACGTTTATTATAATACAAGACGCAAAAAAAAGTCATTATGTGGCATTAGTTGCTATACTATTTTTAAAAACTATAATTTATATTTGTTCTAATGGTTAAATGCCTGAATTAAACCTTTTAGGCTAAGTAATAATAATGTCAGGTTTGAATTACTCCAACATTAAAGGGCTTTACAGGCGCATGATTCGCAGCTTCAATTCCAATGGAAATCCAGTTTCGGGTTTCCAAGGGATCAATAATAGCGTCCACCCAAAGTTTGGAGGCGGCATACAAGGCAGTGGTATGCGAGTTATATCGGTTTATTATTTTTTCAAGAAGTTCCTTTTCTTCCTCAGGAGTCACACTTCCCAATCGTGATTTTTCCAATTGTAATAAGGTATTCGCGGCTTGCTCCCCTCCCATTACGGCTATTTTTGCAGTCGGCCAGGCCAAGATTAAACGGGGATCATAAGCCTTTCCGCACATGGCATAATTTCCGGCACCATAACTATTGCTTATAATAATTGTAAACTTAGGAACTGTGCTGTTACTTACGGCATTTACCATTTTTGCCCCGTCTTTAATAATTCCTCCCTGTTCGCTTCGTGAACCAACCATAAAACCGGTAACATCCTGCAAAAAAACCAAAGGGATTTTTTTCTGATTGCAATTCATTATAAATCGGGCGGCTTTATCTGCCGAATCAGAATAGATAGCTCCGCCAAATTGCATTTCTCCTTTTTTTGATTTTACCACCTCCCGATTATTGGAAACAATACCAACAGCCCATCCGTCAATACGGGCGTAGCCGCACAACAACGTTTGGGCATACCCTTTCTTATATTGTTCAAATTCCGAATTATCAACCAATCGTTCAATTATTTCAAGGGATTTATAAGGCTTTGATTTATTTTGGGGTAAAATGCCATAGATTTCCATTGGGTCTTTTGCAGGCAATGCAGATTCAGCTCTGTTAAATCCGGCTTTTTCAAAACTTCCAATTTTATCCATGAGATATTTTATCCTATCCAAACACGACTTGTCATCCTGAAAACGGTCATCAATAACACCCGAAATTTCTGTTTGAATAACAGAACCACCCAACGATTCATTATCTATTAATTCGCCGATAGCTGCCTTTACCAAATAACTGCCTGCCAAAAATATGGAACCGGTTTTATCCACTATCAAAGCTTCATCGCTCATCACCGGCAAGTAAGCGCCTCCTGCTACGCAACTTCCCATAACTGCTGCTATTTGAATAACTCCCAAACTGCTTAGTACCGCATTATTTCTAAAAATCCGTCCAAAATGCTCTTTATCTGCAAAAATTTCATCTTGTAAAGGCAGAAATACTCCTGCGCTGTCAACCAAATAAATAATGGGTAAACGGTTTTCCATAGCAATTTCCTGAAAACGCAAATTCTTTTTGGCAGTAATCGGGAACCAGGCTCCGGCCTTAACGGTAGCATCATTAGCTACAATAATGCACTGTCTTCCTCCTATGTATGTAATTCCACCAACCACCCCACCGGCGGGACATCCTCCATAATCTTCATACATTTCATTTCCGGCAAAAAGTCCGATTTCAAAAAATGGCGCATTATCGTCTTTCAGATATTCTATTCTTTCACGTGCCAACAATTTTCCTTTTTCTCTTTGTTTGGCTGCTGCTGTTGCACCACCTCCAAGTTTTATTTCTTCACCCAGTCTTCGAATTTGATTCCATGACAACTTCATGCCATCATCATTTTTATTAAATTCCAAATCGTACATCGGGGGCAAATTTAGATTTTAGAAATGAGACTTTTAGAGATGAGATATCAGAAATTTTTTATGAAATAAATTTATTAATCCAGTTCAGAAAAAAAGAAGTTGGATTCATAATAATTATCAAATAAAAATTAGTAAAAAATCTTACTTTTGCGCCACAAGTCAGTACGACCAGCTCCCTTTTAATCCCCCAGGGCAGGAATGCAGCAAGGGTAGGAGGTTGTAGCGGTGCGATACTGGCTTGTTTTTGTTT
>CAYHCM010000020.1:1308-19681 GCA_964355045.1 uncultured Chitinophaga sp. | reverse complement strand
GGAATGCAGCAAGGGTAGGAGGTTGTAGCGGTGCGATACTGGCTTGTTTTTGTTTCTTTCGGGTTTAAATTTCTAATATCTAAAACCTATTTTTGCACACTTTTTAATAAATGAAGATATTACAATTTCGTGAGGCACTTCGAGAAGCCATGGAAGAAGAAATGAGGCTCGACCCAAAAATCTTTTTAATAGGTGAAGAAGTAGCTGAATATAATGGTGCATATAAAGTGAGTCAGGGAATGTTGGATGAATTTGGCCCCAAACGGGTAATTGATACACCCATTGCAGAGCTTGGATTTGCCGGAATTGCTGTAGGTGCAGCCATGAACGGGCTAAGGCCCATTGTCGAATTTATGACTTTTAATTTTTCATTGGTTGCCATTGATCAGGTAATAAATTCTGCAGCCAAAATGCTTTCCATGAGCGGTGGTAATTTTGGAATACCAATGGTTTTCAGAGGACCCACCGGAAGCGCAGGTCAATTGGGCGCTCAACATTCTCAAAATTTTGAAAACTGGTATGCCAACTGCCCGGGTTTAAAAGTGGTAGTCCCATCTAATCCTGCCGAAGCTAAAGGATTATTAAAATCATCCATACGCGATAATGATACGGTTATTTTTATGGAATCGGAACAGATGTATGGACTTAAAGGTGAAGTTCCTGAAGGTGAATATTTAATTCCGATAGGTAAAGCCAATGTTGTTAAAGAAGGGACAGATGTAACCATTGTTACCTTCGGAAAAATGATGCGTGTGGTTGAACAAACCTTGATTGAACTTGAAAAACTTGGCATCAATGCCGAAGTTATTGACTTGCGAACCGTAAGACCTATTGACTATAATACCCTTTTGGAATCGGTTAGAAAAACCAACCGAATGGTAGTGGTAGAAGAAGCCTGGCCATTGGCCAGCATATCAAGCGAAATAGCCTATTGGATGCAAAAATATGCCTTCGATTATTTGGATGCCCCTGTCACCCGTGTTACTACCCGCGACACGCCTTTGCCGTATGCACCTACTTTGGTAGAAGTATTTTTACCAAACGTAAAACGCATTTTGGATGCGGTGAATTCGGTGATGTATCGGTAGATTATTCATGAGTTTTTAAAAAAAACTGACATAAAAATTAAAAATATAAATCTCATTTTTGGCGTTATCTTAGCTTATGATATCAAAACAAAAACTCTTTTGGCCAATATCCTTAGGCATTGCCCTTATTTTTCAGGCATTATTTTTTAAATTTAATGCAGGTCTAAATTATTTGATTTTCACACTGCTTCTTTTAAGTGTCCTTAGGTTTTATATAAAACCCCAATCGTACAGCAATACCTTTAAATTAGTTCTGCTTCTTGTGGTTGCAGTTACTTTTTCGGTAGTGTTTGCCAATACAACTTATAGCATTTTTATTTATTGGATTTTTGCCATCATCCTTATTTCTGTGGCCGGATATAGCAGGATTAAACATATTGAACTTACCCCATTATTATTGCTCAACGGTTTTGAAAGCTTGGCCAATTCTGTAAAAAATAACCGGCAGGTAAAGTTTACAGAAAGATCCATGCCTTATATTAAATTTATTTTTCTTCCCATTTTTACTATCATTATTCTACTTTGGTTATATGCTTTATCCAACACTTTGTTTGCCGAAAGCCTTACCAGTATAGCGGATTATATATCCGATTTTTTTGCTAAAATCTCATTTGCCCGGTTTTTCTTTACGCTTTTAGGATTATTAATCGCAGTTATTTTCCTAAGCAATAAGCCTGTAAATTCAATTATAACCCTGGATGAAAAAATCAACAGTCATTTAATCCGGGTTAAAAGTTCATTTAAGAAGGTTGGAGTTTTAAGCAAATTACTTCTTCGAAAAAAGCAGGTAGCCATCGTTACGTTTATCATTCTGAATATAATGATAGCATGGCTCAACTATTTGGATATAGAAAATATTTGGATAGGTTTTAAATGGGACGGCGGTTTTTTAAAATCCATGATTCATGAGGGAACCAATATGTTGATTTTTGCCATCCTCATTTCCATAGGAATTACTCTTTTTTATCTTAGCAGTAATTTGGTTTTTCTTAAAAACAATCGCTTGTTTTATGGTTTGCTTATAGTTTGGCTATTGCAAAATATCTTAATGGCCGTTTCGGTTTCCATCCGAAATACCATTTACATCGAACATTTTTCCTTAGCTTATAAACGGATTTTTGTTTATTTCTTTCTGTTGGCCTGCATAGTTGGTCTTTTAAGTATTATTTTTAAAATAATTTACAAACGTTCCATTAGTTTTTTGATATCAGTCAATAGCATTTCAGTTTTAGTAATTGTTTTAATCAGTTCAGCATTTAATTGGGATAAAATAATGGCGAAATACAATTTTGAAAATTATAAAAAATCATTCGTCCATTTTAATTTTTTGGTTGATTTAAATAATTCGGCATTGCCTCTATTGATAAAATCGGATGCCGAATTAAACAAAATTTATGAAAATCAGTCGAAACAATTTCCATTTGTACGGGAAAAGGAATTTGACCTGATAGATTACCAAACCAAAATTGAAAAACAAAAAAATGAATTTTTAATCTATTGGAAAACCAAAAGCATTTTGGAATGGAACTATCCGGAATATGTGGCTTATAACGAATTATTGAAAAAATGATTCCGGAAAAATTCAAAAAATGCCACTAAAATTCGCTTTACTTTTTAAAATATTTCCGGAGCAAAACTACAGAGCCATGGCTTTTTGGCCTTTTATTTTTGTAAAAGAAATAAGTTTAATAAATGATAAAACTGTTATGAATCACGAACGGATACATTTAGCGCAGCAATTGGAATTACAGGTTTTGCCGTTCTATATCCTTTATTTTTCGGAATTCTTTTTTCACAGACTTATAAAGAAAAATCATGCTGAAGCCTATCGTGCTATTTCATTTGAAAAGGAAGCCTACGGTTATGATGGTGATTTAAAATATTTGAAGAACCGAAAGATTTGGGCCGGTTTCAAAAAAACCTAATCATCTGTTTTTATTAGATAAACATCCTCATCGTCGCGTTTCATCAGGTATTTTTCACGGGCCAGTTTTTCAAGGTTATCCGTACTGCCCAATAATTCTTCTTTTTGATTTCTTAACGCTTCATTTTGGTTGGAATACAGTTTTTTTCGGGCTTCCAATTGGTTAAGTTCTTTGGTTATTTTACGTTGTGACAGAAAGCTGTTTTGGTCAAAAAACAGCATCCAAACCGTAAAAATAAGTAGGGTAAGGATATATTTATTTTTTATTAGCTTTTTCATATCCTCAAATTTATCATTAATTATAAGGATATATGTAAAATCAATTTCCACATATGCCAATGGAAATGGACAGTATAGGTTAATTCTGGTGCATCCCAAATTGTCGCTTATCTTGAACCACATAGGCAAATAGTCATTTAAGTATTCACATAAGTTATTCCCTATATGGTTTTCTATGTTACTATGTGTCTATGTGGTTCAATTTTTTATTCATGAAAACATTTTTTAAGTTTGGCAAAATAAACCAAAATTTTAAAAGACAAATCTTGATAAACAATGATAGTAAATCAAAATAAGAAATAGCCACATTTTATTTAAACGGGTTTCTTTGTTTCCAATCTTCTCCGATATTTTTCACAAACCAGGTGTTGAAAAAAGAAAATGCCAGAGAAGGAATTCCTTTTTTTAAAAAAATATAATTGTGAACTTCTACCGGTTTAGCACCCAGTGATGCCTTTGCAATTCGGGCAGTGCGGCCAAGTTCAAGGCGTGTCATTTTTTTAGTAATGGCAATTTCCAAACCATCAAACAGGATATTGAAATACAAACAATACCCTTCATTATAAGTATAATCCAAACCTATGAAATGAATTTCCATCGTAGAGTTTTGATATAAAATATAACTGCTAAACGCTACTATTTTTGAATTTATATAATATCCTTTTAAGATAAAATTGTCGCCATGCCGCTGTTTCATCTCTACAATATAGGCCGCATTTACAAACCCTATTCGCATGGATTGCTTTAGGGCGACATTCAAATAAAGGTGTTCAATCAGCAACGCGTTATCTTCAATTTCTTGTAATGAAAGTTCTTTCACAGCAAGGCTTTCCTTCGCTTTTTGAATTTTAGAACAGCGCTGTTTATATTTTTTGCTAAGGCTGTTTTTGTAATCCTCAAATGTTATCCAATCATCCTTAATTTCAAGTTCCATGGTCACATCATCGTGATACGGTTTAAACCTTCCGGTTTCGTTAAAAATATGCGGGCAATCTTTTAACAAAATACCGCAAAACCGTTTATTCTCATTGGATGAATTAAGATAATCCGTCAAAATTCCAAAAATCAATTCATCATCATTTTGGTTTTTAAAATAAAACCCGGGAAAATGAATACGGAATAAATTGCCACAAATCAATACATCGCTAAACTGACTGTTGATGCATTTTTTGAGCCATCCCAAGCCCGGTTTATCAATAGACGTTCCGTCAAAATGATTGGTGGTAATTTTTAAATGTTGTAAATAAACGACCCCTATTAATGCTTCATTTTTATGAATCAACACATATTTAAAGTCCATGTCTTCGGGTTTTGACCGTTCTAAAACCTGAAGATTTTGGTTTATTAATGAATGATTCTTGGGTAAAATTAAGTTCCAAATATCGGCTACATCCCCTATTTGGCTATATTCAGTTATGGATAGTTTGGTTTGGGAAGAAGTACAGAATGATATCAAGTATGGATTCGGGTTTATGGAACAACAAATTTACGTTCTAAAGGTTTTATAAACTTGTTTTTGATAGACTAATTAAAATTAAAGTACGATGAAAAAAGATAGTTCGATTTTATAAGGTCTGGAATTAAAAAGCCTATAATTCGAATCACCTCAACAAAGTAACTTCACCCGAAAATTTAGATATAGTTTTAATTCCTCCCGAATTACTGGAAATTGTAATTAGATAAACATAAACACCCTGCATGACTAATTGACCCTGATAACGTCCGTCCCAATTTTCGGTTCCTTCAAAAAGCCTTTCACCCCAGCGGTTATAAATTTCAAGTTTTTCCAACTTATCATTTCGGATAATCTTAGATTCAATACTGCAATTTAAATGGTAACTAAGAATTTGCAAGGGCTAGTAATAAATTATTGTAAAGTTATTAGTTGTAGCATTTAATGACTGCTTCGTTTTTTTTAAATTATATACAGTTATTTTTTTAGTGATTAAATTTTCAAAATCTTTCCCTAATTCACTAGGTAGTCCGTTTATCAAAACTTGTTTGTCCTGAATTTTTAGTTTTAACCCTAGTGTATTATTATCGAACAAAGTTACTTTTTCCAGCACCCCTGCTAAATCATTTACGTTTTCAAAATTAGTCTTTAACCAGTTTGAATAATAAATACATGCAGGGCGATAAGAACAATACTTGCAATTTACTTTAGAAGGTTTAGCAATTGATTCAAATTCTTCATCTCTGATTGAAGTATTAGTTTTTGACAAAAATATTATTGCCTCTTTGTAGATATTTTCAGAATCTTCTTTAGTAAATGGTACATCAATAAAATCATTTTCAAGGCTTACTAAATATAATTTGTTTGGATATCTACCATTCATTATAAAATACAAGTGAGCATAAAGTTTTAGCTGAAAATCGTATTCCTTTTTGATTACTTGTATTGAGTCTCCGAATTCATCAATTGCATCAGTGAATATCTTACCTGTTTTAAAATCTAAAATTGTTACATCAATGTTGTTCTCAATTATCAGATCTGCAATACCAGTAATACTTTTATCTGAGTTTTCTAATTTCTTTTCAGGATAGTAATTATTAGCTGATGATTTTTGATTAGTATCAATTTTTTCTTTCTTCCGTTGAAGAATATTTTTTATTTGGTTTTTCTTCAAGCCAAAATCAGTTACAAAATACTTTAGAGGAACTATTCTTGATAATCCTTTACTTTTAAGTTCTTCTTCTTTTTGGTTTATCAATACAACCCACTTTTCAGAAAAAGACTTATCATCTATTATTACTCCTCTTGAAATTAATTCAATCATCTTATGAGCAATAGATCCAAAGTGAGCATTTGCATTCATTGGTAGTAGCGGATCAAAGTTAAAAGCATTTGCCAAAACTAATTTATAAGGACAGTTTAAAGCAGAATAATATTGACTTGGTGAGATACGATTTAACGGATTAATTTTATACTCTCTTAACTTCTTAATCATTTATTCATTATTTTTTCATAACACCAACCAATTCTCCTTTGTAAATTAAAAGTGTCTAAGCATTCAAAATCTTCTTGAATATTTCCACCTTTACCTATAATATACTGATGAGCCTCACTTATTCTATCTGTGTACCAAGCGTCTTCTTCTGGATTATCCAATTTCCAAAAGGGATGCACAATTAAAATAATTTTCCTTCTTCCATTCCTTGGTGAACCATGTTTAATGGCTGGTAGTCCATTGAAGTCAATTAAGTGGTCTTCTTTTGGATGACCCGTTTTTACGAAAAAGCTCTCAACAAATTGATTTCTTAAGGAGGTCGCAAATTCACGCCAATCTTTTATTTCAATGTCATTAAAATTATTATTAGCACCGGACTTGTAATCCCCATCTTTAAAAATTCGCAAGATTCCCAATCCTAACCGCCAATCAAGTAAACTGTGCCAGTTCATATTCCGGTAAACTTTCAGACAATCATAACAAGCATCTTTACATTTTTTTTGATGTTCTGGTGAGTGTATTCTTTGAATATACGTCTCCGGTGATTTTGGTTCCAATGCTTCGTCAAGCATCTGCTCAAATTCTTCATAAAGTTTTCTAACAAAGCCAGAGCCATTTGGTAATTCATCAGTTAAAATAATTTCGGCTACATTCTTCTTTATGATATCTTCTATCTCACGTCTGGTGATATCTGCGATTTCAATTTCTGTAGGGTCAACGTCTAATAAATCGGCTAATACTCTTTGAAGAAGAAATGCTGCTGAATAAAATCCCGCCCTTACACCTAAACTTTGTCTTTCAAAATAGTTTGGATTTTCTTTTATAGTGAACATATCCAAACTTATTTCTGGGGGGACAGAAATGGGATACAACTTTAATATTTCAGTTTTTTTATTTATTGCAAGTGCAATTGGTTGTTCCTGTCTTCTATTATAGAAGTCAATTCTATAATCATCTTCAACGATAAACATTTTCCCATTCTGTGTTACTGGTGGTACTAAGGAATCTTGAATCCATTGATTGGTAAATCTATAGGATTTCATTATTTCCGGATTAAAATTAGTTATGTCAAAGTAGCTACCAGAATAGAATTTATCTCCATTCGTGTTTATTCTCCACGTAACGTCTTTATCAGAAATAATAATCTCAGAATTACCAACTTGTTTAACTTCCCGGTTTGAATCATCCTCAGTTGAACGGTCTGCATAAATAGGCGGTCGGTTTGTAACAAAATCGGCTTCGTCTCTGTTGTCTACACCCAATAAAAAATTACCTCTATATGCTTTGGGAGATTTAATTCTAAACTTACTATAAGTATAAGGTTCAAAATTTCCACAACCCGGACACTGCTCGTTTGTTGGTTCATTTGAATCCTCAAAAGATTTATTATAGCCACATTTTGTGCATCTTTCCATCCACCTGTTAAGATAAAATGGCGATGTACCGGTTAGGATGTCATCTTTATTTAATAGTATATCTCTTCCATCTGAATCCTGACCTTTAATTATTTCAGAAGTAAATCCAATGGATTGATAAATTGCTTTGTCCTTTGTTCTTTGAGCACCTGGGGCGAATTCATAAACTGCCGTAGCTTGAGCTCTGCTAATCTTTAGTATTTCATAGTTTTTTGCCGTACCATGATAGAAATTCTTTACATCGGTAGGCATACCAAACATTGGTAGTATTCCTCCTTCTGCAAATTTTTGAGAAATATCATCAGTTGGAATTTCAGAATTGTTAATTATACTGTCAATTTTAGATATAAATCCTTTTTCAGTTGTCGAATCAATAAAATAATCAAAAAATAAATTTTTCTTTCCGTTAAGTTGAGAAGGAGTAATACAAGTAATTATATTAATAATAATATCATTATTTGCATTTATCCAGTCAACAATTTTTGGTCTGTAGATATTCCAGTTATGGGTCTTACCAAAAACCCCATGAATACTTGATTTATCTTCATCAAAATTTTCATTTATATCAATTGTCAAGTATGACTGTCTTAGAATTTCTTTAGCAATTAAACGCAAGCAAATTCTTTCTTGCCTCATTGTAAGAAAAGGAGTAGGAGGACTATCGCCAGTGATTTTTTGCGGATTTGAAAAGTAAAATTCATCATGACTTCTACCTCTGCAGAAAGTTAGAATAACCGAATAAGCTTGCCCTCTTCTTCCGGCCCGTCCAACTCTTTGTTGATAGTTGAATCTTTGTGGTGGCATGTTCGCAAGCATTACTGCTTGCAATGCCCCTATATCAACTCCAACCTCTAAAGTTGTTGTCACACTTAATAAGTCAATTTGTTTAACAAGTGGATTGCCTTCTGCCTTCAAAACTACATTTCTGAAATGACGTTGTCTTTGAAATTGATTATCTGTTTGGCCAGTTAATTCTTCGCAATGAATTCTAATTGGTTCTCTATTTTGAATCATCGCAGAATGGGACAAATAATTTTGCTCCCAAACTTTTTCACAAGTAGTTTTGTTCGCATGGTTAAGTACCGTTTTTGTTTGAGTACAAATCCCACCAGATAGATGCAAATGTGCTCTTTTTCCTTTGCTGCTAATCCAGACATTATCGGATGCAATTGCCGCTTTAATATATAATTCTTCAAATTGCAAAAATGTGTTTTCTTTAAAAATCCCTTGGTCTTTAAGCAAGTTAAAAATATTATTACCAAGTTCTATCTCATTTATAGCAACCGCTTTTATATAATCTTTTGCTGTTTTAGGGAAATCTGAGTATGATAGAATTTCTCGGAAGTTTCGACCAACATAATCATCTTCATCCAATTGGTTGTGCTTATATTTGTCTCCAAGAATTCTAATTGTTGAATTTACTATATTAATAAAATCGGATTTTGCTAATCCTGATAATCCAGCAAGTGATTCTATCTGTTGTATTTCCGGATTAATTGTAAGGTATCCTAAGGCTGAACTCTCAAAAGAATAGAACAGGGATGCAAAAAACATATTTGCCAATTTTCTAAATGTCCCTTTTTTTATTTCTCTTATAAAACTATCATCTAAGCCTTCAATCCATTGCTGCGGATCATCAAATTTTATTACTTCAAACCAAGGTATTCTCGCATTGTTTCGGATTGCAGTCTGCAATCTTATATCATTACCGCCAGGGTTTATTCCTAATGCTGAAATCCGTTTAATCAGAGGAGCTAAGTTCATATTATTGGTATAATCAACCAAGTCACGTACTTTAATAATACGTGTTTCGATTTCTTGAATTTTACCTATTGCAAATTTTTTGTCACTGATTGCCTTAGGTGTTGTTCCTGGTCGCTTTGCATAAAACAATATGTCCTCAACTTCATTCACTAAATCATTATATTTCAATTTATATTTATCAATTTTAGCGATATCATTTGCGTTAAATGCGTTTAGAATTTCTAATTTAATTATAAGGCTGTTATTAAGTTCCCTGATAAGTAGTTCTCTTAATAAATCAGAGAAGTGATTCCTTTCTATTCCATTTGCAACTTGTGCAGAATCTTCTCTGCTATCTGAAAAAACAACCAACTTTCTTTGATCCTGCTTGCTTGGTAATTGATACATTAATTCCTTAGCAAACATTTGACTTGATTTAGCAAAACCCGTTCTGAATCCTCTTATTGAAGATATTTTAATTTTTTTTGAATCCTGTTTATGTTTACTATGATTTATTCCACAACCCGGGCAAACAGATGGTGTAGCTCTATGAGTGTCGTTAGATATAGTATTAAAGGCTATGTCAAAGTGTAAGGTGTCATTATGAATAATTTTAAAGTAGTAGCCTTTTCGCCAATTGACAGGTTCCTCCTCGGCCTTTTCAAATGTTTCTTTAATGTCGCCGGAATAAACATTTATTGAAGCTTTCACCCAAGATGCTTCATAATCGTTTTGGTCAATAGAATTATTTATTGTTGCCTGCCTCCAATAACCATTTGGTCTCTCATGAGGTTCTAATTCTTGATTACCCTGTGGCCAAAAAACTGCGTATTCTTGGTATGATCTACGTTCCAAAAGTTTATGAGGTGTTTTTTCCGGAATTCCTTCTATGTTTGGACTTAAAGGTAATAGCTCGAAAAAATTGCCATTGGTATCATCGTAAGCCTTCAATCTATTTCCTCCAAATAATGTTGTTCCGCAATTTTCACAATGAAGCAGTTCTATTACTCTATATCCTTTTTCTGATTTTATTTGAGCTTGTGGAAATAATTTACCTACAGTTCGTTCATTGTCTTTATATTTTTCATCAATATCCTCAGGATTAATAGAACCCCACAATCCTTCAATGTTGCGGAAGAAATAATGAAATCTGAATCTGGGTAATTTTGAAGAACTATTTTCTTTTTCAATTTTCTCATATTCTTCAAGATCATATAATGAGCGCAGAATGAGTAATCCGCTTAATGCTTTCCGCAAATCTTCTTTTGTAATGTCATCACCAAATAACTTTTCTGTGAGTATGTCTTTGTTTTCATTATCGCCATCAGCCCTTAATGAGCATACAGCTCTTTCAATTCCATTAATTGTACAAGCGCTATATAATCGTTCTCTTAATTCGAGTTTTTTGTCAAGAAGAACTTTTAAAATAAGTGATTTGTGGTCAGCGTCTGTTTGTATAAAATTCGCAAATACCATTAAGTCATTTGCTGATGATAAGCACTGCTGAATAAAATTTTCCGAGTTAATATCAGCGTTGTTTTCATAGAATGTTTTACAGATTTTTTTGAATGGTTCAAATGGTATTTTTACTTTATCATTCGATAAATCTTTTACAGGATTGTTTTTACCTGGTACTATTTCAAAAGACTTTTTAGCATCTGTAACCCCGAAAAAATCTTGGATAAAGTCAATGCTTTTGGGATCAGTATCATCTAATGAAGCAGATGATGCTAAAATCCGTAATTGAGGATGATTTGGATTTAATCCTAATCTATTCAAGATTAGTTTAAGTAAATAAGCCACCTCTGTACCTTGTGTTCCTCGGTAAAGATGCAGTTCGTCAATAATTAAATGAAAAATTCTGTTTTCTTTTTCTTTCTTTATTTCTTCTTCTGAAAATCCCTTCGAAAATTCATCTTGACAATTGAGCCATTCTTTTGTTTTATCAAAAATTCCGCTGTCAACTTCTCTCATCAGCATTATGCTCAACATCGAATAATTGGTAATCAAAATGTCTGGTGGTGCAAGCTGCATATCAAAACGTGTTCGCATTTCAGAACCGTCCAACCGTGGATAAAACGCAATTAAATTTTCTGATGTGTCAGCAGGCCTATTAGGTGCAGATTTATTTTCTTCAATGTGCTGTTGAATGTCATTTGCTGATTTTTCAAGTGAAAGCAGTTCTTTTTTTAACTGTTCAATTTTATACTTGTTAATTATTTTAATCCCATCTTTATTTAATGAAAATAATTCACCAGATGAAGGAGTGCTGCCGGTGTATCTTCCAAAATAAATTGAATTATTGTTTGCTTTGTCTTTTAACCACTCCCTTGTTTTATCTGAGTCAAGGGCCTTTCTCAATCTTGTAAGTTGGTCTTCAACCAAAGCGTTCATGGGATACAAGATAAGCGCTCGGATCCCCTGTGGTCTTCCATCATCAGGTCTTTGTGCTACTTTTTCTGTTAGCTGAAAATTATTTTTATTTACAATGTCGGCTTTTGTTAAACTATCATCGCTCCACCACTTTCTTTGATTTGAGCCTTTTGAATGTCCCCATTTTAAAAGTTCTTTTGATAGTTGAGCAAATAATGGTAAAAGAAAGGATTCTGTTTTCCCCGAACCGGTTCCTGAAGTAATAATACAATGCTTTTTATTCATAACTTTCCTTAGCATTTCAGTTTGATGATAATACAAAGGGAATGAATCAGAAAACAATCCAGTCTTTACAAATAACTTAAAATATTCTAATTCTTCATCAGTCATTGAATTTGAGACATGTTCTTTAGTCAGACCTGAAATATTCACACCGCTTGTTAAGTATTCAGGTAATGGTTCAATCCATGGCTCCCTATACAATACTTTATCAGTATTAAGCATGTCGTGTCTTTCTGAATCTACAGAATCGAATTTTGTATCATATACTGTATCTACATATCGTATATAGTTGTCTTTAATTGTATCAAAAGAATGAATTGGGTCTTTCATTTTTATAAGTCGTTTTTAATTTGAATTTGCTGGTTAAATTTGCCAAATAGATTTTCGGCAAAGATTTTTGGAACATTTTGATAGAATTGATAAATCAAAATTTTATCTTCAATGACAATCTTTTTATAGTAAGGTGCTTGTCCGCTTAGAAGCATTATTGATTCTGCAATTAGCCTTGGTAATAGTACATCTTTAGGTAATGCTAATTCTTGTCTTTCTTCATTATAGTAAATTACATTTTTATTTTTTTCGGAAAGCAATAAAAACTTTCCCCAGTTTCTATCAACTTTATACGATTTATTATCGAGCCAAAGAATGTAAGAGTACTTGTTTTGAACATTGTATTCTTGTAACGAAAGGTTTTTGTCAATAGGATTATCGTCTTTATGAAATTTGAAGTCATTTATATAAAAAATTTTTCTTGCCCATTCATAGTTTGGTTTCTCTTCAAAATTATTTACCAGTATGTTTTGCTTGTATCCTTTTATTGTTTCGCTAAAGTCTTGCAAACCAAATTGTACAATTTGAGGCTGCGGATATGGTCTGTCATTAATCCTAAATTCAATATTTAATTCGGTGGCCACAGTTTGCAATTTCTTCCAAGCTTCCGTGCTATTTTTGCAATTGGCAGGTGTTAGCCTTATTAAATCAGGCAGATAATAAATATTTAATTGAGATGCTTGTGGGATTATTTCAAAATTAATTTGATGCTTATTACAACTTTTTTGTAAATTGTCTACAAATGACTTTGAACGACCACCAATAAGAATTGCTTTAGAACTATTGGATGGAATAATTACGAATTGAGGTTTGTTAATAGAAATTTTGCTGGCATTGGGGGAATATTCATAGTCTAAGAAACCCAAATAATCATAAAAACGAATTGAAGTTTGCTTGACGTATTTAGGGATTAGCTGAATTTTTGAATGTTCCCAAATTCTTGAATTGCTCTCAATTGAATCCAAAATTTCCGAAAACTCATCCATTTTTAAATTTCGCTTAATACTGAGTATTTGTAAAATTAAATTTCCGTTTTGAAGTTTGTAATCAATCTCGTTTGGTATGAATTCAACATTAGTATAACTACTCGAAAAGAAATCGTAAAGATAAGATGATTGCATTTGCCAGTCACTGTAAGTAGTATTACTTCCAATTACATAACTCGTCTCATCAAGCCCACTTATTTCACCAAACTTGTTTCGCTTAGTCAAATTTTCATTAATGATGTCTAATGCGTTGAAATCAAAATCAACAATTTGATAAGGTATTTCTGAATTATCTAATTTTTCATTTTCATCCCTTATCAAAAAAATTTGATTGCAAATCACATCGGCAGGAATAGTAAATTCTTCGGGAATCTCAGTGTTCTTTGTCAAATAAATTTTATTGTCTGGATTCTTGTATTCTAAAAATAATTTTTCAGTTCCTTCAGCACCATCAACATAAATTATCGGAAGTAGATTTTTTAGATAATCTCTGTTGCCAACTTTTATTCCTCCACGAAGTTCCATTCTCTTTATAGTGGTTACTTTAAGTAGTTCTTCCGTTGGATGTGATTGTTGCGGGTTTTTGAATTTATAAAGAGAAAAGCCTTTTGGAATATTGACGTAGTTAACCAAGTTAAAGTCGCCTTGTAAAAAAGTATTTCCCCACTCTTTAATAATTGGATTTTTGAAATCAGCACATAGTAAAAACATTGTTGACTGTCTACTGATTTTGTCCGTTTCAATAAAGTTGTTAGAAGGCAAACCATGATAAGAACCAGAAGAATAAATTACTATATCGCTCTGCGTCGCACCAGCTTTCCATTTACTTTGTTCATCAATTAAATTCAAATTTTGATTGAATGGAATCGGAATTGGTTTAGAATAACCGTTACCAGAATTTCTTATTTCGTTTCCTCCTAAGTTTAATTCTTCTGGAAAATCGTTTTTGGAAAATAGATAATAGAAATGATTTAAAGTTTCATCTTCACGGTTCAAAGTAAACGCTGAAAGTAATGTGCCGTAAATCCATCCTGATTTTGGCCTTTTTATAGTTTCATCTTCATCGTATTCAATTACATCTCCTTTCCAGTTTACATACTCTCTTTTTACTATATCTACGATTACTTTTCTTAATGAGTTATCTTCATCATTAATGATGCTTTTTATCCTTTTATTAAAACCAGCTTTTGCTTCACCGTATAAATTGATAATTCTTAAAAAGTGGCTATCGGTTACTGCCGAAAGTGGTGCAATATCAGCAGCCCAAAAAATATTTGGGATGTCTCTAATATTACGTGGAGAGAGCAGGCATTGAGAAAAGGGTTTTCCAACATAATGCCAATTCGGATTACCCAAATGCCTTTCGGAAAAGAAACCCAAGTCAGTTTTATAATATACTGTACTCCACTTTTCTAAATTGCTCCAAATCCAATCTATTTCAGCAATTGACCCTGTTCTATTCTTTGCGGTTGCTATATTATTACAGATTAAAAAATCATTTAAAGGTGGAAAGAAAGCATTTGCTCTATAACTATTGACATTGTCAGTCAAAGGAATTATTAAGGCAACTATATATCCAAGGTAAAAAGGATAAACAATTTTTAGGTCAGCACTATAGTTAGCATAGATTGAAATGTTATCAATATTTAAATCATCTTTATTGTTTAACTCAAATACAAATCTTTCATATTTCTTCCATTTGTCTGATACAACAATAAATTTATCAATGAAGCTGCCCCTGGAAGATGTTTCAGGAAACTCACACTTAATTGATTTGCAGTAGTCATCCCAACTCTCAGAATCAGATAGAAAGCCAAACTTGTTTACACCCAATTCGGAAATTTCCTTTTTTGTAACATACAGCAGGACTTCTTCTCCTTCGTTTGAGGGATTAAAAAAGTACTCTCCGATTACATTATTCCATTGAAGATATTTCACAGTTCAAATGTAGAAGAAAATGAGAGTCGTAATTTTTGCTTTATAATATTTAAAGCAAATCGAAGAAATTTTCATGGTGAGTTAAAATAATTTCAAAGTTTACACTATTTAATTTGAAATAAAAAAAATTGCATAAAAAAAGTCATTTCCAATCTTATCCTCATAAGCTTTTGTTTATATCTTATGTATAGCAAAATCACTTTGAAATTTAATTTTGTAAAAAACGTTGACGAGGTTTAAAACCTCGTCAACGTTTGACCTCGTCAACGTTTTTACCAAAAATCAATATCTATTAATAGACCATAATATGAAACTAAAAACCATCCTCGCTTATCCTTTTAAAAACTGGTTTAGCCCTATTTTATTTTCTTTGGTTGCATTCCCTGTATTTCTTTTAAGTATTTTTATTGATGTTGGGATACTACAGTTAATTGGTGGCGGTTTATTCTTCATCACGGTTTTGTGGCTTTTTGTATCATTCATTGTTTTGCTTTTCAAAGGGCAATGGAGTAAAAGTTTTTATACCTTGTTGTTTATAGCAACAATGGCAATGGTTATTGGGTTAATGAACTAAAATACCAATCCCCAAAATTCAGCATATTTTGTTTATATCTTTTGGATAGTAAAATCCCATTGAGATTTAATTTCGCGTTTTGGTAAATTAAATTCCCTTGGCAGCAGAAGTAAGATATGATGAAGACAGCATTCAATCCCTCGATTGGCGGGAACATATCCGGTTAAGGCCGGGGATGTATATCGGAAAATTGGGCAATGGCTCATCGGCCGATGATGGTATTTATGTACTGCTCAAGGAAGTAATAGATAATTGCATTGATGAGCATATAATGGGTTATGGCAAACATATTGACATAAAAATTGAAGACGGCAAGGCTACGATTCGTGATTTTGGACGAGGTATTCCATTGGGAAAAGTTCTGGAATGTGTTTCAAAAATAAATACCGGTGGAAAATACGATTCCAAAGCATTTCAAAAATCGGTAGGACTTAACGGAGTAGGTACAAAGGCTGTGAACGCTTTATCCAATTATTTCAAAGTACAATCCATTCGTGAAGGAAAAAGCAAAATAGCCGAGTTTGAAAAAGGGAATTTGTTGGGCGAACAAGATATATTAACAGACCAACCTAATGGTACTTTAATAGAATTTATAGCCGACGATAGTATTTTTAAGCACTACAGGTTTATCAATGAATTTATAGATAACCAACTTTGGAACTATGCCTACCTCAATACCGGGCTTACCATTCATTTTAACGACAATAAATATTTTTCAAAAAACGGTTTGCTTGATTTGCTTCGCCGCAAAACTAACGAAGAAGAACTGAATTACCCGATTATTCATTTAAAAGGGGAAGATATTGAATTGGCTTTTTCGCACGATAATCATTATGGCGAAGACTACCATACCTTTGTAAACGGGCAAAATACCACCCAGGGCGGAACCCATTTACAAGCCTTTAAAGATGCGTTTGTAAAAACCATTCGCGAGTTTTATAAAAAAGATTTTGATGCCAGCGATATCCGCTCGAGTATTACAGCGGCTTTAAGCGTAAGAGTTCAGGAACCGGTTTTTGAATCGCAAACCAAAACCAAATTGGGTAGTTCTGAAATGGGATTGGACGGCCCTACCGTAAAGGCGTTTATTTATGATTTTATAAAAAAGAATTTAGACGATTATTTACATAAAAACCCAACGATAGCTGATGCTTTGCTCAAGCGTATAGCCCGGAGCGAAAAGGAACGAAAGGAAATGGCAGGTATAAGGAAACTTGCAAATGAACGGGCCAAAAAAGCTAATCTTCATAATAAAAAACTGAGGGATTGCCGCAAACATTTTACTGATGAAAAAGATGAGGCGCGGTATAACAGCACCTTATTTATTACCGAAGGTGATTCGGCAAGCGGAAGTATTACCAAATCGCGTAATGTTGATTTGCAGGCTGTATTTAGTTTGCGGGGAAAACCTTTGAACTGTTATGGCCTCACCAAAAAAGTGGTTTATGAAAATGAAGAATTCAATCTTTTGCAACATGCTTTGGATATTGAAGACGGTATTGAAAATTTGCGATACAATAATATTGTAGTAGCTACAGATGCCGATGTGGACGGCATGCATATCCGCTTGTTGCTGATGACTTTTTTTCTTCAATTTTTCCCTGATCTGGTTCGCAACGGGCATTTGTATATTCTGGATACACCCTTGTTCAGGGTAAGGAATAAACAGAAAACGATTTATTGTTACAGCGAAGCCGAAAAACAGGCAGCCATTAAAAAATTAAAGGACAAGGTCGAGATAACCCGTTTTAAAGGTTTGGGGGAAATAAGTCCGGATGAATTTGGTTTATTTATTGGGGAAGATATTCGTCTTGACCCGGTCATAGTGACTCAGGAGATATCCATTGAAAAAATTCTGGATTATTATATGGGCAAAAACACCCCCGAACGCCAGGAGTTTATTATTAATAATTTGGTGATAGAGGTGGATACGGATTATTTGCCGGTGGAGGATAGTGCGGAGATGGTGAGTGTTGAGAGGTGATTTATAAGTTGATTATGAAAGTAGGGGTTACGTAGGGGTTCAAAATTTTGAACCCCTACGTAGAATTTGAAACTTAAAATTTGAAACTTGAATCTTGGGTTTTGCAATTTGGAATTTGAGTTTTGTTTAAACACAACCACATCCCCCTACCCCCTTCATAAGGGGGACGGCTGACGCACGATGACTGGACTAAGAGAAATTGTTCAAGGGCGAATTTTGAATTGAATAGTAAGCGATAAACCAAAGCTGCTCTATTCCCCCTTTAAAAAGGGGTTAGGGGGATTTTTTGAAACCAATATAAAAAGTGAAGCCAAACTTGAAAATACTACCGCCCAATTCCCCCTTTAAAAGGGGGTTAGGGGGATTTTTTGAGGAAGTTAATAATATATGAAGAAAGATTTAATAACAAGGTTTAAGGATTTTAGATTTCTGATGGAGACTGCCTCGGGTGAGCATTCCCCCTTTAAAAGGGGGTTAGGGGGATTTTTTGAGGAAGTTAATAATATATG
>CAYHCM010000020.1:0-1208 GCA_964355045.1 uncultured Chitinophaga sp. | reverse complement strand
GGAGACTGCCTCGGGTGAGCATTCCCCCTTTAAAAGGGGGTTAGGGGGATTTTTTAAAAAACATTAAAATAATAGAATGAAGAATTAAATGAACGAAGAATTACCCATAGAAGAAGAAAATCCAAACGACATAAGGCACGACGACCCCAAGGTAATTCCTGTGGCCGGCATGTACCAAAACTGGTTTTTGGATTATGCTTCCTATGTAATTTTGGAACGGGCTGTTCCCGCTTTGGAAGACGGTCTGAAACCTGTGCAGCGCCGCATTTTGCACAGCATGTGGGAAATGGAAGACGGCCGCTACAATAAAGTAGCCAATGTGATTGGAAATACCATGAAATTTCATCCGCATGGCGATGCCGCTATTGGGGATGCCTTTGTAAATCTTGGTCAGAAAGAATTACTGATAGATATGCAGGGAAACTGGGGCGATATTCGCACCGGCGACAGTGCTGCAGCTCCACGATATATTGAAGCAAGGCTTTCCAAATTCGCCTTGCAAGTAGCTTTTAATCCTAAAACGACTGTATGGCAACGAAGTTATGATGGAAGAAACAGGGAACCGGTAACTCTTCCTATGAAATTTCCTTTACTTTTGGCACAAGGCGTAGAAGGGATAGCAGTAGGTTTAAGCACCAAAATTTTACCTCATAATTTTATTGAATTAATTGAAGCCTCAATAGCTATTCTGAATGGAAAAAGCACCAATATCATGCCTGATTTCCCAACCGGTGGTTTGGCTGATTTTAGCAATTACAATGGTGGCAAACGGGGCGGACGAATTAGAGTTAGATCACGTATAGAAGAAAAAGACAAAAAAACACTTTTAATAAAAGAAATACCATTTGGTACCACCACCGGAAGCATAATAGATTCCATCATAAAAGCGAATGATAAGGGGAAAATAAAAATAAAAAAGGTGGTTGATAATACCGCCAAAGATTTAGAAATTGAGATCCAACTAGCTCCCGGAATTTCTACCGATAAAACCATTGATGCCCTGTATGCATTTACCGATTGTGAGGTAAGTATTTCGCCTAATGCCTGTATTATTTTTGGCGATAAACCGCATTTTATGGAGGTGAACGACATCCTGAAACATTGCACCGATAGTACAGTTGAATTGCTAAAATTGGAATTGGAAATTCGGCGAAATGAGTTGGAAGAAAAATGGCATTTCAGCAGTCTTGAAAAAATATTTATTGAAG
>CAYHCM010000019.1:2972-37815 GCA_964355045.1 uncultured Chitinophaga sp. | reverse complement strand
AAAACCAACCACCCATCATTAATGCGGTTATTCGCGGCGGACTGAGTTTTGAAACTAAGCTCAAGCCCATTGGACTGAGAAATAATTCACCAATAGTGATAACTCCATAGCACGATATCAACCACCAAACACTCACTTTTTCGGCCCCATTGGCACCGGCTTTTACAGCAGCTACCATAACCAGAGCTGAAAGTGCTGAGATAAATAAACCGAACGCAATCTTGGTAGGAGTAGAGGGTTCTTTTCCTTTACGGCGAAGCCACGTAAAGAAGGCAACGACCAAAGGTGTTAAAATAATTACCCAACCCGGATTTATTGATTGACTAAGATTTGTGGACCAAACACTAACAGATTTTTCCTGTTCCGGCAATTTTTCTGGCTTTTCATTTCTAAAATAAATGGGGTAATTAAACTCTTTTTGTACCTTACCTTTTTCTTTTATAAGTCGGAAATAGGCATCATATTTTTCAACAGAGTCTTTTTTATAAGCAATGGATTTGGATTGTTTTAGGGTATTAAAAACCTTTTCGGTAGTGCCTTCCACTTTTCGGTTGGTATATCTGTCGGCCCATGTATTCAGGGCAGAACCATTTTGTTTGAACACCGCCCAAAAAAGAATAACAACTGCAAAAATCGCCAACATAACAGCAATAGGTCCTTTTTCATCTTTTTTGGCCGTAAAATAGAGGTTGCCATAAAAAAATAAAACGGGGATACAGGCAAAAATAAAAGCATCTGTACTATCACTCCCAAAAATATTGCCTTTCAGGTTATCAGGACCGGTGGTGCCATTAATCATATATCCTAAAACCCCTGCAATAACTGATGGAACCAAAATAAGCATTACTATTTTCCACATAGGCATATCACCCGGCACAACCCCTTTTTTCTGAACAAAATTTTCAACATGTCTGGTTCCAATCAAAAATGTAATAACTCCAATAAACATTCCTACTCCCGCAGCTATAAAAGCCCATTTCCAACCCAACATAATTTGCAGTGCTGCACCGAAAAAGTTGCAAATAAAGGCACCAATATTAATTCCCATATAAAATATGTTATAGCCTTCATCCTTTTGATGATTATGTTCAGGAACGGAATATACATTACCGAGCAAAGTAGAAATATTAGGTTTAAAAAAGCCATTACCAAGTATAACCAAAGTCATGGCCAGATATAGCATAGGAAGGCTGTGAATACCCATCATGCAATAGCCTATACCCATTAATATACCTCCGAAAATAATTGACTTTTTATAACCGAAATATCGGTCGGCTAATAAACCTCCTAAAAAAGGAGTAAGAAAAACAAGTGCGATAAAAGTACCGTATAAATCAGCCGATTCAGCTTCGTTCATTGCAAAGCCTTCCTTTACATCCTTAAGATATAAAGTAAATATACCAATCATCAGGTAATAGCCAAAACGTTCCCACATTTCGCTAAAAAACAGAAATGGTAAGGCTTTAGGATGTTTTCCCCAGATGCTCATTAATCTTTAAAATAATAAATTAACCTTTTCACTTTAACCTTTAACCTTTATTCTTTAACCTTTCTACTTTAACCTTTTATTTAATACCATGCATCCTTACTCTAAGCCATCTGTACATTGCTAATAGCAGTATTGAGGCAGTTCCGCTCAAAACAATAAATACACAGAAAAAGATAAAAAGATTATTGATTTCCACACCCATAAAAGACGGGATTTTAGCTCCTGCCTCGGCAGGTTTTTCACCTGCACCCGGAGGTATTAAAGCTGATAAGGTTCCCGCAAATTTATTGGCGGCAGCGTTGGCCAAAAACCAGGTACCCATTAATAAAGAAGACAACCGAAGAGGAGCCAATTTACTCACCATACTTAAACCAATTGGTGATAAACAGAGTTCACCCATAGTATGCACAATATAAAGTGCAAATAACCAGAACATGGCAATTTTGGTTTGAGAATCAATGCCATGAACGGCATATGCGATTATTACATATCCTATAGCAACCAGTGCCAAACCCATAGCCATTTTGATAGGAGAGGAAGGTTCCATATTTACTTTTGCCAATTTTCCCCAAAGCATGGTGAACAAAGGTGCAAGGAGAATAATTGCCAACGGATTGATGGATTGAAACCACGAAGCGCGGAATTCGGTTTCCTGATAATTTTGAATATATCCTGCAAATGTTAAAGCAACAACAGCCGCGATGCTTATTCCTTGAACTGACCAAATTACCGTTTTGCTCCACTCAAAAAACCATCCAAAGGCTTTTGAAAGATAAAATAATAATATGGCAGAAAAACCGAGAATAAAATATTTACTTATATTAATATTCACACTCCTGTCAACCTGAGCATCGGCAAATAAGGTTAAAGATGCCCCGGCCTGTTCAAAACATGCCCAAAAAAAGATAACAAAAAAGGCAAGGATAAATATGACAATAATCCGTTCACGTTCATCCTTCGTTAATGATTTATTGCTTAATAAAAGGATTGGCATTATAATCATGGATCCATAAATGAGATAGGCAATCGGGTCAAGATTGGCAATTTTGAAAGCCATGGTAGAAACATCTGCTACTGCTGCAGCTCCGAAAACAGCTTGAACAAGAAATTTATAATTTAATAAGGCAAATATGAATGCCATAGAACCCAAAATAACACCATAGGTTTTCATATCCATTTTAGCCTTTGGCATCCCAATGGCTAAGCCATCAGCATCTTTAAGGTGTTTGTTTTTTAATATTTCAAATGAAATAGTGCTTACTACCATCCCGATAGCCGCCGCTAAAAATCCCCAACGGAAGTCATGGATAGTACCACCAAGTGGTTCGGCCAAAGTGCCGCAAATCAATGGAGAAAAGAAAGCACCCATATTAATACCCATGTAAAATATGGTGAATGCACCATCCACACGCGTATCATTTTTAGGATAAAGTTGCCCAACCATTGTAGAAATATTGGGTTTGAAAAATCCGTTACCGATAATTAAAAGGGTAAGTCCACCCCACATAAGCGACATGGCTGAAGGGCTTTGAACCCCTTCGGTTACTGCACTTCCACTCATAAATAATAGGAATTGTCCCACGGCCATTAAAATTCCACCAACTAAAATACTACGACGGTTACCCCAAAATTTATCGGCTATATATCCTCCTAAAAGCGGAGTAAGATAAACTAGTCCGGTAAAACTTCCAAATATGTTGGATGCCAAAGCATCGCTCATAAATAAAGCTTTGGTCATAAAGAGCACAAAAATGGCTCTCATTCCATAATAGCTGAAACGTTCCCACATTTCTGTGAAAAAGAGAAGATATAAACCCCTCGGATGTGATTGACTTGGCGTGTTGCTCATAATTTGATTTCTGAATTTTGCGGCAATTAATAACTATTTTCTGAAATACCCATCATAAAAATTAAAATGAGCAGGATAATTTTTATGGGTATTCCTCATGACCTATAATTTATAAATATAAATTACTTGAGATATTATGCTTACAAATTTTCAATAATGAAATTTGTCATCAATGTAAATAGATGCAAACGGGTGTTTCCGCCTGAAATTCCGTGGCTTCTATTCGGGTAATAGGCCGATTGAAAAGGCTTATTTTGTTCTACCATCTTTTCCACCATTTCTGCCGAATTTTGAAAATGGACATTATCATCACCGGTTCCATGTACCAAAAGATATTTTCCTTTTAATTTTTCTACCATATTAATTGGAGAATTCGAATCATACCCTTCTGTATTATCTTTGGGCAACTGCATATAACGTTCGGTATAAATATTATCGTAAAACCGCCAGTTGGTAACAGGTGCCACGGCAATTGCAGCTTTAAATACTTCGGCTCCTTTGGTAATACAGGTACTGCTCATAAAACCTCCATAACTCCAGCCCCAAATACCGATTCGTGTAGCATCAATATAAGATTGACTTCCAAAATACATAGCTGCGCTTATTTGGTCGTCACTTTCATATTTTCCCAATTGTTTATAGGTCATTTTTTTAAACTCTGCTCCACGGGCACCGGTTCCGCGATTGTCAACACAAGCAATAACGTAACCCTTTTCGTTGGCCAACATTTGATGCCACCAAAAATTGGAACCTCCCCAACCGTTTAAAACTTGTTGTGAGCCCGGCCCGCCATATACAAACATCAACAAAGGATATTTTTTATTAGGGTCAAAATCTTTAGGTTTTATAATCCAATAATTAAGCATTATGTTATTTTCAATTGGCAATTGGCCAAACTCAGCCATCGAAATTTTATAATCCTGCATTTTAATTCTAAGGGCATTATTATCTTCCAATACTCTTAAATCAGTACCTGTGGCATTGCAAATACTGCTTACCGAAGGAGTATTAATTGTAGAAACTATATGTAAAAAATAACTAAAATCGGTGCTGAATGCTGCCGAATGCATTCCGGGGGAAGGAGTAATATCTATTTTGTTTTTACCATCCAAATCAATTTTATAAATATGTTTTTCTAATGTTGATGATTCATAGCTTGAATAATAAACTTGTTTGGTAACTTCATTATAACCCAAGATATCGGCTACATCCCAATTGCCTTTGGTGGTTTGCATTATTTCGGGACCTTCAGCTTTGTGTAAATAGATATGTCGGTATCCATCTCTTTCGCTTGTTAGTAACATAAGTTCTCCTCCCGGTAAATAATTCAAATCGTCGGTTATATCAATATAATATTTATCGGTTTCTTCGTGCGATATTCTGGTTTTTCCGGTTTTTGTATCGGCCAATAATATTTCCCATTTGTTTTGTAATCGGTTCAGTCTTTGGATGGAAAGTAAAGTGTTATTTTTTGTCCATTTTATGCGGGGTAAATATTGATCATTTTCAGAGCCTGTTTCCATTTTTTTTGATTTACCCCCTTTGATAGCGTAAACAAACACATCTACTTTCGAATTATCTTCACCAGCCTTAGGATACTTAAAGGTTGTATTTGTAGGATACAATCCTTCGTACATATTCATAGAAAATTCAGGAACTTTGGTCTCATCGAACCTGTAATAAGCAATGGCTGACCCATCCTCATTCCACTCAAAACCACTGCTCATGCTGAATTCCTCTTCATACACCCAATCAACGGCTCCGTTTATAATGGCATTTCGTTTGCCGTCTTTGGTAATGTATTTGGTTTTATTTTTTTTCAGGTTTTTTAAATACAAATTGTTTTCATACACATAGGCAACAAATTTTCCGGAAGGGTCAAAAGCCGGGTACATAATTTTTTGAGAAGCCACTTCGGTTATTTTAGAAGTTGTCAAATCAAGTATATACGTTTTAGCTGCCGAACTATGACGATATATTTGTTCAGATTCATTTGTTAAAATAGCCTGAGTTTCGGATGTATTAAATTCAAAGCCATCAAACTGAAAACTATTTAACCCATTCATTTTGGCAATTTTTCCATTATGAATTAATGTATCTACTGCATTTCCGGTTTCATAACTGTATTTTACCACAAATTGTCCGCCGGTTTTATTACTTATTTTTCTGCAATAGGTTTTGCCATCTTTCAAGGGAACAAATCCATAAACGCCTTTGGCAGCAAAGGTTCCGTTCTTCCAAATATCTTCAAGGGTGATGCTTTTTTGGGCAAAAATATTAAGGCTAAACAAACCTAATAATAATAGTGAGATGTATTTTTTAATCATGCTTCAATATTACTCAATTTAGAATTTTTGCAGGTAATATTTCTTAAAGATTAATTTTTTATTCGATGAGTTCTTTCTGGTTATTTTAAAAATTCGAATTATTGTTTTATTAAAATAAAATTTAACTTTGAACTATGGAATTAAAGCAATTGATAGCAAGCAAACCGAAATGGACTTATAGTGACTGGCATTTACTTCCGCCTGAACTTAGATGTGAATTAATCGAAAATACTTTATATATGTCACCTGCACCTACATACTTTCATCATAAATATTCTAAACAGTTATTCCGTCAATTAGATGATTTCGTATTAGAACATTCTCTGGGAGAAGTTATTTACGCCCCTTTTGATATAATTTTAAGTGAGGATAACGTTTTTCAGCCGGATATAATTTTTATTTCTAATAAACAAATGGATCAATTAAAATTGCAATTACATGGTGCACCCGCCATTGTAATAGAAATATTGTCACCAAGTACTGCAAAATACGACCGTACCACAAAAAAAGATTTGTATGAAAAATTTGGAGTTCAGGAATACTGGATTGTGGATCCGGCAAATGCCTTAATTGAAGTTTTTGAATTGGCGGATGGTAAATTTAAACTTCATTGCGCCGGCCAATTAAAGGATGTGGTTACGTCCAAGGTATTGCAAGGGTTTGAATTAGTAGCAGAAAGTATTTTTTAATAAATAATAATCTTCTTTATGCTGAATTCGTTTCATCCGGCGAAATTTTAGTTTAGACGAAATATTTTTTTTTCAATCGCGATATAATAATTTGACGGTCAAAATTTAATTAGAACATTTATTTTACATTTGTAGGAAACCGCGACTTAAATTCCAACGGTAGAAAATTGACTTTTTAACCTGATCAAAATTTACCCATTGAAAGAACTTGAAGATTATAGCTGGTTTCCTAATGTTTTAAGAAACTTCCAAACAGAATTCATAGGCTTTATCGTTTCGCAGTTTAATGTTTATATTCCTTTTGTCGAACATCTTAAAAAATTGTCACTACCGGTGCAAACCATGACCGACCTATGTTCAGGAAGCGGTGAACCTGCTATCAGCATTTTTAAAAAAAGCAAGTGCTTCAATCGGCTTGTTTTAACGGATAAATATCCCAATGCTCTGCAATTGCGGGATGATAAAATTTCGTATGCAAAAGAATCGTCAGATGTGAATGAAATGGAATTTAAACCCGGAACCTGCTATACCATGTTTAATGCCTGTCATCATTTTAAGGATGAGGACAAATTGAAAATAATGCAAAAAATTGAAGCATCCGGTTCGGCTGCTTTTTTTGTAGAGTTACTCGAACCACGCTTTGATTGCCTGCTGAAAGTTTTTTTAACAACCACTATTGGCATCCTTTTATTCACGCCATTTGTAAAACCTTTTTCCTTAAAGCGTTTGGTGTTCACTTATATACTTCCCGTCAATATAGTTACTATCACATTTGATGGTATCATTTCCGTATTAAAATCAGGTTCGGTAAATCACTATAAAAAATTATTTGCAGGTCACGATTCAATAAAAGTTCTTCGGATAAATAAAGGCTTAACACCACTTGTCGTGATACAAATAGAACCAAAGAGATGAAATACCTTACAATACTTTGGAAATTCAGCAGGCCTCATACTATTATAGGCAGTGTAATTAGTATTTGCACCTTGTACTTTATCATTTACCGCCAACATGGAATATTTGATATCCCATATTTTATTATGGCTTTAATTATCGGCGTTTCCTGCAATGTTTTTATTGTGGGAATAAACCAGATTGCAGATGTGGAAATTGATAAGATCAACAAGCCCGACTTGCCCATTCCTTCAGGTGAATTAAAAATAAATCAGGCAAAAATAATTGTGGGTTCGGCCTTATCAGTAAGTTTAGTTGTGGCCTTGTTTGTATCCCCTTATCTTCTTATGATAATTGCCATAGCTGCATTTATTGGATGGGCTTATTCCATGCCGCCACTTCACCTTAAAAAACACCATCTGCCTGCTGCATTGGCTATAGCAACTGTGAGGGGAGTATTGCTTAATGCGGGAGGATTTATGGGATTCAATTATGTTATAAACCATGAAATTGAGATGCCGAAAAATGTGCTTATTCTTACTTTATTCGTCATCGCATTTAGTATAGTCATTGCATGGTTTAAAGATTTGCCGGATATGGCAGGCGATGCCAGATACAATATTAAATCATTGGCTATTTTATATTCGCCAAAAATAACGTTATTACTTGGCCACTTATTGGTAGGCGCTACCTACCTTTTTACAATCTATTCCAAATATCTTGATTTTACACTTTCAAAAACCCCGTCTGTAGAAACCAAAGTATTATTATACGGGCATGTTATTTTATTCTTACTCTTTGCTATCAACGCATTTTTTGTAAACCTAAACGAACACCAATCTCTTAAAAAATTTTACAAGCGTTTCTGGTGGTTCTTTTTCGCTGAATATATTTTGTATTTGGTTGCATATATTGGGTAAAGACGGAATGTTTGTGTCTCTGATGTTCAATTTATTTTTACAAAGACTCAATGTTTTGTCACACACTATTAAATATTGAGATAATTTTAACTATAAACGAAATTACAGTAGCCGGAATTCCTATTAAAAAACTTTTAGATGCTTCTCTGTCTGAATTAATTATATTTTTTAAACCTAATTTTTCATCTTTTGTACCCTTAGCGGATTGAGTCATTTCAATATCGCCAGATGCACCGCAAATAGTTTCAATAAGTGCTGATGAAATAACATAGCTGATATAGGCTAACGGAAGAATTATTACTAAATGAAAAATAACGTAAATGATAATAAGCGGCAAAATTAACAAAAGCAAAAAAGAGCCGAAGCACCCCAGCCATAATGAGCTATTGGCATTTCTGTTTTTGTCAAATCCAATGGAGATAAGGTTAAGAAACAAGCCCATAAATGTTAAGTTTCCTGCAATAAAAAGTGCCGCATTGGGCGAAGTCATATCTTCTAATAATCCGCTAAAAGTTTTGCCAATTGTGGATCTTTTTATAAATCCTATAGCTATACTATAAAAACCAATGATTGATAAAATAAGACCTGTTTTGTTACTCGTGCTGCCATATCCGTATTTTTTCAGGATGAAAATTTCGGCACAAAAGGCAATGATGAGGATAAGAGTTGTAATAACTAATAATGTCTTTTTCATATGATAATTATTTTATATCTATTTTTTAATTTAAGGTATTATCGAATCTTTGATTTGTAATTAATTTTTATTTTTTAAACTAAGGTCATATGGAATGCCCAAATTTCATGCTGGTTTGTGTGAACTTTGTTCTCATGGGCATTTCATATGATAATTATTTTATATCTATTTTTTAATTTAAGGTATTATCGAATCTTCGATTTGTAATTTTCTGTTTTTTATTTATAGGTCATCCGCCTTAGGCGAACCCATTTCATGTGTGGTTGGTTTGAACTCAGTGTTAATGGGTATTTCATAAAAATTTCATCCGTGGTTTAACTGGATTAAGGATGGTGTAATATCAATGGTTGGTCATCAATATTTCAATAATGTTCATGTTGTTTTTAAAAAAATATTCAATTTATTGAAATATTTGGCGCCAACAAAAGTCGCTTTTTATTGCATTAAGTGATAGTATAAAATAATTTATAGTAATGTTAAAATCTGATTAAAAACCAATTGCTTTAAAGTAATTTTGCCTCCCAATAATGCAACCCATCCATCTTTCATTTTCCAATACTCAGGCAGCTTTCAAACATAAAAACGATACTGACCTTAAAAAATCAAAATTTATTTTCTCAATTTTTAAATATCCACTGCTTGTAAACTATGGTCCTGCACTTTCAGCTTTTGCTTTAAAAATAAGATTACCCATTAAAGGAATTATTAAAAGTACGGTTTTCGGCCAGTTTTGTGGTGGAGAAACCATTGACGAATGTGATGAAGTGGTAAAAACTCTTTGGAAAAGCAGGGTAGGGGCTATCCTCGATTATTCGGTAGAAGGAGATGAAACGGAGGAGAATTTTGAAGCCAATGTGGAGGAAATAAAAAATGCCATAATAAAAGCGAAAGGAAAACCCGAATATCCTTTCTGTGTTTTTAAACCAACCGGAATAGCACGTTTTGCCTTACTTGAAAAAATGGATGCCCGAAAACGTTTGGACCATGAAGAACTGAACGAGTATTACCGGATTAAAAACAGGTTTGAAGACATTTGCAAAACTGCCGCCGATAATGATGTCCGCCTGTTTATAGATGCCGAAGAATCATGGATACAACAGCCGGTGGACGATATGGCTAATGAAATGATGGCCAAATTCAATGGTGAGAAAACTATTATATTTAATACCATTCAACTCTACAGAAAAGGGCGTTTGGATTATATAAAAAAATGTATCAGCGATGCTAAAGGTCATTATTTGGGTTTTAAATTAGTTCGGGGTGCCTATATGGAAAAGGAAGCTGCACGAGCGTTGGAAAAAGGCTACCCAAATCCAATACAGGAAAGCAAAGAAGTCAGCGACCACGATTATAATGAAGCATTAAAACATTGTTTTGAACACCGTGATGCTGTTTCCATTTGTGCCGGAACCCATAATGAAGAAAGTTCAATGCTATTGGCTGAACTGATGAATGAGGCAGAAATTATTAATGACGATCCCAGGTTTTGGTTTGCCCAACTTTACGGCATGAGCGATACAATAAGTTTTAATTTAGCAGCCAACGGATATAATGTTGCCAAGTATTTGCCATATGGTCCAATCATTGGGGTTATGCCTTATCTTGGTCGCAGGGCTAAAGAAAACAGCAGTATGGCCGGGCAAGTAGGCAGGGAATTAAAGTTAATTGTTCAGGAGATAAAAAGGAGGAAGAAGGAAAAGGTGGTTGTGTGACTTTTCGAACATTCCAAAACTTTGGAAAAATTTATAAATGGATAAATCAATAAACCAATTTTGCAGGGTCTTGTCTTGTATCCCAAAAAGTTACTACCTCAATCACATTGTTAGTGATTTTATAAAAAATTAAATAATCTGAAACAATAATAAAATGAATTCCTTTCTTCTCAGATTGTCTTCCAATCAATGATTGATTACAAACTCGTTTTAAAGCAACCTGAATGTTTTTATATAGTTTTTTGCTATAATTATTTGATCGGTTTCTATTGTTAAAAAACTCTAATACTTCAACAAGTCTTTGTCGTGCAACTTTAGACCAAATTAACTTTTTTCTAACCACTGCGATATTTCTAAATTCAAATCTTCATTCGTAATAAAGTTGCCTTCTTTTATATCATTTATACCTCTGTTAATTGATTCCAACTGTTCTGGAGAAAGTTTGTAAACCTTTTGATCGGCTTTATTATTTATCAGAATATTTATGGCTTCAAGAAAGGATTGATCATCAATAAGGATAATCTTACTAATGATATTGTCTTTTATTTCAATAGTGCTCATATAAATTGTTTTTACAAATATACAATTGAAAGAAACAAAGCCAAGTGCCGAAAAAATTTTTCCAAAGTTTAGGTCTCGCTATTTGGCGAGATGGAAAAGTTCAAATAAAATTATTTTCCCTCGAATGTCTTGTCAAACCTTCGATAAGGTGCTGCCACATACATCATCAAAAGGCGTGAGAAACGCATCATGGGTGGGGTTAAAATTAAAATAAGAGGAACGATGACAGATATATAAATCCAAAGTTCAGGGTCATTAAATAAAAAGAAAAGGGTAAAGCCGGTAACTGCCGAAACTCCTACATTTAATGCATACGTAAAATACATAGCTCCCCAAAAAAATCCGACTTCCGATTCGAATTTTACCCCACAATACGAGCAATTTTCATGAATTTGGCTATAATTGAAAATGTTATAAAAAGGATGAGAAAAAACTTTTCCCTCTCTGCATTTCGGGCATTTGCCTGATAATAATGATAGGATTTTTCCGTTCGGCATTTATTACTTAACGAATTTGTTTTTTCCTGCTGTTATAATACCAGGCCGCGCCAACTATTCCAAATGCAAGATAAGGCATGCTCAATAAATACAGAATACCTTTATTGAGGCCTTTGCCTTTGGTGTTATTTTTATCTTTCATAGCACTTTCAATGGATGTTTTGCACATAGGGCATTGAGCTTTTGCTGATGGAGCAAAAACCAAAAGTGTTAAGCAAAAACTAAAAATTAAAAGTGTATTACGCATTACTAAGATTTTTGGGAATAAAAATAAAATTTTGGATGTGGTGCAAATCAGGCACAAAGGTAGCAAGGTTTTGGCTTTCTACAACCATAATTTCGTAATTGAGGCTTCTTAACAATTCAAAACATTTTTGCCGGTTTTCATTGTCCCAAAGTTCGCAATAAATTATAGGGCGGTGTTTCAGTAATAATTGCTCAGCACCTTTAAAAACATTGTATTCAAAATTTTCTACATCAATTTTTATGGCTGAAATTTTATCGGGTAATTCATCCTTAAAAGAATCAAGTGTTCGCTGCAAAACTTCAACAATTACTCCTTCATTAAATTCAGTTATATCAGGCGATATCACATGCGCCAATCCTTGTTTTTTTACACCATTTACAACCGGAACCACCATTCTTAAAGGTTCAGAATTATTTCCAAGGGCAATTTCACTAAGTATGACGTTATTCAAATTGTGGTGTTTAATAACTTTACGAAGCGTATTGGCATTCCAGGGAATGGGTTCAAAAGCCAAAACATTTCCATTGCCAACCCGTTTACTTAAATGATAGGTCATTATTCCAATATTTGCCCCCAAATCCAAAACATTAGAATTTTGAGGGATTAAATTTAAAAAATAAAAGAAGTCTTTTTCTCCTTCATCCCATTTCAAGGTTTTTATTTTAAATAAAGAAAAAATGAGAAGATAGCGTTCAAAACCCAATAGGGATTGGAGAATCCTTTGAATTAAACTTTTCATTACTATATGGGAAATTTATAATATGGAGAAAGTAATAAATAAACCAAAACGCCCGTAAAGGTAACATAAACCCATATTGGGAAACTCCATCTAACAATCTTTCGATGCTTGTAACGGTTGTCTTTTAAGCCATAATAAAATGAAAGTAGAATAAGCGGAAGCACAATGGCCGCCAAAATAATATGGGTTATTAAAATAAAATAATAGAAATATTTGAGCCAGCCTTCACCTCCAAACCTCGTTTCTTCTTTCATAAGCGAATGATATGTAACGTAAGATATGAGAAACAAAGCTGACAAGAAAAAGGCCGTAATATTTATTTTTTTATGAATTTCAAATTTTCTTTGTTTTACAAAATATAAAGAAATTAAAAGTAAAAGGAAACAGGTTCCATTTATAAAAGCGTTGAGCTTTGGTAGAAAATAAGCAAACGAAGGAATGGTTTCAGGAACCGGAATTATCTTACAGTTAAGAATAATTACTAAAATAAAAACCAGAACTGAAACTGAAAATACAATCCTAAAAATGGTGCGTTCGCTACTTTTTATCACTGTATTCTTTTAATACAATTATAATATCATCCTCGAGCCGCAGCACGTCTTTAAAATCCTGAGAATCGTAAAATCCACGAATGTGTTTTTCCTTATCAACCAAAATCAGTGTTTCGCTGTGAATAAAATTTGCCGGCTTATCGCCTGTAACCGTCACTGCTTTGTAGGCTTGCCCGGCAATATCATAAATTTCCTTTTTCCTTCCGGTAACAAAATGCCATTTATTATTATCAACTTTTAATTTTTTTGCATATTCAGCAAGCACAGCCACTGAATCATGTTCGGGATGAACGGTATGTGAAATAAATTTTAGCAGCGGTTCCTTCTTAAATTTTTCATATACCAAATGAACATTGCGGTTCATCTTTGGGCAAACATCAGGGCAGCTTACAAAAAAGAAATTGGCCACATAAATTTTACCTTCAAAATCTTTTTGAGTTATTGTATCGCCCGTTTGATCAATAAATTTAAAATCGGGTATTACATATGGAGTAGTATCACCCGTCATTTCAACTGTACCCATTAGAGGCAGCCTTTTGTAGGATGTTTTACTGTATTTCCATAAAAGTCCCCATGTTAAAGGAGCAAGAATAATTATGCCAAGAATAAGGATTTTAGAATTTTGCTTCATTAAGGATTCAACCAGAAATTGCCTTCATAAAGAAGACCGCTTATTAATCCCAAAACAAAAAGAAGAGGAACTAAAATACAAGCAGCAAGGTCAACCTTTTCATGTTTCATGTGCATAAATGAAGCTACAATATAATAGGCTTTAACAATACCCAAAAGTATGAATATTACATTTCTAAAGCCAGTTTTGTCCATGGCAAAATAGAGTACAATGTCCACTACAGTAAGTATTGAAAGAATTATTAATGTTCTCCAAATTTCTTTGGTTCCGTTGCTATCTACATGTGGAATATAGGTTTCCGGAATGTATTCGTTTGAGTTTTTGGTTTGCATTTTTTTTATGTTCTTTGTTATTACTTCAGTTTTCTAACTTTTGCTCATTTATTTCGTCTTTTTTAAAAGCGCTGAATTCATCTAAGGTTATCTCAAGATAAGCAAGGTGAATTGCTCCTATTAGAAAAAGCACAGCAGCAGCACCAAAAATTATATAAAATAGTATGATCATGATATTATATTTCTTTTATGTTTATTTAATTTTTTAAATATATTTAAGGCTAAAATAACAAAGGTAAATAAAATTAAGGAACCCAATACTAAATAAATTATCCTCAAATTTGATACTGCGATGTCTGATAATGACAAACTAACCATTCCACCACCAACTGTTAAACAAATAATTACATATAAATTTAACAAGGTTTTGTCAATTTCAATAATTAATTTTTCCTTTTCTAATTTATTATCACTCATTTAAGTCTTATCTTATCTTTTTATTTGACTTATTTTTAAAGATTATTGAACAAACATACACTTACTCTAATTAGTAAATAATACTTTTCAAATTAAATAAGCCTAATTTTCTAATTTTCAAAATTATTAAATTAAATAAAAGAACGTAAATACAAATACCCATACCAAATCTACAAAGTGCCAGTAAAGGCCAACTTTTTCCACCATTTCATAATGCCCTCGTCTTTGATACATACCTTTCCATGAATTATGAAAAATAATATAATTGAAAACAACCCCGCTAAATACGTGAAAACCATGGAACCCTGTTACGATAAAAAATAAAGCGGCGAAATGCGAAGGCCCGAACGGATTTTTCCATAAAGTAGCACCTTCGGTTATAAATTGTGTCCATTCCCAGGCCTGACAACCCAAAAATGCCAACCCACCCAAAATTGTTAAAAACATATAAATTACAACCTTCTTCTTATCCATTCTGTGCCCCGCTTCCACAGCCAATACCATAGTAACCGAACTGAAAATAAGGATGAAGGTCATCAAGCTCACAAACATTAAGGGCAAATGAACGCCATGTAAAAAGGGGAAATGATTAAAAACCAACTCAGGCGAAGGCCAATGCTCTTCATTAAAAGCACCAATATCCTGCATCTCTTTTACAAAGTGATGGCTAACTTTTGACAAAGGAGCAATTTTATGTTCCGCAGATAATGGGGGAGGAGTTGGATAGCTAAACCTTACGGCACCATAGCCAATCAATAATGATGAAAATGTGAAGGCATCTGACAGGAGAAAAATCCACATCATTAATTTGCCGTAACTGACGTTGTAAGGCGATCGGCCACCTGACCAGGTTTTAGTAGTTGAAACTATTTCTGAAGTATCTGTTGACATAAATTTTTCAGTGCGCAAAGTAAAAAAATAAATATAAATAAACCCAAAGGATTCCTACAAAGTGCCAATAAGTATTGCACATATCAATTGAAAGAAGATTTTTCCTGTGAATCTTATTGAAAAAAGATTTAATGGTTTGAACTAAAAGAAAAATAAGACCGCCAGCCAAATGTGCAAGATGCAGGCCTGAAAGTGCATAAATAAAAGATGCTGAAACCCTGTCACCATTAATATCATCGGCAAAAAACAATTCCATCGCATTCATCGCTTTCCAGCCTAAAAATTGCAAATAACAAAATCCCAATCCCAAAAGAAATGTAAGAAGTAAAGCTACTTTTAGTTGACTAAGTTCATCATTTTTAGCAGCGCGATACCCCCATAACATTGTAAAACTGCTAATTATCAGGGTAATTGTTCCGTATAAAAACTGAACGGGAAGTTCAAATGTGTACCAATTGCCTTCTCCCATACGCACAATAAATGCACTTGTGAGCCCGGCAAATAACATGATGATGGCAATTATTAAAAGCCACAAGGCAAACTTTTTCGGGTTTACTCTCTTGGTATCAAATTCGTATTCGGTTTGTTTTATTACGGCCATCATAGTTTATCAATAAATAAAGCTAAAAGGATTACAGGATTATAAACTATGGAATAAAACATGAGCCGTTTAGCTTCTGGTATGCTGCATGTTTTATAAAGCTTTATAGCTTGCAGGGATAATAAAATTCCGCAAACAATGGCAATTATTAAGGATGAAATTCCTGAAATTCCTATAAAAAATGGCAGTGCAGAAATTGGGATTAACGCTACTGTATAAAGAACGGTTAAGAAAGCCGTTTTTTTGTTTCTGCCATCCCGGTGTGGTAATAAATGGTAACCCGCCCGTTTGTAATCATCATCCAAAATCCAGGCAATGGCCCAAAAGTGTGGAAATTGCCAAATAAATTGCAAGGCAAATAAAGTTAAACCACCCATATCAATGGTTCCTCTTGCAGCTACCCAGCCGAGCAATGGAGGTATTGCACCTGGAAAAGCACCTACAAATACAGCAAACGATGAATATCTTTTTAGCGGGGTATAAATAAATGCATATGAAATTAAGGATGCAAAACCTAAAATGGCGCTCAATTGGTTTAGATAAGTTCCTAAAATAAATACCCCTGAAATTCCAATTAGGGTACAAAAAACTCCCGCTTCAATTACCGACATTCTATTTGTGGCTAATGGCCGGTCGTTGGTGCGAAGCATTTTACTGTCAAAATCTTTTTCAATAATCTGATTAATACCGTTGGCCGAACCTACAACCAAAAATCCTCCGATGGTAAGTGCTAAAACAGCCTGGAAATCTAACCCATTTTGAAAAGCAATAAGATAACCGAGCACAGCCGATAATACGACAGTAAATGTCAATCGCATTTTTAGCAATTGATTATAATCTGTAAATTTGGCTTTCAGGCTGAATGAATTTTCAGCGGTTAGTGTCTTAATCATTAATTATTATTAGTAACGGCCATTAAAATAAATAGCGTCTTCAATTTAAAAATTTAAGCATTGCGCAAGCCCAACCACTTTAATAGTAATGCTGAGAAATGTACCACTTCGGATGAGTCTTTACTTTCCGGTGTAACAGGTGCAGTATGGCTATGGGCCAACTGTTCCTGATTACTATCATCGGGTACTGTTTGAGGAATGAAATCATCTTCATATCCTGGTTTGCTATAGTCGTAAGGCCAGCGATGAACAGTTGGAATTGCTCCGGGCCAGTTGCCGTGCAATCTCACATCTATTGGAGCTGTCCATTCAAGTGTATTCGATTTCCATGGATTTTGAACCGATTTTTTACCATAAAAAATAGAGCTGAAGAAATTATAAAGGAAAAGCAACTGAGCCAATGCGCCAATAATAGCAGCCATGGTAATCAAAACATTTACATCATCCCAAACTCCAAATTCAGGCAAAACTGTAAATTGATAGTAACGACGCGGAATACCCGCTAAACCTATAAAGTGCATTGGAAAAAATACCATATATGCAGCAATAAAAGTCAACCAAAAATGCATATACCCAAGTGTTTTATTCATCATACGACCCCATAAGCGCGGAAACCATTGATAAATTCCTGCCATCATTCCAAAAATAGCAGCACAACCCATAACCAGATGGAAGTGAGCTACCACAAAATAAGTATCGTGTAATTGTATATCAATAGCAGCATTACCAAGGAAAATACCAGTTAACCCACCGCTTATAAAAAATGAAACCAAACCTATGGCAAACAACATGGCTGGGGTAAATTGAATATTTCCCCGCCAGAGCGTGGCCAGATAATTAAACGTTTTTACCGCCGAGGGTACCGCTATGATTAGTGTAAATACCATAAATACCAATCCTAAAAGTGGATTCATACCGGTGATAAACATGTGATGTCCCCAAACAATAAAGGATAAAAATGCAATTCCTATAATGGAAATTACCATTGCCGTGTATCCAAAAATAGGCTTACGGGCATTTACAGCTATAATTTCGGAAGTTAATCCCAGCGCAGGTAAAATAATAATATAAACTTCAGGGTGACCTAAGAACCAGAATAAATGCTGAAACAATATAGGGCTTCCGCCACTGTTTGCCAAAGCACCTTCCCCGTTCAAAAAGATATCACTTAAATAAAAACTTGTTCCGAAACTTCGGTCGAAGACCAATAATAAAGAACCACCCAACAATACAGGGAAAGATAATAAACCAAGCACGGCTGTAAAAAAGAATGCCCAAATGGTAAGAGGCAAACGGTTCATTGACATTCCTTTGGTACGCATATTAAGCACTGTTGTTATATAATTGATACCACCCAACAAAGCCGAACCGATAAACAGTATCATAGAAACTAACCAGAGCGTCATACCCAGACCGGAACCCGGCATTGATTTTGGCAAAGCACTTAAAGGTGGATAAACTGTCCAACCGGCTGCTGCCGGACCTGATTCTATAAAAACACTATAGGTTAAAACGCATGAGGATGCAAAGAAGAACCAGTAGGAAAGCATATTTAAAAACGGCGAGGCCATATCTCTGGCGCCGCATTGCAGGGGAATTAATAAGTTGCTAAATGTACCGCTTAACCCGGCTGTCAATACAAAAAACACCATGATTGTACCGTGAATGGTTACCAAACCCATGTAAAATGAAGAATCCAATTTACCACCCGGAGCCCATTTGCTGCCCAATAATGTTTCCAAAATCGGAAAACTACTATCAGGCCAGGCTAATTGTAAACGGAATAAAATAGACATGAGCATTCCGAAACATCCCATAATTATACCTGTAATCAGGAATTGTTTTGAGATCATTTTATGATCTTGAGAGAATACATATTTTGTTATGAAACTCTCTTTGTGGTGACCATGATCGTCATGCCCGTGTGCATTTGTATTATGTGTTGCTGTTGCGTCCATGCTTAAATTTTGTTATTTAGAGCTTATCCTTTTTGGGTTGAATCTTTTTTAACTTCTTCTTTTTGAGGAACCATAGGTTGTACTGTAAAGGCGGCGTTTTGACTATTAATCCATTTTTTATAATCGGCTTCCGAATCTACAACAATTTTAAGTTTCATACTAAAATGTCCTGCTCCGCAATTTTTGGCGCACAGAATCCAGTATTCAAAATCGGGGCGGTTTAATTTTTTTTGTTTTTCTTTGGTGGTTTCCAAAACTTTAAAAACCATCTCGGTACCAAGTCCGGGAACCACGTTTATTTGTGAACGGAACATTGGGATATAAGCGGAGTGAAGAACATCTCTGGCTCTGAATTTAAAGGTAACGGTTTTATTTACGGGAATATGAATTTCGTTGTTAACAATAATATCATCCAATCCTGAATTGTCATAAAAAGTTTTAGCATTTTTCCCTTCAAGAGAAGCCTTAATCCTTCCAATTTGAATAGTGCGGTTTCTTATTTTAATTTCAATATCAGATTTGGCTGTCCCATCTTCTATTTCTGCAATATTTGCCACATGGATTTTACGTTCATCTCCAACTAATCCGCCCAAACTTGTTTTTAATTCAGCCAACTTATTTGGCAGCATATGTTTTAGTGTAGAATCCAAAGTTTTTATATCCTGTTCTAATATTGGAATTAAAGTTTCAGCCTTGTCTTTGATGGCTACCCCAAGTAAATTATTATCCGTAATAAGATTCCAGTTTGATTTTCCAAGTGTGCCATCATCGCCCGGATAACGGGCTGTCCAGCCAAATTGGTAGGCAAATATTTCAACATTAAATTTATTCCGTTCCGGATTATTCGTTATTCCTCTCCATGTTTTTAATCCTCCAATAACCAAAACTGTTAAAACGATGGCCGGAATAATAGTCCACACAGCCTCAATCCTATTATTGTGTGAGTAATGATAGGCTTTTCTTCCTTCCTTTCCACGATATTTAAAAGCAAAATAAAACAATAAAAATTCAGTAATTACAAATACAATACCGGTAAAAAACAACGTGATATTGAACATTTGGTCAATTTTTCGCCCATGTTCGGTAGCTGCTTCAGGCAATACCATTTTGCCATGAACACTAAACTCCCAGAAACAGGCAATAAAACCAACAATCATAAAACCAAGACATATATACCCGTTTACACTATTCCACTTAATGACTTCTTTTCCCCTGATAAGCGAAACCTGATCCAGAATTTTTACAATCATAAATAGGATGGCAGCTATTAAAACAAACAGAAATAACAATATCCAGTTAACCCTGCTTACTAACTTTACATCAACCGGAGCATTTTCAACAACCGGCGGTAGAGGCCCGGTTGTCGTTCCGCCACCTGCACTCGCATCTTCAATATACATAATAAGTGAAGCCATTTCATCGTCCTTCAAATCGCTAAAACTGGTCATCACCAGCTTATTGTTTTTTTCAAAAAGATCAATAGCATCTTTATCTCCGCTTTTTCTCAGAGCTTCATTGTTCCTGATCCATTTTACCAACCATTCATAACTTCGGCGTTTGTGTACATCTTTTAAAGCAGGGCCTACTAACTTATTGTTAAGCGCATGGCAACTTTGGCATTTCCCTTCAAAAAGGGTTTTGCCTGCAGCAATGGTAACATCATCAACAGGTTTACCTGAAATACTTTCTTTAATGGCTGCTGCATTTACTGAATTAAAGAATAAAAATGCTGAAGCAATAAAAACCAGTTTTTTTAATTTTCTGGATAATTTTTTATACATCCTTTTGTGAATTTTTGATATTATGAGTGCTAATTTTGAATAAGCCGCAAAAATATTTCTTTTTGCTTTAATAACAGGGTAGTTAATAAATTTATTTTAAAAAATATTTTTTCGGATGGTTTTCAACAAAATCCAGGATACAAATTAACTATTCCTGTATAAATCCATATACCTGGCAATAGATTTTTGAGGATTAAATCGCAATAATTCTTCAGATATTGCTTTTTGCAAATGTTGATAAGTGCTTGTGTCGGTCAATTTGTATAACTGAATCGCAATATCTTCTGCATTTATAGGATCACAAAGTAAACCTCCTTTTCCAGCAATTTCTTCAAGCGAACTGCCTTTCGAAGTAATAACAGGTTTTCCACAGCGGTAGCTTTCAATAATAGGAATGCCAAATCCTTCGTAAAGCGAGGGAAATACAGTGGCATAACTGGCATGATATATATTTAACAAATCATCATCGTTAACGGAGGTTAAATGTTTTATTCTTTCCTTTAAATTATTTTTATTAATAAGTTGGGTTAAGGCATCCGAATTTCGTTCAGGTTTGCCAACCAATACCAGGTTAAAATCTATTTTTGCTGCCACTTTTGTAAAAGCTTCCACCAATCTGATTTGATTTTTTCTTCTGCCTATAGCACCAATGTTCAAAAAGAAAGGTTTTGTTAATGAATATTTTTGTTTTACCGCTTCTACTTTTTGATAATCTGAAGCTAAATGAAACCTCTCGGATGAATCCAAATAAATAACGTTTATTTTTTCAGGTTTAATTTTATAAAATTCACTGATTTTTTCTTTCGTGTGTTGGCTCACCGCTACAATTTTATCGGCTCTTTCGCAGGCACTTTTGAATTTTCTATCATAAATAATCCGGTCTATCGGGTTATAATATTCAGGATGTATTTTAAAAATGAGATCGTGAATGGTAACCACCGTTTTAATTCCGGTTTTCTCTATCCCTATTGGCAATTCATTGCTCAGGCCATGATATACATCAATTTTATCTTTTAATAAATCTTTCTTTATTCCTTTAGTCCGCCAAAAACCTTTAAACAAATTATGGGGCAAATGGGTATGAATATTTTCTCCAATAAAATCCTTTTGCACTTCAGAAACATTGGTAGTATATAAATGGTATTGATTTTCGGGAAACTGTTTTATCAATCCGCTTACCAGCCAACGGCTGTAATTTCCCAATCCTGATTTATTAAGGAAAAGGCGTTTTGCATCGAAGGCAATGTTTAGAGGAGTATTATAATCTTTGTTCAATGTTTTAAATTAGCATAAATTTAATATTTTGCATCATATATTTGAGTAATTTAATCTGCATATTTTATCATTAGTTCATCTTCAAAACCAAATATTGTTAAGGCCATTTTAATTCTATCAAATTTACCTATGTTGTCAATATTTGCTTCCATAAAATAGTTGTTACTAATAGGTATAGCTTGCCTTAATCCATCTTCATCGGGGTTTTTAGTCAAACTAATCTTATGACCAATATCAGATGTAAAAAAGGTTTCTGGTTGTAGGTCGAATAGTTGCTTAAAGATATCTATATATAATTTTGAAACTTGTGTAACTTCAATTTTTTGATTAAAAAATATTGCATATTCAAGTTTTTTATGTTTCGGATCTTCAGCATCAAAAATATTTATTTCATCATTCTCAGCCTCAAGTTCAATTTCAATTTCAGGAATTGCCCATATTTCTAAAAATTTTGTAGAGATAAAATCTGCGCGTTTTTCAATTTCGTTTTTATCCCATTTATCTATGGTTGATAAATATTTATTTAGCCATAGTTTACTATCACGATATCCTAAATTTTCTAAATCCCTTTTTATTTTGAATGGCTTATTTCCAAGCTTACCATTGTTGCCGGATAATGTTAAGTTCCCAATTGTGTTAAGATAGTTTTCCTTTATGAAATTATATTCATCAACTCCTAATTCAATTTTCCATCTTGGGTCTGGGTTTTGAGGAAAAATATGTTCAATAGTGATATCTGAATTACCTTCAATTATTACAGGTTCTTTATTTTCAAAATTTTCAAGTCTTTCTAATAAATATGTCCTATTCTTTGGTTTTACATTATAAACATCCTTTTCCTTTAAGGATTTTATGGTTTCGGCATTTCGAGGGAAACGTTGTACTCCTGAACGTTGCAAAAGTGACTTTTGAATAGAAAATAGATAATTTTCTTTGTCAACCTTATCATAAAGACTCATAAATATTTTATTTAAGGCATTTGTAGGCAACCCCAGAATAAATCTTCTCCAAGCAAAGGATTGAACAAGAACTAAAATTGCTATAAAAGTAGTTTTATCAATTAAATTCGAGGAGTAGTCTTCATAAACTTTCATTAAAAAAGGAAAAGCAACATTTATTTCTAAACGATTAATAAATTCTAACTGATTTCGCAAATCTCTATCACTCTCATTTTTTGGATTTGTTAGTTTGTTATAATAAACAACTAAAGATTTTAATTCAGTAAGTACATTTTCTAATTCGCCTATAGTTGTTGTTGGAAATTGCTCTTTAAATTTTACATACACATCCCCTTTATTAGGAATTTCTTTATTCCTTAAGGTTAAATAATCTCTGATGAATTCAGAGACCCTGCTTTTATTAAGAGTTTCATCTTTTGCATGCTTTTCAATTACCTCCCAATAATTTTTATAAACCTTATCCTGATCTGGTCTTGAAAGACCCATTAAAATATAATTTCTAATTAAGTCAGCCTGTGACAATTCAAGTCCAGTAGAATTAAGGCTTTCGAAAATTCTTTGCGGATTGTCTTTCTGCCTGTCAAGTGCAATGTCAACAAAGATTAATTTTGATAAGCCTCTTTGAACGATCTCAAAATTTTCTAAATTAATAACAGATTTAAAGTGATTGAAATTTTCAATTATTCTCGAATACCCTTTAAAGTCATCCTCATTTTCAGAATTAAGAATGTGTCTTAGAGCATCCTTATTATTTTCGGTCGGTTTGAGTTTTAGTTTTTCTTCTTCTGGAGCGAACTCATTAATTAAATATGTCTTATGAATTCTGTTTACAAGCAATTCGTTATTTAATTTTTTTGCAAGTCTAAACAATGCAATATAAATCAAGGTTATAGTAGTAAGCCTCTGCTGCCCATCAATAATAGTTAATTCTGTTAGACCTGAGGCAGTATAAACATCATCGTGAACATAAACTATACTTCCAATAAAATGTGCATTTGCCTTTTCATTTTTCCCGACTTCTATAATATCATACAATAATTGTTTACATTGAAAAAGTGACCAATCATAATTTCTTTGATAAACTGGTATAGCAAATATTGTCTCATTGGTTGCTAAAAATTTATCTACTTTGGTTTCGCTTGCTTTCATGATTTTTCAAAAAAAATTACTGAGAATAAATTGAATTAGTTAAATAACGTCTGAATCATCTCATTGTCTCATATCTCATAATCTATTTATACTGCCACACTATGATCCCTCAGCGCATCATTCAACGAAGTTTTTAAATCCGTGCTGGCTTTGCGTTGTCCAATGATTAATGCACATGGAACACCATATTCTCCCGCCGGAAATTGTTTCATTTGTGTTCCAGGAATTACAACGCTTCGTTCGGGAACATAACCCTTCGTTTCAATGGGTTTACTTCCTGTAATATCAATAATTTTTGTGCTCAAAGTCAATGTAACTCCCGCCCCTAATACCGCTTCTTTTCCCACCCTTACACCTTCCACTACAATGCACCGCGAACCAATAAAACAACCATCTTCAATAATTACAGGAGCAGCTTGCACAGGCTCTAAGACTCCACCTATTCCTACTCCACCGCTAAGGTGAACATTCTTACCTATTTGGGCACAACTACCTACCGTAGCCCATGTATCCACCATTGTTCCGCTATCCACATACGCCCCAATGTTTACATAACTCGGCATTAAAATAACTCCGGAAGCTATATATGCGCCGTGCCTTGCCACAGCATGAGGGACAACCCGTATTCCCAATTCCGCAAAATGTGTTTTAAGAGGAATTTTATCATGAAATTCCATTGGACCTGCATGAAAGGTTTCCATTTTTTGAATAGGGAAATACAATATCACCGCTTTTTTTACCCACTCATTCACCTTCCAGCCACCTTCCATTGGCTCGGCCACTCGCAGTTTTCCTTTGTCCAAAAGTTCAATAACCACACGAATATCGGCTTGCACCGAGGGTTCTTTTAATAATTCCCTGTTAAGCCAGGCTTGCTCTATAGAATTTTGTAAATCTTGCATATAATAAAGGTGCAAACTTCCAATAATTAAAGAGGATAAGCAACATTTAATGTTGAATTGTGAATGATGAATTATAAATTTTATTCGGCATCAGGGTAAATTCCTCTATTATGGGTTTTACGGTATTGTCTCGGAGTCTGGGTGAAATCTTTATGGTTGGGTTTTTTCCCAGCCACTGTCTTAAGGTCGATAGAATTGGATAAGAGCGTGGACTCGCGGCTAAATTAGCCTTAGCTGCTATCAGTCGTTTTTTCATTTAATTCTTTTTTTATTAGTTTATGTCCAGCTGTACGTTCTCCTTTCCAAAATTTTCTGCGAAGAAATTTTCTCAAATGTTTTGCCCATTCTTTAGCTACAGTTAATTGTCCTTTTTTCTTCTTTGACATTTCTGTTTATTATTTTATTTTGCTTTACTTACTTCATTCTTAAGTTTTCTAATAGGTACTTCCCGGCTAAAACTCACGAGCCAAGATAAGCGCAAGGATAATGAACTCGGCGGCTAAATAAAATTATTCCTACTTGGACTAATAATGTCCTTTAGCGGAATGAATTAAAATTTTATTTTCCTTAAATTCATAAACCAGCCTATCATAATGGTTAATTCTACGCGACCATTTACCACTCAGGTCATGTTTCAATAATTCAGGCTTACCGATTCCTGTAAACGGATGAATTGAAAGTTCTTCCAAAATGCGAATGATTTTATTGAGATTTGCTTTATTGCCGGCTCTTTTATGAAATATTAAGTCTTCATCGGCTTGTTTAGAAAATTTTAAAGGAAAACTCATAGGCCTTCAATATATTTTTTCAAATCTTCAGCCTTTATTTCTTTAAACCTGCCCGCTTCAAAATCCTGTTCACTTCGCCTTATTTTATCCACAAACTCAGGATTGTATGGTTTTTCCTTTGTTACCTCAAATTTAATTTTAAGCGATTTTAAAAACGCTTTTAAGGCATTTATTTGGTCGGCAGTAGTGGGGTGTGCAATAAATATATTTTCAGTTTGCATAATTAATTCAATATTGTCCCACAAAATTAAAGAAATAATAATCAAAGAAAAGAAATATTCCTTCCTGGCAGGATATTCCAATTTCTTACTTCGCAGTCGATTTATCGACAGCAAGGATATAAGCAAGGGAGTGAGACTTGGCAGCTTAATAAATTATATTTACGAAAATCCATGCACAGGAAAATGGCAATTGCAAATATTCCTAAAGAATAAGAACATAGTTCCGTAAAATATTATATTTGTGGGGTTCAGGGGGGGATCTTGTTACAAATTACAAAGCCCTTGCTGATATTGATTTTGGAGAATTACAGCTATAGAAAGCCGCCGAGTCCATCTTCCCTGCTCATTCCACCGCTCATGAGACATCGGCTGGGAAGTGCCGGGTTGGAAGACTCTGCCGGGAAGGAAAGTATTCAAAAGATAAAAAGTCCCTTTGATGATCTGTAGAATGAGATATATTTGTGCATATGAAAACGGGAATTTATCGCATAAAGCCAACAAAAAATGGCTGGCTTTGGTGCAATTTATGGCCGGTATAAGTAAGTTATGCGTAATTAAAAACTAAAAAAATGTTGAAATCTAAATTATCAATAATAACTTTCGTTGTATTATCTGTTGTGACTGGTTTTTGGGCAATGGAAATGACCGCAAGTAAGCCTAATAGCTTAAAGTTCTACTTAATTTACATTCCTTTAGTAACCTTTCTTATACTCGAATTTTATTTCATTCGTAAAATAAGAACATCAAAAAAAAATATCAAAATATCTAAAACATCAGCATTTTGTATATTGCCCTTTAGTCTCTTGATATTCCTGTTCTTTTCTTTTGGAGAAGGCAAGAACAAACTTTGTGTTTCTGGAGATTGCGAAAATGGTTATGGCGAAGCTTTGTACATTAAATCAGAAAGAACTAGCAAAAGTGCAAATGAATCCAATGATGGCGAATTACAATATTATAATCCAGAATTTTTAGGCCGTAATTGGTTTAATAATATTGTATGGTATGATGGAAATCCTATTACTCATGTATACAGAGGGGAGTTTAAAAACGGCTATTTTCATGGAGTCGGTCAAGAGTTCTGGTTTACCTATGAATACGAAGAGAATCATTATTTTGATGATGACTATAAATTTATTGATGGTATTTATTTTGTGGAAGGCGAATGGGAAAGAGGTTGGTTATTTTGGGATAAAGAATCGCGTACTGATGGTCATATTAAAATGAATCATAAAATTGAAAAGATCTTAAAAGACTTTAATTTAGACAAAAAAGGGTATTATCATGGAGAATAAAGACGGTCAATAGCTTTTATGTGACATCAAATTACAAATTGTGATTTGTAATTGTTTAAATAAAAACAATAGATGCTCTATTAGTATTTACTAAATTTAATTGAGAATGAAAATTAATTATGATAAGAAGGGCATAAAAGTAATCGGAATAGCATTTTTACTATCCGTTTTAATTAATATGTGGATTGAAAACAGTTTTTCATTTTTAATTATCCCTTTCACAATTGGTGTTTTTTATTGGTGATAATATCCTTTTTATTTTATCTATTTAAAAATAGAGAGTTATATATTTTTAGTGATTCACGTGTTGTAATATTATTTGTGCTATTTGAGTTAATATTAATTTATGATCACCTAAAAAATAACTAACGCATACAGCGTGCAAGCGCCATAGCCCTGCCGCAGGCTCAACACAGGGTTACGATCACCTGCACGCAAAAGGTTATCGGTCAGTGTACCGCCGAAACTAAACTACGTAAAACCTGAAACTAAAAATGAAAGAATTTTATTCGCTACTTTACCTCCAAGATGGGGCTTCAGAAGATGAAGTTAGAAATGCTTATAAGAAATTGGCAAAGAAATTCCACCCAGATAAAAACGAGGGAAGTAATGATTTTATTGTGGAATTTAGACTAATTCAAGATGCGTATGAAAAACTAATTAAGCATTTTGAAGAAGAAAAATCCAAATATAAATTTGAGAATAATTATACCAAAGGAAATAACACAGAAACTGAAACACCTGTAAGTCCGAATAGTTCAACTGTAGGTTTTGAAGATAAAATAAGATTTTATTTTAAAAAATATAAATGGTTAACCGGTTTTAGTATAATTGTTTGCTTTTTAATATTAAAAAAAGTTTTAATGCCTGAGATACTGAACAACGCAGTTAAAACAGAAAGCCAAAATAATGCAAACTCACAAAGTCGGTATTCAGAATGGTTGAAAGAAGAGAAGCCAGTAATTAATAGCGATGTTAGCTGTGAAAAATCAGTCATATTTGGTGAAATAAAAATTTGTTTACCAATAATTGATGGAATGATTGAATGCTATTCTAATCCAAATGTAAAAGCTAGAGCAATCAATTCCGAAACAGAAGGAAATACAGGTTTAGCTGTTTATCTCAATGATGAAACCTATAAGCAAATTAGCAAAAACGGCAATATAGTTTTTGATGACTATTTTAAAATTTTCGTAATAGATATAACCAAAGACATAAAAATAGGCGAATCAGAATTGAATGAAATTGCTAAAGGTATGGAAGGAATGTTTGTAAAAGAAAATTGGGATGAATCAAATCGAAAGTATAAAGAAAGATGGAATTATATATCTGTTGGAAAACCCATCATAATAGAAAGTTATTCTTTGAATAATAGGATTAAAACTATGGTTATACTTACTAAAACTAAAACCAGTCAAAAAGAAACTGTTATGATTGGAATACTTAATTTTATTCAAATTAAGGAAAGGCTTGTAGGTCTTAATTACTACAAGGATTATGATGGAGAAGAATCGATTAAAAATGCAAAATCAAAAAATGACTATATATTGTTACGATTATTAGATGAGAACAAATAAAAGAAATCCTAAACCTCATGTTAGGTCGAGCTTGCGAAACTATGAAAACGTATAATCTGTTTAATTACTGTGCCCGAATGCGTAAAAAAAGGAGGTTGGCGGAACTTAAAGACGACCTTTTGTTGGAAATTTTCACTCCGAAACAAAATTTAAAAGACTTATTTAATGAAGTAGAATATTGTGAACGAAAAAAGGAAAACCCAATGAAGGTATTAACTATTATAAACCAATTGGAAACGATGGGATTTATTAAACGAGGTAATTACGAAACCGACAAAGGGGAAAAGGGATACTATTGGTCAACTATGGCAACAGGTTATTTCTTTCGTTTTGAAGAAGGGGGGTTTACTTCGCTCCATTATACAGAAAGGAATAAACACAGACTATATATCGCTAAAATGACTGCCAATATTTTAAATGCACTTGCTATTATAATTATTACTATCATTGGTTTATTTATACAATGGGGGGATAAAAGGGTTGAAAAGGAAAATGATGTTTATAAAATAAAAAACGAGAGGCTAGAAAATAATGTTAAAAATTTGCAAAAAGAAGTTAAGGAATTAAAGACACAAATTCACATACACAAAGTTAAAATTGACTGACGAATTTTGCCTTTAGTCATATATAGTTATAATATTTTTTTGTGCAACAAGGTTGGCATAGAAAATCTGCGAAAGAAAAACAACGAACCGATAACAGCAGGTTTAAAAGATGGCTGATTTGTAGTCGGTGAAAGTGTGTTCTTCCAACTACTTTTGTTCTGGTGGAAAGTTGGTCGGCTTCGTTGTCGCACTGGCCGCAGCCCGCAACCGTTAGTGTGTATTTAGAAACGTTAAAATTAGAAACAGGAAGGCAATACAAAAAATGGTATTTTACAAATCATAGATTTAAAGATAATTTTAAACGAATTCATCGTTTCAAAAACAACGTCCCTTTAATAATCCTGTTCGATGTTTTTTTACCTTTATACGTAAAATAATAAATATAAATTCCTTCGGGGCAAACTTCTTCTTTATAGGTTCCGTCCCAGCCTTCTTTGTAATTCTCACTGTCAAACATTTTTTCACCCCAGCGGTTAAAAATGGCAAGATGCGATTTGGAAACTGCTGCCGATTCAAAGCAAAAGAGGTCATTTATACCATCGCCATTTGGAGAAAATGCGGTTGGCAAAACAAAGGCATCGTTGTCCTTTACACAAATTTTTTGAATCAAACTGTCCTGACAATTTCCGGCATTGGCTATTTTTAATTTTATAGTATAAAATTCTGATAAACCATCATACAGATGTGAAGGATTAGTAGCCGCATTGTATGGAATTATGGTTCCATCTCCAAAATCCCAATAGCCTGTAATTCCTCCTATACTTAAATTTATAATTTGAAGATTGGCATCGCGGCTATTAAGGCATTGCCCGTTTGGTGAATACGTAAAAAAGGCACGTATAATAGAATAGCCGGGAATAGTGACAATGGTATCATATTTACATCCGGTTGCGGTATTTGTAACATACACTTTATAACTGTTTCCGGCGGGTGCATTAATTATGGGCGTAGATTGAGGCGGGATGGTGTTCCAGCTATATTGATAAGGCCCAGAACCATTCATTGTTAAATTAATAAAACCGGGAAATCCATAGCATTGAATAGGACTTGTTATACTACTGCTGCTTAGCAGAGGGTGAACATACAATGATTTTTGTTTAACCACCGAATCGCTACATCCGTCTTTTAAAATTACCGTATATAAATTGCTTTTGGTAGCTAATACAAAAATGGATTGCACATCTGATTGTCCGCTGCTCCATTCAAGGTTGTAATTATTACTTCCTCCTGTGGCTTTGGCGGTAATGGTAACAGTAGTACCAATACATACCGAATCTTTATTACTAAAAAAGTCAAGTTTTAAGGTATCGGCCACAGTTACTAATTTAGAGTTTTGGCTCAAACATTTTCCAATTCCATATTTATATAAAATAGTATGGTCGCCTGAACCAGCCGTTTGGGGATTGAACGTATATCCTGAAATACCGTTACCTGTAAGTGTACCACCGATAGGAGATACCACCAAATTATCAATGGTATCTTTTAAGCAATAATTATTTTGCAAACCTGAAAACGAAACTTTTGGCAAACCTGTAACCCTAATCCTAAGCGTATCCACGCATTTGCCGGGCAATGAAAAAAGGATTTTATGAAGGCCGGTGTCAGCAATTACCGGGCTAAACATTCCGGTAACGCCATTGGTAATTCCCTTACCGCTGAAGGTGCCTTTTTTCTCTCCGTTATATAATTTAAACGGATCGTCGGCAATGCAAAAGACCGTATCTTTTTGAACATTGGCGCGGGGATATATTCGAATTATTAATGTGTCTTTACATCCGTTGGCATCGCCAATTATCTGATGAAAGGTACCTTTCCCCGCCAGTTTAGGACTAAATTTTTGCGCATATACGGTTGTGCCTAATATGGCGCTGCTCCCTGTAAAATACATATTCCAGGGGTCGCTTTGCACAAAGTTATATTGCAATAAAAAATTAGTATCGGTTTCGCATCTCTTTAATGAATCAATATAAAAGCGGGAATAGCGTAGGTACATAATTTTAACATCTTTGCAGCCGTTAGGAGAGGTGTAGGTGAGGTTGGTTTGAACAAACGTGGATTTGCCCGGAACCCTGAAACTATCGGCATCAAAAATTCCGTTTACTTTATCAAACATTCCTTTACCGCTCCAGAATCCGCCGGCAGGTAAGCCGGCTGGCAAAGTTCGTTGACCTGCATCCGGACAGGCTATTTCATCCCATCGGGCATCCACTGCTTGAATAAATCTTTTTAAAGTGTCTTTGCACCCATTAATGGAATAGATGTAAAGTTTATTACCGGCTCCGGCATTGTAGGGTGAATTGATGCCAAGAGTTGTGTTACTAACACTTGGCCCTGACCAAAGTCCGCCTTTTGGGGTAAATTTAAAGGTATCAGTTGCAACTCCCTGACAAAGGGTATCCAATTTTTTCATAGTAATACCGTCAATATTTATTATTTTATTGGCAATACATCCGTTCCAGGAATACATAACAGTAAATGAACCCTTGGTAGCCGGAGGAGTGATTAATCCTGCTGAAGAAATATTGGGTCCGCTCCAGGTTCCGCCAACGGGAGAAAAATTTGAAACATTAAAAGCTGCTGCATTTGGGCAGGAGGCATTGGGAGGACCTGCATTGATAGCTCTAACAATAACCACAACCACATCCGTACAATTGGCAATTTTGTAGGTAATATTAAAGGTACCGTTTTTTGAAACACCAGGATCAAAGGTTCCATTGGCAGAATTAGTAATTCCCGTGCCCGACCATGTGCCACCGGGAGGATTTGCTTTTAAATTAAAAGGGGCACTTGATTGACATACATTGGTATCCTTTTGTGCAACAGGCGGATCTAAAACAGTGATTACAACTGTATCTTTTCCAGCCACCGAAACGCCATCCGACACTTGCAAAATATAGGTGGTGGTTGTAATTGGGCATGCAGATTTCGGAGGTTTTCCGGTGAGGCCTCCACTAAGCCAGGTGTAGGTATAATTGGCGGTGTTGCCTCCGGTTACTGTAGCTGTAAGAGTAACACATGCTCCTTTACAAATGGTATCTTTCGTAGTTTTTAAAATAACATTTATTGGGCAGTCGGTTATTTTAAAATTGAGTTTAGCACTAATTTTCCAGATACTATCGCAAGCATCTTTAAAGGTGCTGTTAAAATCTAAAACATAATTTCCACTCAGGTTTAATCCGGAAGCAAAGGTGACATCAAAGGTATTGCTTTCATTTTTTGCATCGCAATTTATTCCTGTAGCATTGGTTATGGCTGTAGTTAATGCTCCGCTCAATTTAAAATTCTTGGCTTTTATCGAATCGCAATTGAAACGTTGGTCAAGAACCACTCGTATTTTTGTAGAGTTACATGTAGGATTGGCAATAGCGCTAAACGTTGGTTGTTTTATTTTCGTAATTTTTGCTTGCCAACTCAGCTCAAATCCATCGCCATTTACAAACTTATCGGAATGAAAATAGAAGGTTATACAACTGTCGGAACTCGAAATAAGGCCGGATGGTTTGGCGCCATTATCGTATTTTTTCAATAAGGTGGCATTGGTGTCTTTTCCGTCAAAAATTTTTAAAAAATCAGCTTTGGATTCAATATCAAATTTATTGGTAAAGGTCACATTTATTTGACTGGCACCGGTTACACAAACTGTAAAAATAAAATCTTCGCCACTGGCATACCATTTACTGTTTACTTTATTGTCTTCACTGTCGGTAAGTTTTGCCCGGCAATCATAAGCTTTGTAGTTGCCCATTTTATAAGTAGTTTGGGCAGTAGTATGTATAGATGGGAATAAAGTAAACATCAGTATTCCTGAAGCAATATTGAAAAAACTGCTTTTGTAAAAAGGATATTTTATTAATGCCTTCAAATTTTATTTAATTATTGTTATAACGTCTGTTTTAATGGTATTGCTCCAGTTACCGGCTCTATCTCTCAGGCGTATTTCATAAATCGTTATTTCACTATCAGCCGTTCCGAGCAAAAATGTATTTTTTAATTGAACGGCAATTGTTCCTTTCACTTTTATATTGGCATCAGGAGGTGTTAAGGGTTTTACAAAGTAGTAGTCAGCCCTGCTTAATCGTTGATCTTTTATTTCCAAATCATTCACATCCGGATTGGTTTCACCAATGTCACCATCGCCGTCGGTATATTCAATTGTTATTACCAAACTGTCTTTAAATTGTTTTAATTGCTTGGATGAAACTGATAAAAGTTTAATTAAGGGAATAGGATTTCCGGTGGTAGCTAATTGTTCTTCTTTTGAGCAACTGCTTAATAAAAAAATCATAAAACAGATGATTATAAAATAAACCGGGTTTGTTTTAAATCTTCTCATTTGAAACGAATAGCAAAATATTTTTTAATATTAAAAGAAGTGGTACTTTCAGGAATATAAACTGCAGGATTAACATTATCTGAAGTATTTGTTCGCAACCAAATTACATCTCCCGACATTACTCCCAAGGCACTTACCGAAAAAGTAATGCTATGCCAATAGTCCACATTTGTAGCCAATATTCCTTTAGCAACAAAAGGTGACGATTCCGTAATCACTGAATTTTCAGCACCTAAATAGCTATTAGGATTCAAAGAATAATTTAAACTTGTGGTTCCAAATTGGTTTACCGGAGTTTTATCATCTGTAAAAGCAACCATTATTTTGATGGAAGTTGTGCCTAAAGGAATATCAACCGGATAATAGCCGGAATGAGGCAATGGGGTAGAGGAACCATTGGTAAAAACTATCATACCTGCCAATTGGGGTTTAAAGTCATTATTAGCGGCACTTTTACCAAACTGGTCTTTGGCTCCGTCGCTTATCCATTTGGTAATATTTTGAATATACTCCAGTTTTTTTACTGGCCAATCGCTGCCCGGATCGGTTTGTAAAGGCATTTGCCCCTGTGAACCGGGAATAAACGTATTAATGCGATGCAAGATCATACTTGTTGAAGGGTCACCCGGAATTACTCTTTTTTGAAATTGGATATTATTTGGGTCAGGATTGGTCACCATTCGGTTTACCAAAGAATTATACGAACTTTCAATACTTCTGAAATCGGGTTCAAAATTTCCATCGTGGCAACCACTATTGGCACAAGTGGGTTTAAAAATATTTTTATGTAATCCCTGAATAGTATTGGGGTCAATGGTGATATTTGGAATCACCTCGCCTCGCGTAGTCGGATTCCATGAATCATATGGATTATCGCTTGACGCCCCGCTATCCTTTTTACAGGAGGATGTCTGTATCACAACAAAAACTAAAAATAAATATGTAAAAAATCTTCTAATCATATAATCATGTCAATCTTGTAATCAATTTAATCGTGTTCAAAATCCTGTTCATATCCTGTCAAATAAACTCATCGCCTGAGGGTCAAGCAATCCGGCACTTTGCACCT
>CAYHCM010000019.1:0-2872 GCA_964355045.1 uncultured Chitinophaga sp. | reverse complement strand
ATCCTGTCAAATAAACTCATCGCCTGAGGGTCAAGCAATCCGGCACTTTGCACCTCACTCTTGTATCCCAATATTTCAGCAATGGTAAGATTGAAATCGGTTACTTTTCCAATAGGACTTGATTCACTACCAACCATTAAATTTCCCTGAACGTTTGGGCCTACCATTCCGCCAAAAACTCGCAATGAATTTGCATCCCCATGATCATAACCATACCAATCGTTGGCGTCAATTATCGGGTTATGTTTCAGGTTTCGTCCACATTCTGGTGAAAAACACATGATGGTTTTGCCGCTCATTTCAGGAATTTGGGTTTCAATATAATTCCATAAAAATCCTAAAGCATGATCAGCTCGGTGCATGGATTGCAAATAGCCTGTAAAATTGCCATGGCAACCATCGATGTTGCTCATATTTACCACCAACAGTTTTGGTTTAAAAACCCGTAAAACCTCTGCAGCATATCCCATTGTTGCCCCATCGCCGCCACCTACAGGAGGCATTGGTAATTGGTTTGCAGCCTGCCTGATAAATGTATTAGAAATAAATTCTTTAATTTTTGTTCGTTCGTCATCCGTGTTTTTAATACCCGGCATATCCCCTTTTTTAATATTAAATGAATTATCTAAAAAATTCTTCATTTTATACATAGGTTCCAGTTCTTCCTGAGGATGATAAATTTTTGCATTTTTAAGCGTAGCATAACCTTCCGACCCAAAAGTGATATTCGGGGCAAAGAAATTAGCACCATAAGGCAACCCAAAATCAGGATGATTGCTGGAATTAAGCAATGGCAGTGAATTGCCGATACTGTTTCCTATAAACCAGGTGTCGGTTGCTTTAAATCCCCCAAATCGCCGCGCATATTCAAAAACCGTTGGACTAACAGGCCTTACTTTAAGTCCTTGTCCTTCCACTCTGCTACCGGTTACAAGTGAGTTTAAGCCACCATAATGTCCACCTGAAATAGCACGCATTTCTGCAAAAATAGTTCCTTGTTTTTGGAGTGATTTTGATAAAATTTTTGGAATTGGAGTAGTACCTCCGAGGCCTGAACCATAGGCAATTTTACTTGTTGGAGCAGTTCCTTCCAACATATTATATAAAATATTTCCTTCCGAATTAAAATCCTGGCTGTCGGCTAAATAGCGCTGCAATATAGAATCCTGCTGACGCAAACCGCCTCCAAATATTACAAACACCACGTGTTCGGCCAGTGGGGCATTGGTTTTTGCAAACAAACTACCCGAAGGTAAAAGGTAAGGCAATACCATACTTCCTGCGGTAAGGGTTGCTGCTTTTTTTACAAATTCTCTTCGTTTCATATTTCTTTAAAAAAAAGTTCTATGTTCTTATTCTCAAAATTTTATGCCTATTAATAAAACATATATTCATCGGATGCTGAAAAGGAGGAGTAAACCAGTTCAGGCCTGAAATTCGGATTGGATTTATTGGCATTAATAAAATTTATAAACCAGGTTTTCTCGGCTTCAGTAGGTCTTCGTATAAAAAATCGAATGTAGGTGTCAACGACAAATTTTTCGGTACTGTCGAGCATAAATTGCCGGGTCGGAAGTTTTACCAAACTCGAATTCATATAGTTGCTGATGATAACTTCGTTGATTAATGTTTTATCACCACAACTCTGAATTACCCTGTCTGTTCTTGAAAGTTCGTTAATGGACGAGGGTTTCTGAAACAGGTTCGTAGTAAGAATACTATGAAACTCAATATTGGTTTTATCTTTGTCCTTGTTAAGGTTATCTCCATACGAAGGGGTTTGTACCACTTCATATTCGGTTATGGTTTTTTCTTTTTTACAATTTGTAAAAAACAAAATCAGTAAACTGAAAAGTGCGATTTTAAAAATGTGCATATTCATCTGTCATTAATATTAAAGTTTGAACTTTTTGCAAGTCTTTTGTTAAAAAATAATCCTGTAATAAATTATAGGTTTCCTGAGTTTTTGGTTCTCTGCCAATGAGGGTAAGATAGCACCATTTTATCATGCTTTCATGAAATTCAACGGATTCGACCAACATTCGGCAATATTCAGGTTTATTACCTGCATATCCGCCAAATAAACTTCCGCCTTTTCCTTTATCAATAATATCATAAGCTATCGTAAATTCATCCCGTGTAGGAAACCTGAATAACATATTATCAAAACTGGCATTCACAAAATTTAAAGAATTCATATTTATCACATCATAAATAGGATTATCGAGCATGTAGGCATACATATCTGCAATTTTCAGTATTCCCAACTGGTAATTTCTTCTTGAATTGATAACATTCAAACATCGGTCAATAGTAACCAATGCAGCAAAAACACCGATAGAATCGCCCAATAAACGTGACGCTTTTAAAGAAAACTTAGCATTACCAATTTGGTTATAAAATTCTTCATCACCGGCTCCTTCCAAAAGTCGAGCTTTGGTTAGGTCGTATATTCGTTGGTAATAGGCTCGTTTGTAAGATGAATCGCCGGGCACAAATGACGTGTCGGTAATAAGTCTTGTAATTAATTGTTTTCGTACATCAAAACTGAGTTTATCAGACCTCAACAAACTTATATCTCTCGATTTTTCTGTATTTAAGGGTTCACGTCCCAATAAATCTATATAAATCCGGTTGATATAATTTTCGACTTTTACAGTTGAGACATCATCATAATTTTTCGGTTTATTTACACTTACTTCTATTTTATCTTCCTTTTTACTGCAGGCCGAAAAGGCCAACAAAGCAATAATTATGAATAGATTGTATTTATGCAACATAGTATGGTACCACAAGTTTAATAATTTTTTTTTAAAATAAACTATTTATTTTTAAACATTCTAAATTAGGCAATTGGCTAATAAGACGCTTT
>CAYHCM010000018.1:33527-38019 GCA_964355045.1 uncultured Chitinophaga sp. | reverse complement strand
TTTGTTTCTACAAAATACATATCAATCTCGCCCTTTCCTTTAGCGATAACTTTTCCGCGATGGGTACATATAAATTTGTCTTTTACCAAATCGTAAGTGGTTCCACTTATGTTTACTTTACCTACTTCCCCTGATGATTCCATGCGGCTTGCGGTGTTTACGGTATCGCCCCAAATATCGTAAGCAAACTTTTTTACGCCAACAATTCCGGCTACTACCGGACCAGTATGTACACCAATTCTGATTTCGAAAAACAATTTACCGGCAGCCTCCTTTATGACCTTGTGTTCTTGCATAAATTGCTGAACAACTATAGCTGCATTTACAACATCATATGGATGTGTGCTATTAGCAGTTGGTAAACCACCCGCAGCCATATACGCATCGCCAATAGTTTTAATTTTTTCTACTCCATATTTATGCATTATATGGTCAAAGGCAGAAAAACATTCATTAATTTCTGCTACTAATTCTTTTGGGCTAAGTTTTTCAGAAAGTTGAGTAAAGCCTTTGAAGTCTGTAAACATGACCGTTACCTCATCATAACTTTTTGCTTTAGAAGCACCTGTATCTTTTAACTCTTCTGCTATTTCTGCCGGGAGAATATTAAGCAACAGTTCTTCGGAGCGTTCTTTTTCTTTAGAGATTATGGTGTTCTTTTCCACCAACTCTTTGGTACGTTCATCCACCTTCAATTCAAGGGTAACATTTTGTTCAATAATTAATTTTTCGTGGGCCTGCAAACCAAGAATGACATCGGTTTGGGCTTTTTCCTTTTCTTTTCTTAAAATTACTACTTTGTAAATAATAGCTAATGACCAAAGCAAGCTTTGAATAATATAACCTGACATTAAAACAATTCTGGAGATAAGCTGAGGATCATTACTGCGAATTATTTCTAATAATATCAGTTGAGATGTTACAACTATAATCAAAAATAATCCCTGTGAAATGAGCATAATTCTGGCCAAAGGGTTTCCTATAATTACCAATCTGATAATTAGAACCAATACAACCAGGGGAACGGATAAGATCAATAAATTGGAAACCATTTGCCCAAGCACATAATAACCACTCATGATAAAAACAGGGGACCAAATAATAGTTATGAATACGTGGATATATGGTAAAAATATCCATTTCCCAAAGTGCTTTTTAAATTCAAGAAATAAGCTTAAGAAAACAAACTGACCAAGAATCATTAAAGGGATAGAAATAAAGCTCCGACCATAAGTAACAAAAATTGTAAATAATGGATCCGAAGTAAAGATATAAACATCAATACCAAAAAAGTTTAGAAAATACAGAATGGTTGACGCTAAGGCAAGACAGAGCCACAAATATGTTTTTTCTTTAAACACAACAAACAATGCCAAAACATAAACAATCATCATTAGGGTTATTCCTGCAAAACCTGCAAAATAGGTCGCGTATTTTTTCTTTTTCAGTTCTCTTGATTTTTGATCATTGAGAGAAATGTTAAGAACAGATGGAAACGTATAAAAATTACTCCTTTTACAGTGAATATAGAATTGTGCTACCTCGCCTGATTTCAAAAATATGGTAATATCACGTCTGCCTCTTGGTTTCAACGTATTTTCATCCGTAGGAACCTCTAATCCGGCGTATTGCGTAAAAAAGGTTCCGGAATCAACTTTTTGATAGAGCATGGTATTAGAAGAGTTATTGTTTAAATACCATTCCCTGTCGCGACCTGTGTTGTTCTTTATTTCAAATCTACCCCAAACAATTCCTTCCTGACGTTCAGTATATTTTTTAGGAATAAGCTTATTTTCATGAAATCTGGATTCAAATGCACCAGACCTAATTTGATCAAATGTTATCCTCATCGTTGAATCTTCAAATACTTCAATAAAATCAGCTATCGAAATATCTTCAACTGTTAGTGTTTTAATTTCACATGTTTTTATTTGCGAATGAGCCCCGCTAAAGAAGAGTATAAAGGTTAAGAAGATCAGGAAATGTTTCATGGTATATGGCGTTTCTTGCTTCAATTGTTTAAAAATGTGAAAACTCAAAGGTCAAATTTAGATTCTTAATTCTGCTTATTCAAATCAAATAAAAGAGAAATATAACCCATCCTGCCAATATATGACCCGGCATAAACCGTCATTACCTTGTTGTTCAATAGATTTGTAGCTCCTGCTTTTACCGTGCAATAGGCCCTGTTGATCTTTTTGTTTAACTGAAAATCCAGCAAACCATAGATAAATGTATCAAACAATGCTATAATATTATTATTATAAAAAACGAACTGTTAATAACTTTTTCTTTTTTATCATTTTATCACTTTCAAATTTTAATGTATCAATTTTGGAGTGAATCCACCCCTTTAGGCGAAGACTTTGGGTAAATCCTAACAGGGTAAAAAAATTAAGGTCAAAACCCATCCTTCGCATCCATACACCTTGCCAAGCCCCACATGCAGGTCGCAACCTAAGCTTGTCAATAAGTACGGAAGCCCAGCCTCACAGGGACAATCCCCGGTAAAAGGATGCCACAGGGGGGAAAGACGCGCAACTGATAACATGGGATTAGCAAATTGGCTATTTTGTTAGTTTTGATGCATTTTATTTCCAATTATCTTTATAGTGGGTAGAAAGTTTTTTGGCTCCGATTTCGCCACATCGCAAATCCTCATAAGTTACGAAGACTTAAAAGCCATAGCATGATAATCCTTTTTGTGAGGTCCTAAAAAAATATGGGCGTAAATTCTAAGCAATGAAATTTCAAAAAGCATGTAACTGAGGGATGTAAAAATTAATATTGGTATTTGATTTTGTTTTATATGGCAAAAAAGAATGTCAACTCCTAAAAAGGTAGGAGTAAAGGGCAAACCAGCCATGGCAAGGCAGCAAACTAAAAAGATTATTCCGGTTATTGGTTTTTCGTAAATATAACCATGAAAGTGACTCAGTCTTGTGTCACTGTCAATGGTCTGAGTTTTTTGTAAACAAATAATACCAACAACGGTTGCTGCTAATACACCGCTCAGGTAAATAATTATTTCGGTAACCGAAAAGTTTTGGTTTATTATAGCAACCGCTAACACAATGCATACCTGACTTGATGCCAAATAGAGCCAAGCTTTTAAAGCATTTTTCTGTTCTGAAAGCGCTTTAATAATTAGGGCTAAACCTGTGAAAGAATAAACATAGGGTAAATAAATTACCACATACGGATTGACCGAATTTTTAAAAAGATAAACAAAAATTCCGGCTAAAAAGAATATGGGTAAAATTAGTGCTGCAGGTTTTGCTGAAAAGAAACTTAGTCTTTTACCCATCCATTTTAAGGGATTCCATAAATAATGATTTTTAAAAAAATCAAGATTCCATTCCTTAACGGATAATATATAAATTGAGTTTTTTAATTTGGAAATTAGTGAATTGTCGGTCTTTCGGGTTTTACTTACGTAGTTAAAAACCATATCATGTATGCGGTAATTTAATACCGAAGGTGAAACCAGCAATTGATAGGTTCTTAAAAAAGCGTTTCCGGCAAAATGCACCAATGCCAAAATATGAAAGCCAAAACTTATTTCAATAAACATAAGCCCTATTTGGGCAATGGATGCATAGGCAATCTGGGTTTTTACGGTTGATTGAACCCGTGCAATACTGGTAGCCACAAGGCTTGTAAATAAACCCAAAACTATAATCAATATTTTTATGATTAATAAATTTTCCCAGTAAGGATACGTTCGCAACAGTAGAAAAACCCCAAGATTTACAGAAAGTGAACCGTAAAAGATAGCAGAGGATGTTGTTGGTCCTTCCATGGCACGTGGCAACCACGATGAAAAGGGAAGTTGGGCAGATTTTACTGCTGCAGCTATAACCAATAATAATGAAATAAAAACTGCAGGCCAATAATTTTCGGAAATATGGCCGGCAACCAAAGCAGTATCATTAAGTTTTAAATAGCTAATGTTTTCGTGCCAAAGATGATGCCCTAACCACATAGCCAAAAATAAACAGATATCGCCAATGCGGTAAATTGAAATTACCTTTAAGCTGTTTTTTACAGGTAAATACCGGTCGCGGTAAAAGGCAATAAGTATGAAAGAACAAATTCCTAAAAATTCCCAACCGATGAACAAAGTTTCGAAATTGCCGGAAAAAACTACCAGATTGTAACTCATAAAAAAGAGGAGGATGGTAGTAAAGTAGCGTTTAAAACCCCAGTCGCGATGCATGTAGTAGCGGCTAAAAATAGTTACGATGAAATTTAAAAACGAACCAATGGCAGCAAATACAGCAGTTGTTTTATCAAAATAAAAATTGAGGACTATTTCTAAATATTCAGATTTATAAAGCACAAAATACTTCAAATCCAAAACCATCCAATTATTTAACCCCCAAAAAACTATAAAACAAAGGATGGAAATGAGATGGGTGCCTGATAAAAATATAGCTATTCCCGATAGTAAAGATTCTTTTTTACGGGGAATGATGAGTGTTAAAAGATA
>CAYHCM010000018.1:20121-33427 GCA_964355045.1 uncultured Chitinophaga sp. | reverse complement strand
GTTTTTAAAACCACTTCGGGATAATGTTCAACAATTACCAACAGCCTTACAGGGTCGTGAACTTCAATCATCTGAAGCGGAAGCCCGGGTCGTAAATCGCCATCGCAACTATTAGCCACACCTATTAAACCCATCACATTATGTGGCAGTTTGGTTCCGGCTCCCAGTTTATGATTGTCCATTCTCGAAAAATAATATTCAAGATTTATACCTCCGCAAACAGGGCCCACAGGGCCCATAATACCGGCAAGCAATTTCCCTTCAATATCCGATTTGTAATCGTATGAATTAAGAAAAGCCCTGCGGTCCAAAAATAAATTTTTAGTCATGGAGCGGTTGCCTATTATACAAAGTGAATTTGTACCATGTCCTAATTCAGGCCGGGGTTCAAATAGCGAAACGGAACGATTTTTAATAGCTTTTCGAACCTTCGAAATATCTTTTCGCGTATTGATGGAGGCAAACCGACGCGACCGTTCTTTGGCATTCAAATCTAATGCAGATTCAAAATTATGAGAATTTTGCACATGCTGTTTGGTATTTTTTTCTGTTAAAATCTCAGTGTCATAATATTCCATTTCATCGGCGGCGGTATCGTGTAAGCAACCAATAAACTGAGTTTCATCGGGAATTGAAATTCCCCTTTCTTTTAAAACCTCCCGTACTTTGGGATGATTGGCCATAAAAGCAAAAACACGGGCATTAACCGAACCCGGCCTGCCGCTGCAAGCCCCACAATCGTGGGCTCCATGATGCGGATTGTTGGCACTGCTTGAACCATGCCCAATTACATAAACCAGTGAGGAAAAATTTGTTGTTAAGCCAATTCCCCGCAACACACTTTCCACACGATTTGTCATTTCTTCAATTGTAAAACCTACCTGCAAGCCGTTTTCAATGTCATCGCTATTTTTATTTTCAATAGCGAGTTTCGAATTTTTGGTCATATGCGTAAAAGCATTTGAAATAGCCGGACTCATTCTTGGTCTGAAAAGATTTAAGGGCATTCTAATGGCTGATAAAAAACCATGAGTTAAAGAATTAATAGCTCCAAACCACAACCCATGCGATTGGCGGGTGTAAAGCGAATCATGTTCCCGTTCATCTTCCACTTCATATTCCTTAATCAAATATTTTGGCGTTACAGGGGCAGGGCATAGCTTGTCATAAAATTTAGCATACTCGGGTTGAAAATAAAATTCGACTCCAAAAAAGCCTGGTGTGCCAAAGGTTTCACAGGTTGGATCCACTTGCTCAATATGCATTCTTATTGAACATTCACGTTCGTCAATACAAAACAAGGCCTGAAAACCCGGGAGACTCTTTTCCGAATCCTTGCTTTGGCCTGCCACAGTAATACCTGCCAACACTTCGTCGTAATAACTCCATTCAAAAGCATCCTGCCAAATACTGAATACCTCGTTTAGTTCATTATTTTCTATATCGGCAAAAATATTTTGAGGAGGTGTATTAATTAACTTGCACAAAGGGTTCCAACTTGTACCAAATTCATAATCCAAAGCGTCTATTTCCAACAATAATTCAAAAATAATTGCATCGCGAAGCGAAATTGTTTTTGAATCTAAAAGCGTATCGGGGCGTTGCTCTAATGTAGCCACCATGCCAGACCAACCTCTGTGGCTAAATTGCTGGTCAAAAATATATTGCTCATAATAGGCTTCATCACCTACCAACAAATCAAGCAAATTATTAATTTCACAGGATGAACTCATGAGCAGTTCTTTGGCTCTTTTAGTTTTAAAAAAACTTGTAAAACTGTTTTTCTCCAGTTCTCTGATCGAATCTAAAAAACCATTACATTCAGTTGGGAAATTCCATAATGAAATGCCCTGATCTAAATAGCTTACCAATATCCGGAACAATAATGGCTGAACCATATTGTCCATTTCTATATCATAATTGGTTTTCCAATACGACCTCAATCTGCCTGCCCGCTGTGTTTTGCACTCATCAAAATCCAAATTCAGAACTTTGTTTTGCCATTCATCCGCTAATTTTTCGCCTTTTTTCTGAAGAATAATTTTATCGAGTACATTTTTCTTTATACGACCCAAAGCCAATAATTTTCTATAATCATTGAGTTCAAGCGTAACCTGAAAACCAAATATTTTTGAGGCTTTAAAAATGGCATCATAAAATTTCATTTCCTGAAATGCATGAAGCGAATTATGATGAATAAAATCTTTTAATGGTGTTTGGGTTGGTAAATACTGTTTTAGCTGATGCAACAGATGCTGTTCATCAAACACTTTATTGGTATTGGAAGAATTGTTTAACTCAACATTTTTAATTTCAGTCATTGATAGTTTTTAATTAAAAAAAAATATTAAATCCCGGATTCATCTTCCAAATGATAAACTGAATGCAAGTCTTTGGTGCATTTAAAATTCACATCAAGGTCTTTTATCAATCCATCCTTAATATCATACACCCAGCCGTGAATATGCAAGGGTTGCTTGGTTTTCCAGGCATTTTGCACAATAGATGTTTTGCCCAAATCATGTACCTGTTCAATAACATTTAATTCTACAAAACGCCTTGCTCGCAAATCTTCATCTTTTATGGCGTCCAATTCTTTATGATGATATCGGTAAACATCTTTAATATGCCTTAGCCAATTATCAATAAGCCCGTATTGTTTATTGCCCATGGCTGCATTTACTCCACCGCAGTTGTAGTGGCCGCATACAATTATATGTTTTACTTTTAATACTTCTACTGCATACGATAACACGCTCAGTAAATTCATATCTGAATGCACTACCATATTGGCAATATTTCGGTGAACGAACATTTCTCCGGGCCGTGTACCGGTTATTTCATTGGCCGGTACCCGGCTATCGGAGCAACCTATCCAAAGGTACTCAGGGCTTTGCCCCTCTGACAATTGTTTAAAAAAATTTGGGTTATTGTAGTTTTGTATTGTTACCCATGCCTTATTATTTTCCAATAATTTCAAATATGATTTTTCCATTTATTTTTTATTATTTTTAAAAAAAAATTTAAACTTTGAGATTAATTTTTTAAGAAATTAAAAATTCAGGTTTTCATTGTTATATGTCAGAATGTACATGCGATGAATCCTCCATTTTATATTCTTCTTTAAAATTTTTCAAAGTAACGGTGATATTTTTATCTCTGGAACCAACGTTGATAAAATCTTTTATCAGTTCCAATACGTCAAAATCAATATATACCGTATCGGCAGCATTAATTACAAGTTTAGTATCTTGTGGCAAATGCGCCAGAGTTTGTTTAATGGCAGCTTTATTGAGAAAAGAAACCTCCTGCGCTAAATCAATATGAATCGTTTCACCTTCATGATGCTTTTCCTCTTTAAAAAAATAAGCCAATCTCATATTACCGTTTAAAATAAAAAAGATGCTTGTGGCCAACCCAATTCCTACACCCTTGAGTAAATCGGTAAGCACAACTGCAACCACAGTAATAATAAAAGGCAAAAACTGATATTTTCCGGCCCGCCACATATGTTTGAAGACCTTGACATTGGCTAATCTAATACCTGTCATTATTAATATTGCGGCCAAACAGCCCATTGGGATTTTATTGAGAAATCCGGGAATGAGTGAAACAGCTAATAATAAAAAAACACCATGAAATATACTGGATAATTTTGTTACGGCACCCGAGGTTATATTGGCCGAAGTTCTTACAATAACAGAAGTCATCGGAATTCCGCCCAATAATCCTGATAATACATTGCCAATTCCCTGAGCTTTCAATTCGGCATTTGGGCTCGAATATCTCTTCAAAGGGTCAAGTTTATCGCTTGCTTCAAGACACAAAAGAGTTTCCAAACTTGCCACGGCAGCAATTGTAGCTGCAACTACCCATACTTTAGTATTGGTAATAGAAGTAAAATCGGGTGATTTGAATTGACTGAAAAAGTCATTTATAGTAGCCGGAATGGGTAATGATACTAAATGATCCTGAGATATTATTAAGCTTGAGCCGGAAGTTTTAAAAAGTTCATTTAGTGATATTCCGGCTATAACCACGATTAAGGCTCCCGGAATAGCTTTTATTTTTTTTAAAACTGCTATTTTGTTAAAAGCCAAAAGGATTAGAATAGAAACAACTGTTACTAAAATAACGCCCAAATGGGCATAATTAATTGCATTTATAGTCTCAGTCCAGAACCCCGATTCGGCGCCGGTTTCCACTGAAAAAAAATCTCCTTCATGAGCTTTATCATACCCAATAGCATGGGGAAACTCTTTTTTAATAATAATGATACCAATAGCAGCCAGCATTCCTTCAATTACGCTGGTTGGAAAATAATCAGCAATAGTACCGGCCTTTGCAAATCCAAGAATAAGCTGAAAGATTCCGGCCAATACAGTTGCCAGAAGCAATGCTTCGAAACCAATATCTGAAACAGCCACCAAAATAATAGCTATTAATCCGGCAGCCGGCCCCGAAACACTTAAGTTTGAATTACTAAACCACCCTACAAGTATGCCGCCTATAATACCCGTGATTAATCCCGCAAATGGCGAAACACCTGAAGCCACTGCAATGCCAAGACACAAAGGAAGAGCGATAAAAAATACAACCATCGAAGCGGGTAAATCGCTCTTAATATATTTTAATGTTAAATTTTGTTTTTTAATTTTATGTGTATTCACCTTATCAATAAATTAGTTTTTGAAAAAAAATAATAACTCAATCAAACAGATTGATTATTCTGAAAAAGCTATTAAAGAAAAGAATTAAATTGAAACCTTTTAAGGTTGTTCGGGTGGAAAGAATATATCAGGACTGTAATCGGATGAAATATACCGTTGATGCAAAAAGCTATAGATATTTTGCAATTCCTGTTTAAAAAAGTTCAAAGAATTTAACCCTTTGTTATCATAGGTATAGAGTTTAAACTCTGATTCTTTGGTATCTTTTGTTTCAGATTTTTCTTTTTCCAAATCCAACTCAACAACACAAAACTGAATTTTATTTGATAGCGACTTGAACAAAAGGCTTGTTGTTTCAAAACTATACGTAACTATAAACAAGGTTACAAAAAGATATATTATTATTTTTTTCAGTGCTAATATGTGAATTATAACAGTGGCGCAAAACTAATATATTTAAAAGTAAGCAAGGCGTCAAAAATTAAATAAATGATAAATAATTCAATTGGTCTGCTTAACGATTAATTGTCGAAAAGTTTTAAGGTTTGTAAAATCAAAAAATGTTATGGAGTTATTATTGAGTTAAAAATTTAGATTTGCCACCTTTAAAAAATGGATAAGTATTTTTTTTTCACACTAAAACAACTGATTTTCTGGCTGGTTTACTTTCTAATTCTTCAGGGAGTATTCCTGTTATTTTTTAATAATGAATTAAAAGACGTTTCGCTCAGCCATACTCTCTTATCCTTTAAATCGGGGTTTTGGCTTAATCTATCGGCAGCGGCATATTGCACAATTCCTCTGGTGATAGCAGTTTTTATTGCAGGTTTACGTAAATCAAAAGGTCAAAAAACACTATTGGTCATCACCACTGTTTTACTGTTTTGCTGCTTTTTAATTAATACTACCGATATGGCATTGTATCACAACTGGGGAACCCGTATTAATGGAAAAGCGCTTTGGTATCTGCAATTTCCGGGTACAGTATCAACCTCAGCCGGAAGCCTTGGACATATAAAATTTGTAATTACTGTGTTGGTAATTTCCATTGCAGCATGGTTTTTATATAAAAAATATCTTTTTAAAATTCCTGAATTTAAAAAACAACACTTACAGCTTTCGTTAACATTTTTATTAATCACCGGTTTGTTGTTTGTAACACTCCGGGGAGGTATTTCGGGCCGACCAATTAGCAAAGGCGAAAGTTATTATTCAAAATATCCGGTGCTGAACTATGCTGCTATCAACGGATTTTGGAATTTTTTTGATATTATTTCACATTACAAATCGCAGGGAAATCCATATCATTTTTATTCGCAAACTGAACTTAATAATTTGGAAAAACACTTAGCAAATCAAAATTCAGGAACAGACTCAAAATTGACAGACCTGGAAAAACCCAATATTCTTTTTGTTTTTTTGGAAAGTTGGGGAGCCGATGTGGTCGGCTGTTTGGGTGGTCAGCCAAATGTTACACCGGGGTTTGATTTATTGGCAAAGGATGGTTTGCTTTTTACCAATTTTTACAGTACTGGTTTTCGCACCGAACAGGGTTTGATGGCTGTGTTTAGCGGTTTTCCGGCACAGGCTCAAACGTACCCGATGATGGATATGGAACGGTTTGAAAATTATCCCAACCTTATTAGCCAACTAAGTAATCAGGGATATTATACTTCTTATTTTACCGGAGGAAATCCGCGATTTGCCAATACTGACATGTTTCTTCAATCGGCCGGAATTGATAAAATAAATAAAGAATTATTGGCCAAAGCCAAACGAAAATCGGCCTGGGGTGCTATGGATGAAGAAACCTTTGACTGGGTTTTAGGTTCTTTAAACTCCCAGCCTAAACCTTTTTTTAGTTCTATGGTCACGCTTACTTCACATGAATGGTTTGAAGCTCCTGTTAAAAAAATATTCAGTGAAAAAGATTTTGTAGCCGAAAAATATAAAAACACCGTGCATTATACCGATAGCTGTTTGCATGATTTTATTGGTAAAGCAAAAAAGCAAAAGTGGTATAATAATACCTTAATCGTAATAATGGCCGACCATGCCTGTAGCTATCCTTTAGCCCGTTCCATAAATGAACCGGGGCGGTATCATATTCCGATGCTGATAACAGGGGGCGCTTTAAAAAAAGAATTTATAGGCACTATTAATTCCAACTTTGGAGGGCACTTAAATATTCCGGCTATGATATGTGATGAATTAAATATCCAAAAAAATAAATTCAAACTGTCATTTAATTTTCTTTCTGCCAATACCGCTGCCTTTGCTTATTATACCTACGATCATGGGGTAGGGGTGTTGGCCAAAAAAGATTTGGTGGTATATGATATGAATTTGAAAGATATCATCCTTACCAAACAAAAAAATATGAAATCAGCTTACATTGATAGTTTGTTGGGATATGGGAAATATATAATGCAAACCGCTGCTCAAATGAAAGAAGACTTTCAAACAATGAAGTAGGTTAAGAATTGATTTTTCAAGGCGTTTATATTTATATTTGCCATCCATTATCCTTCCAGGATAAGTTGCTATTGCGGTAGTGGTAATGGTTAAAGGGATTGATTTTAACTATTTTTATTATGAAAATCATATCAATAATATTCAAAACCATATTTATATATCTCTTTATTTCAAACTATGTATTTGGCCAAAATGCAAGAATTGTTGATTTAAAAGTAAGAATAATAAGTCCACTTAAAAACAGTTACATAAAATCGCCGGGAAGCGTTGTTATTCAATTTAGTGTTATTAATAAGGGGCCTGATGATTTGAAAACTACAGATACAATTTTCTATTATCCTCAGAGTAATGATACTCTTTTCAAATCGAAGAGAGTCTATCCAAGTAAAACTATTCAACCCGGTGATTCGGAAATTTTCACATGTTTAATTCCTTTTAATTCTCCCTATGATCAAAACTATTATTTTTTAGGAATAATGGCTCTTAGTGCCTATAATAGGTCAAAAGATTATTTAACAAATGAACCTTTAAGTACTCAGGGCGACAATACTGCAACCACAAGTGTAAAGCATCGTTCAGCTACAAGCGGTATTAATTATACCTCTAATCTAAAAGAACCGTTTTTTTATCCAAACCCAGTAAATGATTTCCTGTTTTTCAACTTTGATAAAAATTCATTCGATTATAGTATTCTTATTACTGATAGCAAGGGAATTATTGTAAAAGATTATGATTTATCAAACAACCTAAGATATCCTTTTATTAAAACTGATGACTTACCAAATGGGCTTTATTTTATAAAATTTTCTAATAATAATTATACAGTATGTTCCAAGCTAATAGTATTGCATTAACTGTTAAGGGGATTGTTTTGATGGTACTTATTTGCAGTCCTTTTTTTACCTTTAGTCAAGGTAGAAAAATTGACTCAGAAATAATAGTACTCACGCCAATGGCAGACGATACTGTTATTTCGCGAACAAATGGAATTTATATGTCACGTTTTATAATAAAAAATAACGGACCTGACACGATTAAACCTAAGGATGCATACACAATTAATATTACGTTTGGAAATGTTGTTTATAACCCAATTTCCAGATACTTTAATAAAATTTTCTTACCTAAAACAGCTGATACAGTAGAGGTATCATTAAAAATGACATGGGATACTGATAACTATACTACCACTTTTTGTGGTACAGTTAAACTATTCGGATATGGAAATGACAGTATTAAAAAGGAATCTAAATCTGAAATTATAAATAATAAATTTTGCCAGAATGTTGCGCATAAGTCCAGACTTTATTTATCCAAAATATCTTTGGAAAATGTTGTGATTTATCCTATACCATCTAAGGGGGTTATCCACATTGATACAAAAAATAATTCTTTCATTCCTTCAATAATTAAAGTAACAAATAGCCTTGGACAATTAATCAGGACTATTGAACCGTCATTTATAAACAATACTACTTCTATTGATTTGTCAGATATTGCAAAAGGATTATACTATATCCAATTATCCGATTCAGAAAATAAACTTACAAGAGTTTTAATCCTGAATTAGAAAAATTCATTTATACTGAAAACGGGATAAATTGTCGCATTTTAAAGTCCATTTATGGACGACATATCGGTAGCAAAATAATTACACCTAACATATTAAGTGCCATAGGCACGAAATATATTTCGTCCGCCCATGGCGGACTGATTTAAATACTGTGAATGTCGTTATTTCTACTCCCGATGCATCGGGATGCCTACGGCACTTTTCATATCCAACAAATGAGCGATAATTTATCCCGTTTTAAGTATAGACTTTATCATTTTACAGTCCAAATTTATTCGCTTTATTTTTTTTCGTTCCCGGTTTTTTATCGGTTCGTCTGAATGTAAAATTAATCCCTGTTCTAAAATCTACCGTATTAGCATTGCGGTATTTTATCATCCCTAAAATATTATCGGCTACAAAATAAGTTTGAAACGGGCCGCCGTTTAAAGTAAGCCCCACACCGCCATTTACAAACGACTTGTTAATCATGGAATAACTCACTGAAATTCCTAATATCCGGGTTAATTTTCCATTATACGATAAAGTAATTGCAGGATTCAGTTTCTTTTGATAGTAATTGCCATAAAACAAAACCCCAAAATTATGGCGTTTAGTTATCCAGAAGTTTCCACCCAAATAAAAAGTAGCCGGCAAGGTGGTGCGGTATTTCTCATAAGTATGCTTCATTTTTAATTTAGCTGTAAGGGTATCTAATAAATCTTTAAAAGTAGAGTCAGGATTTGGGTTGTCGCTAAATAAATCACTCATTGTCATACCATAAAATTCCACTTTTGCGTTTGGGTCAGCGGTTTCATAATTTTGTACATTGTCTTTCCAGTCAATATATCCAATATCAACGATACTGGCTGAAAGGGCAATTTTTTTAGTTAATTGATATGTCGCCCCTATGCTTGCTGACATCCCCCTGTTGCGGCCTTTAAATACATTGATGGATGGAGCATCGGGGTCGAAATCGCCATTGATTGTATCTAAAATACTGGAAGTGTTTACCTTAATATCTGAGCGAACGGTGAAATGAAAGTCTTCGGCGTTGGTATTAAAAATCAGGTCGCTTCGTTGGGTATTTATATTCAGTATTCCATTTAGGTAGGAGCCTTTTACACCCAATCTCAGTTTGTCTTTTAAAAACGATCGCGACCACGAAGCGCTCAAATCGTTATAAGCCATTATATCAAAGCCAAAATTAAAATTAAGGTCTTTGCCAAGATTATCTCCGGCATTGCCAACTATTATCAAACCCATAAAATCTTTTGGAAAACTTGTTCGGGTTCTTACTTTTTCACCAAGGCTTACTGTGAAAAAACTTTTACGGGCCTTAAATCCAAAATATATAAGATCGAAGTTAACATCCATGCTAATCATGTTGTTTTTATTCAGTGCATCATAAAACGATTTTGGACTAATAACCAATTGATTTGAATCGTTAACTGATACTAAATTTTTGATTTTAAATCCATCGTTTCCATAAAGCATATGGATGGAAGCTAAACCGGGCATACTTATAAAAAACCTGGAATCGGGCATAGCTGCCGGATTAACCTGAATGCGCTGTGGCAAGGTATGCATATTGTACATGGTTAAATTATGTTGGGCTTTTAAGCTCATAATCATGATTGCCATGAGCAGATTTAAAACGAATATTTTCTTTATCATACTATTTTTGTTTTGTGGGTTTAATAAAAAATTAAAATTTATCTACCTTTAACTTCAATTTGGCTTTAACCCCTATTTTTATACCCAACACATAGTTGTTATAAAGTTTTACACTTGGGTAAGTGCCTCCGGCACTTGTGGTGGCTATCTCGGCCCTTAACTTTATTTTTTTAAGCCTGTTCAAACGTTTGGCCCTGAGCATATCAAATTCCACATCCGTAGTTTTTATTGAAGGGGTTGTTACCTTCCCATCCGTACCAACATTGGCCGCTTCCAAAAATTGATAGGTATGGTTTGGAAATATTGAATCAAAGATATTGTTTAATGAATCAATCAAATAAACTTGTGTTATGAGGTCAATGGGATAGCCATTGTTTCCGGTAAATCTAAAAAGAATATTTTCAATTAAATCTTCTTCGGGTGCTTTAAAACTGACTGAATCTTCTGATTCGAGCACAAAATTGCGGGCACTGCCATACAATGGCATTTCCACATCTACTATAAACTTTACCCGGCTATAGTCGGTAATAAAATTTCGTTGTTGCCTGCCAAGTGGATTAAGATTAATATAGGTTTGAAAAATAATTTGTTTGGGCTTTTGGTTTATCACCGTTTTAATATTACTGGTCGTTTTGTCCAATACCACCGAATCATAAAGCATTTCGCCTATTTGCGAAACGGTTGGAGTTGGAACAGGCAATGGGTCTGAATTTCCTGTAATATTCGTTTCAAAACCTCCGGGACCTTTGCTATAACCTGCCAATTTTGTAAATCCGGCCTTAACAGGTACGCCAAACGAATTGCCACATATAATTTTCACTTTAGGGTCTTCAAGAAAAAACTGACCTGTTCCTTCATTATCAAATACCGACAAATCAATGGTATCGCCGCCATTGGCTAAATTAACCTGACCTATGTATCCGTAAAAACGGCTAAATTTCATATTATTAAATCCCATACCAATATCAATTTTATCGCCGGCGGCCACGGGTTCTGTAGTTGGGTTAAGGGTTAAATCAAATTTTACATTTACATTATTATACCCCAAACCACCTTTGGTCATATCCCATTTATATCCGGGCAAGGGTGTATTTTTGCTGGCCAAAACCGGAATAGATCCTCCATAATTAAATGGAACATCAACGCTTAATATCAGTGTCAGATTTTTGGCGTCCTCAAAGGTAATTTTAAGATTGCCGCCGGTTTTAATCTCACTTATTACAGATCCTACCAGGGAGCCGGCCTTTAGCCATATAGAATCAATTTCGCGGCTGCCCAAAGCAAACGAATAATTGCTTTGTAAACTTATTGTTTGCGATTGACCACCGGCCAATGCGGCTGCCTGAGCTGAATTGAGCACGAGCGTTTGATTAAAATTTTGGTTAGGAATAGTAACGGCATCGCCGGCAGTAGATGAAAATATTTCGCCGCGATAAACAAACGAAATTGAATTGTCATTATAAATTTTTACAAAATCAATACTATTTTTAACAATGTCGTCAATAGAGAGGTCATCGCTTATTAAAGGAACGGCGTATTCCGGATTTATCTCCGTCATTTTTCCACCTACAGTACCAAATTCCTCAGGCATGCAACTTAGTACAGTCACCATGCAGGCTGTACTCCAAAAAAGGGTTTTAAATTTATTTAACATAATTTGTTTTAAAAAATACCTTTGCAATTTCGTACAACAAAGGCAACAAATCACAATACTATGAATAAAAATTTTTCACAAACTATTTACAGGGGTTCATTCGGGCTGGCGGCAGCCATTATTTTAGGTGCTTTCGGCGCCCATTATCTCAAGGAAAAATTAACACCTGAAAATCTTCAAACCTTTGAAACAGGCGTTCGTTATCAGTTTTACGGGTGTTTGGGATTAATAGCCATGGGGCTAATAAGTAAGATATCGGAAGTAAAATTAAACGTACCGGTATTATTACTGAGGTTGGGTATTTTAATATTTTGCGGTACAGTTTATTTTTTGGCATTAAGGCAAATGTTGGGGATTGAAGGTTTTAAATGGATTGGAGCAATTACACCATTGGGTGGATTGTGTATGATTGTGAGCTGGATTTGGGTTGGAGTATTGTTTTGGAGAGAGTCAAAAAAATAAAATTTTATCCTTATCCGTTGGCTAAAGCGCAACGGCAATGATACAATCACTGCCAATGATAAAGCTGCAAACCATCCATTGCAGTACAATTTATTTAATTTAAAAAAAATACCTTTTCCGTTGGCTAAAGCGCAACGGCAATGGATTGCTTCGCAGCCAATGTTATTTCTGCAAACCATCCATTGCAGTTCAATTTATTGAACTGTAAAAATAAATGGCAAATAGGCTTTAGTCTCACAATTTTTTAAAATAAATTGAGGGTGACATTGAAATTCTTTCCTTTCTAATTATAACCAAAATAATTTTTATACCGTGACTTATAGCCATTTAAAAAATAATAAAATACTAAAGGGTTACCTATACCCGTTTATTTTATTAAACATTACAAGAAACCAATTAAAAAATAATAGATATGAAAAAGTTCCTAGTAATTATTCTGTTGACTATCGGTGTCCATGCATTTGCAGGGCACGAAACCAAGCAATTTCTGATTCAATTTGCAACTGACGAACATGCGTTGGACAATGCAGCGTTACAAAAATTAAATGAGGTTAACGCCTTTTTAACTGCTCATCCTTCGGCAAAAATTAAACTAACCGGCCGAACCGATTTTGATGGAACAATCGGTTATAATCTAACTTTATCACGATTGCGAACCGCTGAAGTATCAGAGTTTTTAAAAACCAAAGGATGGCAAAAAGCCGAAATAAATGAAAAATGGGTAGGTGAGCTTAAACCAATTGCAGCCAATACGGATGATGAAGGAAAAGCCCTGAACCGATCGGTTGAAATTTTGATAATTGTGCTTAATTATAC
>CAYHCM010000018.1:18924-20021 GCA_964355045.1 uncultured Chitinophaga sp. | reverse complement strand
AATAATACAAAACTTGAAATGGCCGATGGCAAAGAGATTAGCATTAAAATACCAACCGAAATGCAAAAAAACGACATGATGGTTTTTGAAGGAGTAGCTGATAATACAGGGAAAATAGACTGGAAAAATACCGGAAAACCATTTGAAACCAACGCTCAAAAAGAAAAGGTTTCCAAAAAACTGAATGAAGAAATTTTATTATCACTCATTCGTTCAATTGATTTAAGTACGCCTGAATTTACAGACCATCCACTTAATTATAATTTACCTGTACTGGTAAACATACCTTCCAAGCCCCGCATGCCTAAAGAACCTGCAAAACCTGAAGCCCGAGAACTGTTTTCATTTTTAGGGTGGATAGTTTCAACCCAAAAGATGAAGGAAAACAAGGTAGAAAAAGTTTATACAGCTCAGATGGCCGAATACACCAAAAGATTGGAAAAATATAACAAACGACTTGAACGGTATGAATTATTTATGGCAAACAGAAAAGCAGAAATTGAAAAATTTGAAGCTGAGAAACAATTATTTTATGAATGGCTTACTGCAACCCGATCGGCAATAAACAAAAATATAAACTCACTTTATGATCTTCATGATAAACGAAGAGTAGCTATAGGACTGGCAAAACTAAGAAACCAATCTATAGAAGGAACTCAATATAGTATGGTGCCTTTAAGAATATTAAAAATGAATGCCTCCAACGCCAGACTTACAGAAGAAGAGACCTTAAAGTTGAATTATTTAAATAGTTTAAATCAATCATTCAGCAATCTTCAGAAAACCGATTATCCGGATATTATAAAAAAATATTCACGCAACGGAAAACTCAGACTATTGAAATTAAAGAGTTCTGATATTAACTCGTCATACCAAGAAAGGGTTTTAAATAATTGGTTTTTAAATGAGTTTATTATAGCAAACAAAAGCGATTTTGAAGAGGTGTTTGGTAATGAAATGAATAATGCTTTAATGGCAGCCGAAAATCAGAGAAGTATAAATAAGCAAAACGAAGCCAGACAATATTTCACAGGCAATAGCAGCAAATTGGGCTGGATAAATTGCGACCGATTTGTAACTAATCAACTTGTAAATGT